>NZ_CP079105.1:3620077-3925096 GCF_019285775.1 Skermania piniformis
CGATCTCGCGGACGAACGAGGCACCCACGATGTCGAGCGCGGCGGTCTCGCTGGCCACCACCCAACCCCGGTCCAGCCGGCCGAGACAGAGCGGGTGGATACCGTGCGGGTCGCGGGCCGCGTACAGCGTGTTCTCGTCCATGAAGGTGAGGCAGAACGCGCCGCGGAGCGTCGGCAGCAGCGCCATGGCGGCCTGCTCGATGGTCCGATCCGCCGCCGCGTGCGATAGCAGCGCCGTCATCACATCCGAATCCGAGGTCGCCGCAGCGCGGCGGGGATCACCGAGCAGGCCCAGCGTGCGTGCCCGGGTCGCCAGCTCGACGGTGTTGACCAGGTTGCCGTTGTGGCCGAGCGCAAGCCCGCTGCCGACCGCCGTCGTGCGGAAGACCGGCTGCGCATTTTCCCAGGTGGTAGCGCCGGTGGTGGAATAGCGGCAGTGCCCGACGGCCACGTGCCCCGGCATGGCCGCCAGCGTCTGCTCGTCGAACACCTGGCTGACCAGGCCAAGATCCTTGAAGACCAGCACCTGAGCACCGTCCGCGACCGCGATGCCGGCCGCTTCCTGGCCGCGGTGCTGCAACGCGTAGAGGCCGTAGTAGGTGAGCTTGGCGACATCCTCGCCCGGTGCCCACACCCCGAACACACCGCATTCTTCGCGCGGGCCGTTATCGATGGGACTCGGATCCGAACGGTCGACCGACAGATCGGTGCTGGTCACGTGGAACTGCTCCCTGTTCGGGGGTAGTGGCGATAACAATTCTACGACCAGTTGCCGAGCCGGGCGAGCGCGCCGTTCGTTCATCCCACGGCGGCAGCGCGCAGTGCTAGCGTCCGAGATCGTGAGCGAGCACAACGACGATCCCCGGCCGGTGCTCCGGAGCCCGCGGTTGTGGCTCGCGCCGGCCGTGGTCGTGACCGCGCTGATGGCGCTGCTCGCGGCGATGTACCTGGGCGGGGTGCTCGACCCACAGCAACATCTGCACGGGTTCCCGGTGGCGCTGGTCGACCAGGACGAGGGCGAAACCGTGGCCGGCCAACCGCGCAACGTGGGCCACGAGATCGCCGACGGCATCGCCGACCGGATCCCGGCCGACAAGATCGACCTCCGCCGGATCGGAATCGCCGAAGCAACCGATCAGCTACAACACGGCGAGGTCTACGGCGCGATCGTGATCCCGAGCGACTTCTCCAAACGTTTGATGATCTTGGGGCAGGCGAGCGTGGTTCCCGGCGACGTCGAGCGGCCGGTGATCACGGTGCAGCTCAACCCGCGGATGGGCGCATACGCCCAGGCGATCACGCTTCGGATCGCCGAACAGGCGCTGGAACAGGTCAACGACATGGTCGGCAAACAGCTGACCGAGCAGGTGCGGGCCGAACTGGCGAAGGGCGAGCAACCACCGACGCTGTCCGGCGCAAGCCAGCTCACCCTGGCCCAGCCGGTGGACGTGCGGCAGGTGTCGTTCCACCCGCTGCCGGACGGGACCGGCAACGGGTTGTCCGCCTTCTTCTACACGATCATGCTGGTCCTGGCCGGCTTCACCGGGTCGATGATCGTGCACCAGCTGGTCGACTCCCGCCTCGGCTTCGCACCGACCGAGTTCGGGCCGTGGTACGTGCGGTATCCGTCGGTCGGTATCTCCCGGTTCCGCACGTTGCTGGTCAAGTGGGGCATCATCGCCGGCGTCGCGCCGGTGGTCTCCGGCATCTATCTCGGCATCGCCCGGCTGCTCGGCATGCCGGTGGACCGGCCGTTGGCGCTGTTCCTGTACAGCACCCTGGCGATCATCTCGGTCGGCGTCACTGCGCTCACCGTGCTGGCCGCACTCGGCTCGGCCGGGATGCTGGTCAATCTGGTGGTGTTCATCGTGGCCGGATTGCCGGCGTCGGGCGGCTCGGTGCCGATCGAGGCGACGCCACCGCTGTTCGGGCTGCTCGCCCGGGTCGAACCGATGCACCAGGTGTTCCTCGGCGTGCGGTCGATCCTGTACTTCAACGCGACCGGCGCCGGATTGGCCTCGGCGATCTGGATGGCGATACTCGGTCTCGGCATCGGTCTGGCGGCGGGCGCCGCGGTAACCCGGTTCTACGACCGCAAAGGGCTGCTCCGGCAGGCTTCGCCGGCGTCGGCCTGATCGGGTCCGGCCAGCGGGAGAAATCGCGCCACCGCACCGGCCCGGGTGCCGGACGCGCGCAGCCGCCCGGCGGCGACCACGGTTTCGAAGTCGGTCGCCCCGACCACCAGTTCCAGCCAGGTCCGCGGATCGGTTTCCACCACATTCGGCGGCGTGCCCCGGGTATGCCGGGGCCCCTCGATGCACTGCACCGACACGAACGGCGGCACCCGCAGCTCCACCGAGTGCCCGGGCGCTCGCTGCGCGAGGGTGCGGGCGCTGTGGCGGACCGCGGCAGCCAGTTCCGCCCGAGCCGGGGCGGCGACCGCCGGATCGGCCAGCCAGGCCGCGACCGCCGCCAGCGACGCACGCAGCGCAGCGGGATCGATCGGACGCGCAGCCATGCCCAGCAGGTTAACCGGTCGGATCGGTAGTCGCGCCGGCCCGCTGTACCAGCACCGCACCGGCGACGTCGATCGTCAGGTGCGCGGCGGCCGCGGCGGCCACCCCGCCCCGGTCGGCCAGCACGGCGAAGCCCAGCCCGGCGAGTCCGGTGAGCGCGACGGTGCCGAGTACACCGTCGCCGGCCGTCCGAGCCGGATGCACGTGCCAGAGCCCGAATGCGGCCGCGGTCAACGCCGTCGCGCGGCGGGCACCCACGACACCGGCGACCGGCGCCGGCATCACCGAGCGAAAAATCTGTTCCTCGACCAACACCGTGCCGAGTGGAATATGCACCGACAGCCACTCGGTGAACTCGGCCGGCGCCCGCCGCGGCCCGGCGCGGCGGGCGAGCTCACGGCGGAATCCCGGTACCAGGCACGCCGTCCCGGCAGCGACGACCGGAACCACCGTTGCGCCGAGCACCCAGCGCGGACTTCGATCGGTCCACCACCGGCGCGATCCCGGCGACCGGAACGCCGCCGAATACCCGGCAGCGAACCCCAGACCGGCCAGGGTGCGCCCGCGCAGCGGCAGATCGAGCCGCGGCAGCACCAGGTTGTGCCAGAGCAACGGCAGCGCGGTGGCGAGCAGCGCGGACCGGAGCCGGCTCCCGCGCTGGTTACTTGAGTTGCGCTTCCTCGGCGTCGCGCCGATCCAGCACCGCCCGGATCTGGTCACTGCGTCCTCCTGTCCAATCCGGCGGCGGCGCCACCGCGACCAGGCCGTCCAGGACTAACGTCCCGTACCGGTGGCCGTGCCCACCGGTAACCGCCTGGGCGTTGGTGAGGTCGGCGGCCACCTGCCAGAAGGTGACGATCGGCCACCAGCGCATCTCGGGTAACACATCCGAACCGCGCGGCTCGGCCAACCAGTCGGGTTCGTCGAAGAGCAGATCCGGCGACCACCACACGATCGGGTCGGACGGATGCTGCAGGTAGGCGACGCGCGGTTGCAGCCACTGGGAATCCGGTCGGCCCAGATCGGCGCTGTCGCCGGCGAACCGGACCACCAGCCCGTCCGCGTACACCGGTTCGACCTCGGGCGATCCCGGATCGCGCCGGCTGACGAACCTGCTCCAGAGCCGATTCGAGTTCGGTGGGCCCACCCACAGCACGCCGTCCGCCTTGGTCCGCAGATCCGACAGATCCGCGAAGGCCGCTTCGGACCCCTGCGAGCCGAGGCTCTCGCCGTAGCAGATCAGCAGTGGCCGCTGCCCGGCCGGTCGGGCGGCCCAGCGCTCGTGGACCGCATCGAACAGCAGCTTGGCTGCCTGGGTCGACTTGCTCCGATCGGAGAGGAACGACAATACGCTCGGCAGGTAGGAGTACTGCGTCGCGACGATTGCGGTGTCACCGTCGTACATCAGCTCCAGCGCGTCGGCGGTCGTCGAGTTCACCCAGCCGGTGCCGGTGGTGGTCGCCACGAGCAGCACCTTGCGGTCGAACGCACCGGTCCGCTCCAGCTCCGCCACCGCCAGCTCCGCCTGCGCCTCCGGGCTGTCCGCCGATTCCAGCCCGGCGTAGGCACGGATCGGCTCACGCGCCGGCCGGCCGGTCGCCTCGGTGAGCTGTTGTGCGGTCATCCCACGGGACACGAACCACCGCCCCTCGGAACCGAGGGTGTCCCACGGCGCCAGCGACGCCGGGCTACCGGACCGCTCCGGCTGTTGCGGTTGACTGGCGTTCGGCGACGTGTCGTTATTGCGGACGCTGAACGCCTCGTTCAGCACCCCGAACACCGCCTGCACCAGCACGCCGTTGACCAGCGTCACGACGACCACCAGCAACAGTGCGGCACCCACGACAGCAGCCGCCGGGCGCGGAATCCGGACTCGGCTGGTAAGCATCTGGCCCACGCGGAGAACCAGCGCGCGGGTGGATCGGAATATCGCCACCAGCGCCACCGCGACCAGCGTGCTGAGCAGACCGGTGCGCAGGTAGGACGGCGTATCCCCCGCGGTCATCCCCATCAGCCCGGCAATCTCGCGTTGCCAGCGGGCCGACTGCACCAGCATCAGCACGGCGACCACCGCGACCACGACCACCACCGCCACCTTCGCACCACGCGACACCCAGATGGGCGGCGAGCCGACCGACAGCCGCGGCCGAACCCAGCTCCGCCACCCCCACTCGAGCAGGCAGCCGAGGCCGTAACCGAGCGCGGCGTTGATCCCGCTGATCAGGCCCTGGAACAACCAGTCCCGCGGGACCAGCGACGGCGTGACCGACCAGGCGAAGAAGATCCCCGCGAGCGCCAGGCCGACATAGTTGAGGTCGACGATCCGTTCTATTCGGCCGAGGGTGGAGCGCACCCGCGAACTCGGTTCGGAAGTACTGTCAGGTGCCATTGCGGTCCCGCCTTCATCGACCTACAACACTCGGTTGTTCGGCTCAGCTGCCACCGAACAGCGCCGGAAGTGTGCCCTCGTGGAGCGTCCGCAGCTCGGCAAGCGGTACCGAGAACAGCCCGGGCACGTCCACCGAATCCGAACCCTGATCGACCACGCCGACCCGTGCCCACGGCAGTCCGCGCGCGGTGCACAACGCGGTGAACCGGAGCTCGTGGTTGCGCGGCACCGCCACCAGGATCCGCCCGGCCGACTCGGCGAACAATTGGACGAACGGGTCGCCCGATTCGGGCAGCAATACCCGACATCCGGTTTCCCCGACCAGTGCCGCCTCGACGACCGCCTGGATCAACCCGCCCTCGGACAGGTCGTGCGCGGCGGAGAGCAGTCCGTCCCGCGACGCGGCCGCGAGCACGTCGGCGAGCAGACGTTCCCGGGCGAAATCGACCCGTGGCGGCACGCCGCCCAGGTGATCGTGGACGACCTGCGCCCAGATCGAGCCGTCCAGCTCGTCGTGCGTGTCGCCCAGCAGGATCAACGTCTCCCCCGGCTCCGATCCGAATCCGGTCGGAATCCGCCGGTGGACATCGTCGAGCACGCCGAGCACCCCGACCACCGGGGTCGGCAGGATAGCGGTGGACCCGGTCTGGTTGTAGAAGCTGACGTTGCCGCCGGTGACCGGAATCCCCAGCGTCGCGCAGCCATCCGCGAGACCGCGGACAGCCTGCTGGAACTGCCACATCACCCCGGGATCCTCCGGCGAGCCGAAGTTGAGACAGTTGGTGACCGCCTTCGGGGTCGCCCCGGTAGCGGCGACGTTGCGGTATGCCTCGGCCAGCGCCAGTTGGGCACCGGCATACGGGTCCAGTTTGGTGTATCGACCGGAGGCATCGGTGGCGAGCGCGATGCCCCGACCGGTGGCCTCGTCGATCCGGACCACACCGGCGTCGGCCTGTTCGGCCAGCACGGTGTTGCCCCGCACGTACCGGTCGTACTGTTCGGTGATCCATCGGCGGCTGCACAGCGCGGGGCTGGCCAGCATCGCTGCCAAGGTGGCCCGCAGTTCGGCGCCGGTGCGCGGGCGGGTGAGCCCGGCGGTGCCGGCGGCGACCAATGCGTCCTGGTCCGCGGGTCGCTGTACCGGCCGCTGATACACCGGACCGTCGTGCGCGACCGTGCGGGGCGGGACGTCCACCACGGTCGCACCATGCCAGTCGACGACCAGCCGGTCACCGGCGGTGACCTCGCCGATCACCGTCGCCAGCACGTCCCACTTGCGGCAGACCGCGAGGAAGGCGTCGACGTCGGCCGGCGCCACGACCGCACACATCCGCTCCTGCGACTCGCTGGAAAGTATCTCGGCCGGGGTCATATTCGCGGCGCGCAGCGGCACCCGATCCAGCTCGATCCGCATGCCCCCGTCGCCAGCGGCAGCGAGTTCCGATGTAGCGCAGGACAATCCGGCACCACCCAGGTCCTGGATACCCACCACCAGCCCGGCCGCGTACAGCTCCAGGCAGCACTCGATCAGCACCTTCTCGGCGAACGGGTCGCCGACCTGAACGCTGGGCAGCTTTTTTCGCCCCGACCCGGCTTCGTCGCCGGCGAAGGTATCCGAGGCGAGCACCGAGACGCCGCCGATACCGTCCAGGCCGGTGCGCGCACCGAACAGGATGATCTTGTTGCCGACACCGGAGGCGAACGCGAGATGCAGGTCCTCGGTCCGCAACACCCCGGCGCAGAGCGCATTCACCAGCGGATTGCCCTGGTACGACGGGTCGAACACCGTCTCCCCGCCGACGTTCGGCAGGCCCAGACAGTTGCCGTAGCCGCCGACCCCGCGGACCACCCCGTCCACGACACGGCGGGTATCGGGGTGGTCGGCCGCACCGAATCGGAGTTGATCCATCACGGCGATCGGCCGCGCACCCATCGCCATGATGTCCCGGACGATGCCGCCGACCCCGGTCGCCGCGCCCTGATACGGCTCCACGTAGGACGGGTGGTTGTGGCTTTCCACCTTGAAGGTGACCGCCCACCCGTCGCCGATGTCGACCACCCCGGCGTTCTCGCCGATCCCCGCGAGCATGCTCGCCCGCATCGCATCGGTGGTGGTCTCGCCGAAATACCGCAGGTGCACCTTCGACGACTTGTACGAGCAATGCTCGCTCCACATCACCGAGTACATCGCCAGTTCCGCATCCGTGGGTCGGCGACCGAGGATCTCCCGGATCCGCGCGTACTCGTCGTCCTTCAAGCCCAGTTCGCGGAACGGCTGTGGCGTGTCCGGGGTGGCCGCGGCGTGGCCGACGGTGTCGACCGGTGGGTTTCCGACGACCGGTGGGGTTACGACACTGTCTGGCACGTGTCGAGTCTAATCGGCCGCCGCCCTACCGCCCGGTCAGCGCACCGACGTCCAACCGCACCGAACATCCGGCAACCGGCAGCACCACCGCACCGCAAAACTCGCCCGCAGCTTCATACCCCGCGCCCACCAGCACGAACGCCCGCAGCGTGATCGGCGGATCCAGATCGACGATCCAGTACTGCGCAATCCCCGCCTCGGCATACTCGGCGAGCTTCATCACCCGATCCACTCGACGCGTCCCCGCCGACAACACCTCGACGGCCAGATGCACCTCGGAACCGGCGAACCGCGGCGGATTGGTTTCGGCCAGAGCCGAATCGACGACGATGACGTCCGGAATCCGGACGGTCAGCGGCGAACGAGCGAGAACGACGTCGACCTCGGCCAGCGGCGCCAGTTCGACCGGCAGTCCAGTTGTCAACCTGTGCACGATGTTGTGTAAAGCTCGCTGATGAAACGCATGCCCCCGTGGCGACACGACCAGGACCCCCTCGACGACCTCGATCTCGAGTCGTTCGTCCTCGGGAAGCCGCACCCACTCCTCGTAGGTGTAGCGGTGATCGGTCATCTTCGGCGCGCTCACGATTCTCCTCCCCTCGACATGAGCGAGGATCGCATCGGGCACCGACAAGCTTATCCGGGCGGCGCGAGCACGAGCATCGATGCCCGCCGCCCTACCGCCCGGTCAGCGCACCGACGTCCAACCGCACCGGACATCCGGCAACCGGCAGCACCACCGCACCGCAAAACTCACCCGCAGCTTCATACCCCGCGCCCACCAGCACGAACGCCCGCAGCGTGATCGGCGGATCCAGATCGACGATCCAGTACTGCGCAATCCCCGCCTCGGCATACTCGGCGAACTTCATCACCCGATCCACTCGACGCGTCCCCGCCGACAACACCTCGACGGCCAGATGCACCTCGGAACCGGCGAACCGCGGCGGGTTGTCCCCCACGACGGCGGTATCCGCCACGATCACATCCGGGATACGGACGGTCAGCGGCTCGGTCGCCAGCACCACGTCGACCTCCGCCAGCGGCCACAAGTGGTCGGGCAAAGCCGACCGCAGTCCCTGCTCCAGTCGGTGAACGGCATTCTGATGAAAAGCAGACCCCCGTGGCGACACGACCAGGACCCCCTCGACGACCTCGATCTCTAGTCGTTCGTCCTCGGGAAGCTGCACCCACTCCTCGTAGGTGTAGCGGTGATCGGTCATCTTCGGCGCGCTCACGATTCTCCTCCCCTCGACATGAGCGAGGATCGCATCGGGCACCGACAAGCTTATCCGGGCGGCGCGAGGAAGGCGCCCAGCGCCGCCGCATACATGCTCACGTCGGCCGCGCCCATCAGCTCACGCGCGGAATGCATCGCCAGCTGCGGCGCGCCGACGTCCACCGTGCACAGTCCGGTGCGGGCCGCAGTGAGCGGCCCGATCGTCGACCCGCACGGCAGGTCGGCCCGGTGCATGTACCGCTGCAACGGCACCTCGGCCTGCGCACAGGCCAGCGCGAACGCGGCGGTGCCGACCGCGTCGGTGGCGTACCGCAAGTTCGGGTGCACCTTCAGCACCGGACCGCCGCCGACCTCGATCCGGTGCGCCGGCTCGTGTCGCTCCGGATAGTTGGGATGGGTCGCGTGCGCCATATCCCCGGACGCACAGATCGAGCCGGCCATGGTGCGGAGGAAGTCGGCCCGGTCCCCGCCACGGGCCAGCACGATCCGTTCCAGCACGGTGACCAACAGCTCGGACTGGGCGCCGCGGTCGGAGGTGCTGCCGACCTCCTCGTGATCGAACAGCGCCAACACCGGGGTGATGTCGGCGGAATCCGCAGCCAGCAACGCGCTCAGCCCGGCGAAGCAGGTGACCTGGTTGTCCAACCGCGGCGCACTGACCAGCTCGCGTTCGATCCCCACCCGCCGGCTGGGCGCCAGATCATGGGTCATCAATTCCCAGCCGAGCAGGTCGGCGACCGGCACGCCGGCCCGGTCCGCGACGAACTCGACGAACGAGCCGCGGTCGCCTACCCCGCAGACCGCGTTCACATGCCGCTGCGGATCCAGCTGCACCCCTTTGCGTTCCGCGGAAAGATGGATCGCCAGCTGCGGCACCCGCAGCACCGGGTCGTCGATCCGGATCAACCGCTCGGACCAACTGTTCGCCTCCCGCACGGTGATCCGACCGGACAGACCGAGATCACGATCGAGCCAGGAGTTGAGCCAAGCGCCACCGTACGGCTCCAGCCCGACCAGCTGCCAGCCCGCCGAGCTCAGGTCGGGGTGCTGCTTGAGCCGCAGGTTCGGGCTGTCGGTGTGCCCGCCGACCACGCGGAACGGTCCGCCGTGATCGATCCAGGCGACGAGCGAGCCGCCACGGATCAGATACCGGCGGCCACCGCCGGTCCAGCCGTCCTGCTCGTCGACCCGGGTGAACCCGTTGCGCTCCAACTCCGCGGCCACTGTCGCGCAGACGTGAAACGGCGACGGCGAGGCGTCGATGGACGCGCAGAGATCGTCGGGGGCGAGATATTTCAGGGCAGCGGGCACGCCCGCATCATAGGGAGGCCAGGCTGTCCAGCACCGAATAGAACATGCCGAGACCGTCGTCGCTCGGACCGGTCAGCGGCTCGGTCGCGTGTTCCGGGTGCGGCATCAGCCCGACGACCCGCCCGTTCGCCGACGCGATGCCGGCGATATCGCGCTGCGACCCGTTCGGGTTCTCCGCATACCGGAAGACCACCCGACCGTCGCCTTCCAACTCGTCCAGCACCGCGGGCGAGGCTTGATAACGCCCCTCGCCGGACTTCAGCGGGATCAGGATCTCCGCCCCCGACTCGTAGCGCGAGGTCCACGCGGTATCGACGGATTCGACCCGTAACCACTCGTCTCGGCAGATGAAATGCAGTCCGGCGTTGCGGGTCAGCGCGCCGGGCAACAACCCGGCCTCGCACAACACCTGGAAACCGTTGCAGATGCCCAGAACCGGCATCCCGCGCCGCGCTGCGTCGATCACCTCACCCATCACCGGCGCGAACCGCGCGATCGCCCCCGCGCGCAGGTAGTCGCCGTAGGAGAAGCCACCGGGAACCACGACTGCGTCGACCCCCCGCAGGTCGGCGTCGGAATGCCACAGTCCCACCGACTCGGCCCCACCGAGCCGTACCGCGCGCGCCGCGTCGACGTCGTCGAGGGTGCCCGGGAAGGTCACCACACCGATCCGAACCGTCACGCCCGCACCACTTTCCAGTCCTCGATGACGGTGTTGCAGAGCAACGACTCGGCGATCCGGGCCAGCTGTTCGTCGTCGACATCGTCGGCAACCTCGAGCTCGAATCGCTTACCCTGCCGGACGTCTGCGATACCGGAGAAACCGAGCCGGGGGAGCGCGCCGGCGATCGCCTGGCCCTGCGGATCGAGGATCTCCGATTTGAGCATGACCTCAACGACAACTCGCGCCACGCATCCACTCCTTCGCCGTCCCCGAAGCCCTGCCGACGCCCGAAAGTCTATCGAGCACGTCCTCCGGTCGGCATACTGGACCGGTGCGCCTGGCCCACTTCCGGCATTCCTGCCTCCTGGTCGAACTGGACGGCACCCGGGTTCTGTTCGATCCCGGCATCTTCTCGCACGGCTTCGAGGGACTGACCGGGCTCGACGCGATCGTCGTCACCCACCAACATCCCGACCATTGCGACCCGGCCCGGATTCCCGACCTGGTGGCGGCCAATCCGGATGCCACGCTGCTCGCCGACCCGCAGACCGCCGCCCAACTCGGCCCGCCCTGGGTCGCCTTCCACCCGGGCGCGGTCCGCCCGGTCGGGTCGGTGCAACTCACCGCCGGCGGCGGTCGGCACGCCGTGATCCACCCCGACATCCCGGTGATCGACAACACCGCCGTCCTGGTCGGCACCACCGAACACCCGGGCCGACTGCTGCATCCGGGCGACTCGTTGTGGGTACCGTCGGTTCCGGTGGACGTGCTCGCGATACCGGCGGCAGCGCCGTGGCTGAAGATCAGTGAGACCGTCGACTATCTGCGGTCGGTCGCACCCCGCGTTGCGGTACCGATTCATCAGGCGATCGTCGCCGCCGACGCACTGCCGATCTTCTACGGCCGGCTGTCCGAGATGGCACCGGATGTCACCGAGTTCCGCGCGATCGGCGAAGAGACGACCGTCGACGTCGGCTGAGCGCTGCTATCGCTTCCACTTCCTTAGAGCCTCCGGCAACAGGATTCGGACCATGTCCTCGTCTGCGGTCGTCGACAGGGTCGCACGGAGTACTGGAATCACCTCGCCGCGGTCCGGGTACTCGCGCAGGCTGTGCAGTACTGCGACCCGAAGGCCCTCCGCGTGGCAGAGTGCGCTGACGTCGTTGTAGGCCCGCTTACGCGAGAACCGTCCCACGGACCTGGAAGCCTGGGCCCAAGCGCCGACACGCATGGCCTCCATTCCGAGCATGCCCGCCAGAACGAAGAGAGGACCGTTCCGGGGCTTCTTGTACTCCTTGAGATCGCCGACCAGCAACTCGCCGCCAGGCCGTCGTACGCGCTGGACCTCGTCCCAGACCAGGGCTGTCACCCGCTCGCCGCCGATGCCTCCCGCCGCTCGGGCCAGGAGTTCACCCTGATCCGGAAGATCCAGATCGACTGCGCCGCTACCCACTTCGGCTCCAATCCGGCTACCCGAAATCGTCCACACATATTCTGGCAACCGCCGCGAAGTCGGTATATCCGTCGTACGCACGACATTCGAACAGCACAACCCGGGCTGACCGACATGTACCGTGAACGGGCAGCGGCTCAAACCGAGGAGACCCATTGGCGAGCACTTACGACTTCGACGCGACCACGGCCGACGGCGAGATGGTGCCGTTGAGCCGCTACTCGGGCAAGGTGCTGCTGATCGTCAACACCGCCAGCAAGTGCGGGCTCACCCCGCAGTACGAAGGCCTCGAGGCCCTCTACCGGGACAAGCAGGACGCAGGGCTGGAAATCCTCGGGTTCCCGTGCAACCAGTTCCGCGGGCAGGAGCCGGGCACCGACGCGGAGATCCAGGACTTCTGCCGGGTCACCTACGACGTGACCTTTCCGGTGTTCGCCCGGATCGAGGTGAACGGTCCCGACGCCACGCCGCTGTATCGCTATCTGCGCGCCGAGCAGCCGGGCGACTTCGGCCCGCAGTACGGCAAGTTCTACGAGGTCATCTCCCGGATGATGCCGGACGCCGGGCGGGACGACGTGAAATGGAACTTCACGAAGTTCCTGGTCGACCGGAACGGCAACGTGGTCAAGCGATTCGAGCCCACGGTCGAGCCCGCCGCGATCGCCGACGAGGTGGCCGCCTACCTGTAGCTCGGCGCGGTGCGGTGATACCCGAGGCCGGCTACAGCCGCGCCGCGACTCCCCGCCCGGCGGCTCGGCCGGAAAAGACGCAGCCGCCGAGGAAGGTGCCCTCCAGCGCGCGGTAGCCATGTACCCCACCGCCACCGAAGCCGGCCACCTCACCGGCCGCATACAGTCCGTCGAACGGCGTACCGTCCGGCCGGCGCACCTGGCTGGTCAGGTCGGTTTCCAAGCCGCCCAGGGTCTTCCGGGACAGCAGATGCAACCGCACCGCGATCAGCGGACCGGCCTTCGGGTCGAGCAACCGGTGCGGGGAGGCCACTCGGCTGATCTTGTCCGGGCGGTAGGCCCGGGCATTGTGGATCGCCATCACCTGATGGTCCTTGGTGTAGGGGTTGTCGAACTGGCTGTCCCGGGCCCGCAGCTCCCGCTCGACCGTCGCCTGATCCAGCAGATCCGCACCGGTCAGCTGATTCATCGCGGCAACCAACTCCGACAACGAATCCCGAACCAGGAAGTCCACCCCGCGTTCCTGAAATGCGCGCACCGGGGCGGGCGCTCCCGGACGTACCCGGTCGAGCAGCTTGCGGACGTCCCGATCGGTGAGGTCCGGGTTCTGCTCCTGCCCGGACAGTCCGAACTCCTTCTCGATGATCTTCTGATCCAACACGAACCAGCTGTAGTCGTATCCGGTGGCTACGATCCGCTCCATCGTGCCGAGACTGTCCGACCCAGGGAACACCGGCGGCGGCAACCGCTTTCCGGTGGCGTCCAACCACAACGACGACGGGCCCGGGATGATCCGGATGCCATGGTCGGGCCAGATCGGTTCGTAGTTGGTGATGCCCTCGGTGTAGTGCCACATCCGGTCGGAGTTGACGATGCTCGCGCCGGCGGTGGCCGCGATACCGAGCATCCGGCCGTCCACGTGGGCCGGCACCCCGGCCAGCATGTGCTCCGGCGCCCGGCCCATCCGGGTCGGCCAGTTCTGTTTGATCAGCTCGAAGTTGTGCCCGATCCCGCCGGAGGTGACGATGACCGCCTGCGCGGTGAACTCGAACTCGCCCACCTCGGTTCGCGACGACGCCACGCCGCGGGCGAGGTCGGTCGGCTCGAGCACCGCACCGCGTACCCCGGTCGCCGCGCCGGCGGTGACCACGATGTCGTCCACCCGATGTCGCCAGGCAAACCGGACCAGACCGCGATCCACGCCGGCGGCTACTCGTCGGGCGAAGACCTCCACCAGGCCCGGCCCGGTACCCCAGGTGATGTGGAATCGGGGCACCGAGTTGCCCGGACCGATCGCGGTATAGCCGCCTCGCTCGGCCCAACCGACGACCGGAAACACCTTCAGGCCCAGCCCGCCGAGCCAGCTGCGTTTCTCCCCGGCGGCGAACTCGACGTAGGCCTGCGCCCACTGCCGCGGCCAGTGGTCCTCGCGCTCCCGATCGAAGCCGGCATTGCCCAGCCAGTCCGCCAGCGCAAGCTCGTAACTGTCCTCGACACCGAGCCGCCGTTGCTCGGGGCTGTCTACGAAGAAGAGCCCGCCGAACGACCAAAAGGCCTGTCCGCCAAGGTTGTTCGCGTTCTCCTGGTCCAGGATCAGTACTCGCTTACCGGCATCGACCAGCTCGGCCGCCGCCACCAGGCCGGCCAGGCCGGCTCCGACCACGATCACATCGGCAGCATCGGACATGCCACCCACGGTAGCGGCCCGTCCTTCGGTCGACTAGCGGAAGTACTCGCCGGCGTTGACGAACAACGTCTGCCCGGTCACCATCCGGGACAGCTCGGACGCGAAGAAGATCACGGCGTTGGCCACGTCACCGTCCTCGGGAATCTCGCGCAACGCCATCCGGCGAGCGATCCCCGCCTGCACCTCGGCCGGCTCGACGCCCTTCCGCTCGGCCTGGAACTGCACGTAGGCCTCGACGTTCGGTCCCCACATCCAGGTCGGCACGACGGTGTTCACCCGGATCGCCTGCGGACCGAGTTCTTTTGCCAAGGACAACATCGCGGCGTGCAGTGCGCCCTTGGAGGCCGCGTACGCGGTCTGCGGCAACGACGGCGCGAACATCGCCTGGGTACCGATCAACACAATCGAACCACCGCGCCGAGCCAGTTCGGGCACCGCCGCCTGCACCAGCCGCATCGACCCGAGCAGGTTCACCTCCAGCGCGGCCCGCCAGGTATCCAGATCGGCATCGACGATCCCGCCGAAGTCGGTGTCCCGGGCGGCGACCACCACCAACGCATCGACCGAACCGAACGCCTGCGTCCCCGCCGCGACGAGCCGGCGGCAGGATTCGCCGTCGGTGATCTCGGTGACCTGGTACGTCACCCGATCCAGCTCGCCCGCGACCGCGCGCAGGTTCGCCTCGGTGCGCGCACCCAGAACGACTCGGCCGCCTTCCCGGTGCGCGGCCAGCGCGACCTCTCGGCCCAACCCGGGCCCGACGCCGGCAACGACGAGGGTTTTGTCGGTCAGCAAAGCCACAGCGTCACGCTACGACACCGGATCGGGTTACCCGGCGGTATCACCCAGACCAGCGGTATCCAGCAGCCAGGCGTACTCGAACGCCACCTCGCGCCATTGCGCGTACCGCCCGCTCACCCCGCCGTGCCCGGCACTCATCTCGGTCTTCAACAGCAGCGGTGCGGTACCGGTCTTGGTTGCGCGCAGCCGGGCAACCCACTTGGCCGGCTCGACGTAGAGCACCCGCGTGTCGTTGATACTGGTCACCGCGAGAATCGCCGGGTAGTCCTGGGCGGTGACGTTCTCGTACGGCGAGTACGCCTTCATGTAGGCGTAGACCTCGGGGTCGTCCAACGGATTGCCCCACTCGTCCCACTCGATCACGGTCAGCGGCAACGACGGGTCGAGGATCGAGGTCAACGGATCCACGAACGGCACGTTGGCCAGAATCCCGGCGAACAGCTCCGGCGCCAGGTTCGCCACCGCGCCCATCAGCAATCCACCGGCGCTGCCGCCGTCGGCGACCAACCGGCTCGGGGTGGTCATCCCGGTGTCGATCAGGTGCTGGGCACAGGCGACGAAGTCGGTGAAGGTATTGGTCTTGCTCAGCTTCTTGCCGTTCTCGTACCACAACCGACCCAGTTCCCCACCGCCCCGCACGTGCGATACCGCGAAGACCATGCCGCGGTCCAGCAGGGACAGCCGAGCAACCGAAAATCCCGGGTCGATGCTGGCCTCGTAGGAGCCGTAGCCGTAGAGCAAGGTCGGCGCCGGCTGGGGGATCCCCTTCCGCCGGACGACCGAGATCGGCACCCGGGTGCCGTCTGCGGCCGTGGCCCACTCCTGGAACTGCTCGTAGGCGCCGGCGTCGTAGCCGCCCAGCACCGGCTGCTCCTTGCGCAGGTACCGTTCCCCGCTGGTCAGGTCGTAGTCGAACACCTGCACCGGAGTGAGGTAGGACGTCAATCCGACCCGCAGCAACGGCTGACTCCACTCCGGGTTTCCCACCGTCCCGACCGAGAACAGCGCCAGGTCGGTCGCCAGCTCCCGGCGCTCGCCGTAGCCGTCCGCGGTCAGCGGCCAGATGTCGAGCCGCGGCAATGCGTCGCGTCGATAGCTGAGCACCAGGTGATGCTCGAACGCGGCGATATCTTCCAGCCGGACCGTGTCGTCATGCGCGATCAGCGTGGTCAGCCGGGTCGGGTCGGCCACCGGAGCTGCCGCCAGCATGAAGTTCTCCGCCTTGACGCCCCCGGCCGGATCGCCACCGGCCGGATACCCGTTGTGCAGATAGAGGAAAACGTCCTCGCCACCGACGACGGCGTGCGTGACGTCGTACTCGATACCTTCCACCCGGGGCAGCAACACCCGGAACTCGCCCTCGGGATCGGCCATCTCCAGCACCCGGAGCTCGCTCGTGATCTTCGAGCTGGAACCGGCGATCAGGTACTTCCGTGACCGGGTGGCTGCGATGCCGGCCCAGAACCGCTCGTCCGGCTCGTGATACACCCGCACGTCGGCGCTCCGGTCGGTGCCCAGCCGGTGCCGCCAGACCGAATCCGGTCGCCACGCCGCATCCATCGTCCGATAGAAGACGTAGGCGCCGTCGTCGGTCCAGGTGGCCCCGGGCGCCACATCGTCGATCTCGTCCGGCAGCAACTCGCCGGTGCCCAGGTCCTTGAACCGCAACGTGTACCGCTCACCGCCGGTGACGTCGGTGGCAAACGCCAGCAGGCCACCATCTTCGGACACCGTGCAAGCACCGAGGGCGAAGAAGTCATGGCCCTCGGCCAGCAGGTTGCTGTCGAGCAGTACCTGCTCGTCGGCCGGCTCGGCGTCCGCGATCAACTCGGGCGGCGTCCAGTCGTCCGGTCCGGCTACCGGACGGCGACACTCCATCCCGTACTGCTTACCCTCGAAGGAGCGCGAGTAGTACCAGTAGTCGCCCATCCGGGTCGGCACCGATAGATCGGTTTCCTGAGTCCGCGCCTTGATCTCCTCGAAGATCTTTTCCTGCAACGGTTTCAGGTGCGCGGTCTGGGCGTCGGTCCAGGCGTTCTCCGCCTCCAGATAGGCGATCACTGCCGGATCGTCCTTTTCCCGCAACCACTCGTACTGGTCGACGACCGTGTCGCCGTGGTGGGTGCGTTCGACCGGAACACACTTGGCCACCGGCGGATCAGACACAACTTCAGGCCCCATGAGACCTAACCGTACGTGGTGCCGTACCGGACCGGTTCAGCCGAGCCCGGTTGCCGCCGGCCGCGCCCAGTCGGCGAAACGCCGGTCCGAGATACGTTCGTAGGCATCGATATACCGAGCACGAGTAGCGGCGACGACAGCATCCGGCAGGGCCGGGGGCGGCGTACCGGAGTCGCGGTCCCAGCCGGAGTCCGGCCCGGTCAACCAGTTCCGCACATACTGCTTGTCGAAGCTGGACTGCACCGTTCCGGGCGTGTACTCGGCGGCCGGCCAGTAGCGCGACGAATCGGGGGTGAGCACCTCGTCGGCCAGCACCAGCTCGCCGGACTCGTCCCGACCGAACTCGAACTTGGTGTCGGCCAGGATCACCCCGCGTTGCTCGGCGTAGGCAGCCGCGCGGAAGTACAGGTCGATGCTGTCCTCGCGGAGCCGGAAGGCCAGCTCCGGGCCGAGCAGATCCGACACCGCAGCGAACTCCATGGCCGCATCGTGCGCACCGACCGGGGCTTTCGTGGTCGGGGTGAAGATCGGATCGTCGAGCTTGGCGGATTCGACCAGGCCTGCCGGCAGGTCGATCCCGCACACCGAACCGCTGCGCCGGTACTCGGTCAAGCCGGAGCCGGTCAGGTACCCGCGGACCACGCATTCGACCGGGATCATCGCCAATCGCCGAACCACCATCGCCCGGCCCAACACCGCGTCCGGGATTCGCGGGTCGTCGGGCGGGCCGGCCAGGTGGTTGTTGCCACCGAGCAGATCGAAGTAGAAGAAGCTCATCGCGGTCAACACCCGACCCTTGTCCGGGATCGGCGTGCTCAGGACGTGGTCGAACGCCGAGATCCGGTCGGTGGCCACCAGCAGCAGGTGCTCGTCGTCGACGGCATACAGCTCCCGCACCTTGCCGCCGGCCAGGTGCGGATATGACTCCAGAGAAGGACGCATCGCGCCGAGCCTAGCCGCCGATCGCCCGCGTCCGGGTCAGTCGGCCCGGTCCAGGGCGCCGCGGATCGAACCGGCCAGGTAGTCGAGATCGGCGCGCGGCGGAAACCGCACCCGGAACTGCAGCCGGAAGCCGTCGTCCACGGTGCGCGGAATGACGTGCAGATGCACGTGGAACACCTCCTGGCCGGCCACCACCCCGTCGGCGAGAAAGAAGTTCACCCCGTCGCAGCCGACCTCGCTGGCGCGCAGCGCGGCAGCCAGCCGCTGCCCCACCGCGAACAGCTTGCCGCCGACCGCGGGGTCCAGTTCGGCGAGGCTGCGCGCGGGAATTTTCGGGACGACCAACAGGTGCCCCGGGGTGATCGGCCGAATGTCCATGAACGCACACACGTCGTCGTCCTCGTACACCTTGCTCGCCGGTGCCCGGCCGGCGACGATGTCGCCGAAGATCGTGTAGGGGTCCACACCGTCGACCGTACCGACCCGACCGGGCGGAAAGTTCCACCGAGCGAACGACACCGAGCGGCCGGCCGGGCTGGGACCATGCTTTCAATTGCTCGTTACGATGAAATGTGCCGGCGACGCTCGGGCCGTCCGGTAGTCGAGATCGGTTCCAGGAGGTCAAGGAAAATGAGCGTCAGTCTCGCCAAAGGCGGAAACGTCTCGCTGAGCAAGCAGGCGCCGAATCTGCGGCAGGTCGCGGTCGGGCTGGGTTGGGACGTGCGATCCACCACCGGCGCCGACTACGACCTCGACGCCAGCGCCATCGCCACCGGAGCGAACCGGCGGGTGCTGTCGGATCAATACTTCGTCTTCTTCAACAACCTGCGTTCGCCGGACGGTTCGATCGAGCACACCGGCGACAACCTCACCGGGGAGGGCGAGGGCGACGACGAGGTGATCAATGTCGATCTGGCGGCGGTACCACCGACCGTGACCACCATCGTCTTCCCGGTCTCGATCTACGACGCCGACACCCGGCAGCAGAGCTTCGGTCAGGTCCGCAACGCCTACATCCGGATCGTGGATCGTGACACCGATCGAGAACTGGCTCGCTACGACCTGTCCGAGGACGCGTCCACCGAGACGTCGATGGTGTTCGGCGAGCTCTACCGGCACAACGACGAGTGGAAGTTCCGCGCGATCGGGCAGGGCTACGCCTCCGGCCTGCGTGGGATCGCCCTCGACTACGGCGTGAACGTCGGCTGAGCCGCCGCCGGCGGTCCCGGCCGAGCCGGGTCCGGTCTACAGAATCGCGGCCGGCGCGTAGTCGGCCGCGCCGGGATAGCGCCGGACCAGGGCATCGACCGCCGCGACCACCTGCGATACCTGGGTGGGCGCGGCGCCGATGAAGACCGCCCGGTCGGCGAGCGCGGCAGCCAACGCAGCCCGGTCCAGTGGTAGCCGCGGATCGGCGGCGAGGCGATCCAGCAGGTCCGGCTCTCGACCTTGTTCGCGCATGGCCAGCGCCACCGCCACCGCATGTTCCTTGATCACCTCGTGCGATACCTCCCGGCCCACGCCGGCCCGCACCGCGGCCAGCAGAATCCGGGTGGTGGCCAGGAACGGCAGGTAGCGGTCGAGTTCCCGGGCGATCACCGCCGGGTACGCACCGAACTCGGCGAGCACCGTCAGGAACGTCTCCAACATCCCGTCGATCGCGAAGAACGCGTCGGGCAGCGCCACCCGGCGCACGACCGAACAGAACACATCACCTTCGTTCCACTGCGCACCGGCCAGCTCGGCGGCCATCCCGGCGTACCCACGCAGGACCACCTGCAGCCCGTTCACCCGCTCGCACGAACGGGTGTTCATCTTGTGCGGCATCGCCGACGAGCCGACCTGACCGGGCTGGAAACCCTCGGTGACCAGCTCGTGCCCGGCCATCAACCGGATCGTGTGGGCGAACGACGACGGTGCCGCACCCAGCTGCACCAACGCACTCACCACGTCGTGGTCGAGCGAGCGCGGGTAGATCTGCCCGACGCTGGTCAGCACCTGCGCGAAACCCAGATGGGTCGCGACCCGACGCTCCAACTCGGCCACCTTGGCCGGATCCCCGTCGAACAGATCCAGCATGTCCTGCCCGGTGCCCATCGGGCCCTTGATCCCGCGCAACGGGTAGCGCTCGATCAGCTCGGCGAGCCGGGTCAGGGCAACCAGCAACTCATCAGCAACGGAAGCGAATCGCTTGCCCAGCGTGGTCGCCTGGGCGGCGACGTTGTGCGATCGCCCGGTCAGCACCGTCGCGGAGTATTCGACGGCGCGCTCGGCCAGTCGCGCCGCGACCGCCACGCCGTGCGCGTGCACGTAGCGCAACGACTCCAGGATCTGCAGCTGCTCGATGTTCTCGGTGAGGTCGCGACTGGTCATTCCCTTGTGCACATGTTCGTGCCCGGCCAGCGCGTTGAACTCCTCGATTCGAGCTTTCACATCGTGCCGGGTAACCCGCTCGCGCGCGGCGATCGAGGCGAGGTCCACCGCACCGAGCACCCGTTCGTAGTCGGCGATCACGCCATCGGGTACCGCGACACCCAGTTCCGCCTGCGCACGAAGCACTTCCAGCCACAACCGGCGCTCCAGCACCACCTTGTGCTCCGGCGACCACATCCGGGTCAGTTCCGGGCTGGCATAGCGAGCAGCGAGAACGTTCGGCACGACGGTCACGTCGCGCCAGTTTAGCGGCCGCCGACCGGCAGCCTCAGCGATCCACCTGTGGGGCAACCACGTCGACGATCTCCAGCAGCGCTTCCCGGGCGGTACCGCGGGGGTCCGGATCCGCCTCGCTGAGCGCGCCGACCACCGCGCCGTCGACCACGCCGGCCAACCGACGCACCTGTTCCGGCGAGGTGATTCGGCCGCACCGGCGGATCACCTCGGCGAGCAGTTCGTCGATCTGGGCCCGCAGCTGTCGCTGCACCGCCCGCAACTCCGGATGTCGGGCGGACGCGACGAACCGCTCGTACCGGGCGATGAGATGCTCGCGCGCCGACTCGTCGGTCTCCGCCGAAACCAGCAGATCCAGCATCAGATCGACGGTCGCCTCGGGCCCCCGGCGGCGGTGGCTGATCCGGTGCACCCGATCCCGCATCGCGGTCAGTTCCTCGGCCCCGGTGAACTCGACAGCGCAGGCGATCAGCTCGTCGAGCGACTCGAAGTAGTAGGTGGTCGAGGCAAGCGGAAGCCGGGCCCGAGTGGCCACCGAACGATGCCGAACCGCGTCGAAGCCGCCCTCGAGCAACAACTCGGACGCCGCCTCTACCAGGGCGTGGCGGCGCCGCTCCCCCTTTGGAGTCACGGCGGTGGTCACGCCACAATCGTGCCAGGCAGGCGCGCCGAGTTCGGTCGAATTGCCCAAGCTGGCCGAATGTGACCCGCTACAACACCGTCGCCAATCGGGACAACGCCTCGGCGATCTCCGCACTTCCGCCGGCGAACGAAATCCGCACGCTGCAAACCCCTCTCACGGTGTCGAAATCGATACCGGGCGCCAGCGCGACCCCGGTTCGAGCGAGGATATCGGCACACCATGCCCCAGAATCTCGGGTCAGTTCGGAGATGTCGGCATACGCGTAGAAAGCGCCGTCGGCGGGCGCCAGATCGGTGATTCCCAGTTCCGCCAAACCATCCAGGAGCAATTCCCGATTCGCCGCGTAACGCCGCACATGTCCGGCCAATTCGGTCCGGGACTCGGCAGAGAATGCGGCGATCGCCGCGTATTGGGATATCGCCGGCGGGCAGACGGTCAAGTTCGAGGCGAGTCGTTGCAACGGCCGGCGCAGTTCCGACGGCACCAGCATCCAGCCCAGTCGCCACCCGGTCATCGAGAAGTACTTCGACACCGAGCCGATGACCACCGCCGCGCGGGAGGTCTGCCAGGCGCTCGCGGTCCGCCCGGCGTAGACGATCCCGTGGTAGATCTCGTCCGAGATCAACAGGGTGCCGTGTGCCGAACACCAGCGGGCCAGGGCCGCGAGCTCGTCCGGGTCGATCACCGTGCCGGTCGGGTTTGCCGGACTGGCCACGATCAAGCCCGCCGGCGGCTGCGGCAACGCCGCCAGCATGGCGACGGTCGGCTGGAATCGGCTGGCCGCGCCGCAATCCAGCTCGACGACCCGACAGCCCAGCGCGGTGAGCGTGTTGCGATAGGCGGGGTAGCCGGGCCGGGCCACCACGACGGTGTCGCCGACGTCGAATGCGGCCAGGAAGAGCAGGCTGAATGCACCCGACGAACCGGTGGTGACGACCACGTCGTCGGCCTCGACCTCGATCCCGGAAACCGCCCGGTGATGGGCGGCGATCGCTTCCCGCAGGTCTCGGATACCGAACGTCTCGGTGTAGCCGAGCACCCGCGAGTCCAGCGCCTCCCGGGTGGCGCGCAGGACCGGTCCGGGCGCCGGAGTCGAGGGCTGGCCCGCGCAGAGGATGAGGACGTCTCCGTGCGTCCGGGCACGCTCGTTGGCCGCAGCCAACACGTCCATAACGTGAAACGGCGGAATCCGGGATCGGCTCGATTCGGCTGCCACGACGCAACGCTAACGCCGTAGCAACGGTCCAGGGAACCCATCTCGGACCGCCGACGGCGGGCGCATTCGGCCGGTATCGTCGCAGAGGTGTCTCTCGACCTCGAGTCGGCTCGCGCCGACGAACACCGTGCCGGCACCCTGCCGGTGGCCGACGATGTGACCGAACCGGTGCACGTTGTCGACGTGGTCGAGGACGTGCGCCCGGCGCTTCCCGTCGCGCCCGACCCGCTCGAGCCGGACACCCCCGAGCCATCCGACACCGAGCCGGACACCGCAGGATCCGAGACCGAGCCATCCGACGCCGAGCCGGACACCGCAGGATCCGAGACCCCGACAGCCGAGCCGGATACCGACGCCACCGATCCGGCCGCCGCGGCCCCGGTCGAAGTGGCCCCGGTCGAAGTGGGCGTCGGCCGACGGCGGCGGGACCGGGTCGTGCTCGGCCTGGTAGCCGCACTCGCCTTGGTTGTCGGCGCCGATGCCATCCCGGCGCGCGGTGGCGAGTCGACCGGCGGCGGCCTGCCGGAAGTGCTCGCCTACCAGCCGGTGCCGGGAGCCGTGCCGCTCGATCTGACGCATCCGCAGCAGGTCCTGCTCTCGCCGCGCTCGGTGCAGCGATACCTGAACCAGGTGGCGAACGGCGAGCAGATCCGGGAGCAGCGGGTGGTGGCCGATGCCGCCGCCGCCACCCAACTACGAGCCGGCCTGGCCGCACCGCCGCCGACGGCAGCGTTGCCGTCGGCGGCGTTGCCGGCACCCGCTCCGGCGGGCGGCAGCAGCACGCTGGATCAGGCGAAGCGCGAGGCCGCCGCCGCCGCGGCGGGACAATGGCAGCCGTGGATGGGTGGCTCCCCGTCGGCGTTGGCCGCCGCCGGGATCGGTGGCATCGCGCCGGGCGCGAACGGCTTCGTCGTCCCGGCCCGGGGTACGTTCACCTCCGCGTTCGGTCCCCGCTGGGGCACCTACCACCAGGGCATCGACATCGCCAATGCGATCGGTACCCCGATCTACGCGGTCGCGGCCGGCACGGTGATCGACGCCGGCCCGGCCAGCGGCTTCGGTCTGTGGGTGCGCATCCGGCACGACGACGGCACGATCACCGTCTACGGCCACATGTACGACTTCTTCGTCTCGGTCGGCGAGCGAGTTCCGGCCGGGATGCAGATCGCCCGGATCGGTAACCGCGGCGACTCGTCCGGCCCGCATCTGCACTTCGAGGTGATCGTCGACGGGCAGCACGTGGACCCGCAGCTGTGGCTGGCGCAGCGCGGGATCGCGCTCACCTCGTGACCGACCCCGGGTTCATTCGGACGGTGCTGACCTGCCGGCTCGGACTCGAATCCGATCTGCCACCGCGGCGGCGGCAATATCGGTGCGGTAGTGACTACCCGGCAACTTGATCGCAGCCAGTCGGTCGTAGGCCTGTTCCCGGGCCGCTGCCAGGTCCGGCCCGGTGCCGATCACGCTGAGCACCCGGCCGCCGGCGGACACCACGGCGCCGTCGTCCCGCACGACCGTCCCGGCATGCAGTACCCCCGGTCCGCCGGCCCCGGTGATCACATCCCCCACGCGCGGGACGCCCGGATAGTTCTCCGCGGCCACCACGACAGTCACCGCGGCGCCGTCGCGCCACCGCAGCGGCGGTACCTCGGCGAGCCGCCCGGTCGCCGTCGCGTGCAACAGTTCGGCGAGCGGACTGTCCAGCAGGGCCAGCACCGCCTGGGTCTCCGGATCACCGAAGCGGCAGTTGAACTCGACCACCGCCGGCCCGTCCGCTCCGATCGCCAGGCCGGTGTACAGCAGCCCGGAGAAGGCGCTGTCGCGGGCCACCAGCTCGGCGGCGACCGGCGCGACGATCTCGTCGACGATCCGGGTGACCATCTCCGGCGGTAGCCACGGTAGCGGGGTGTAGGCGCCCATCCCGCCGGTGTTCGGACCGGCGTCGCCGTCGCCCACCCGCTTGTGGTCCTGCGCGGGCAGCAGCGGCACCACGGTCGGCCCGTCGACCAGACAGAACAGCGACACCTCGGGGCCGTCGAGGAACGACTCCAGCAACACCGGGTGGCCCTTTTCCAGCAACTCGGCGGCGTGATCGCGAGCGACCGATCGATCGGTGGTCACCACCACGCCCTTGCCGGCGGCCAGGCCGTCGTCCTTGACCACCCAGGTCGGGCCGAACCGATCGAGCGCGGCGTCGAGCCGTGCCGGGGTGTCCACCACTTCGGCGTGCGCGGTACGCACGCCCGCCGCCGCCATCACATCCTTGGCGAACGCCTTGGAACCCTCGATCCGGGCGGCCGCGGCCGACGGTCCGAAGCAGGCGATCCCGGCGGACCGGACCGCGTCGGCGACCCCGCGCACCAGCGGCACCTCGGGCCCGATCACCACCAAGTCGGCAGCCACCGCGCGGGCGAGTGCGACAACCTCGGCTCCCGACGACACGTCCACCGGGGCGGTCTGCGCGATCCGGGCGATCCCGGCGTTCCCCGGAGCCGCGAAAAGTCCGGTGACCCGAGGGTCACCGGACATCGCGGCCAGCAGAGCATGCTCTCGGGCTCCGGACCCGATCACGAGTACGTGCACCCGGAGCACCTTACGCGCAGGTCAACCGATGATCAGCCGGCGGTCAGGTCGTAGAGCGTGACCCCGTCCACCTCCTTCGCGGTGAAGGTCTGCTCCACCCACTGCGTGATCTCCGCCGACGTGCCGACTCCCCGGCCACCGAAACCCATGCCACCACCCGCGATGAAATAGTGGATCCGGCCGTCCCGGACGTACTCCTGGAATTGGGCCAGGGTCGGCGACGGATCGGTGCCGTTGAACCCGCCGATCGGCATCACCGGCAACTGCGTGGCCAGCTGGTAGCCGGCGGCGCTGTTCGCGCCCACGGTCGCCGCCACCCAGGTGTAATCCGCACTATCGGCGAGCAACGCAGCCGTCACCGCCGGGCCCGGCTTACTGCCCTCGAGCAGACCGCCGGCCGGTCCACCCATTCCCCGCTCGGCCGCACCCCGGGCATCGGTGCCACCCGGCATCCCCGGCATCCCACCGGCCGGCATCCCCGGCATCCCACCGGCCGGCATCCCCGGCATCCCACCGGCCGGCATCCCCGGCATCCCACCCGGACCCCGGCCACCACCCGGGCCGAAGCCGGTGCCGGGACCGGCGGACACGATCCCGCCGTGGTGCGGGGTGGCGATCGTGTCGGCAGCGTATGCCACCGGTCCGGCCAGGGCAGCGAAGGCAGCGACCAGCGCGGTAACCATCCCGGCCCGGCCGGCTGTCGCCTGCGGTACCAGGAGCAGCACCACCCCGACGACCGCAGCCACGACCACCAGCCACCGCAGCCACGGCACGAAGTCCGGCGTGCGATCGAGCAGCACCCACGCCATCCACCCGGTCGCCGCGAGCGTCCCGGCCAGCGCGGCACGCACCCAGGCACGGTCTCGCACCCGCCAACCCAGCACCACCCCGGCACCGACCAGCGCCGCGACGGCCGGCGCCAACGCCACCGTGTAGTACTCGTGGAAGATCCCCTGCATGAAGCTGAAGGTCAGGCCGGTGATCAGGAGCCAGCCGCCCCAGACCAGCAAGGCCGCCCGCGGTGCATCGGTACGCGGCGCGCGGCCGCGCAACACCAAGCCCAGCACCAGCAGCGCGAGTGCGGCCGGGAGGAGCCAGGCGATCTGACCGCCCTGTGCCGGCTCGAACATCCGCCAGATACCGGCCGAACCCCACGGCCCGCCGCCGCCCGGCATTCCCGCGCCGCCGGGGAGCTCGCCGCCCGGGAATTGCTCGGCCAACTGTTCGAACATGCCCGGACCGACGCTGCCGCGTTCGTTGCCGTTGAGCCGACCCAGCCCGTTGTAGCCGAAGGTCAGCTCGAGGATCGAGTTGTTCTGCGAGCCGCCGATCCACGGCCGCGACGACGCCGGCCACAGTTCCACCGCCGCAACCCACCAGCCGGCCGCGACCACCAACGACGCACCGGCAGCGAGGAGCTGCCCGATCCGCTTGGCCAGGCCGGGCGGCCCGGCGAGCAGATAGGTGAGCGCCAGCGCCGGCACGATCAGCAACACCTGCAGCTGCTTGGTGAGAAACCCGAAGCCGACCAGCGCACCGGTCGCCACCAGCCAGCGGGTGCGGCCGTCTTCCACTGCCCGCAGCAGTGTGGCCACTGCAGCGATCATCAGCAGCACCAACAGTGCGTCGGGATTGTCGTAGCGGAACATCAGCGCGGCCACCGGGGTGACCGCCAACACCAGGCCGGCGATCAGCCCGGCCGCGGCCCCGAACTGGCGACGCATGGTCGCCCAGAGCAACGCCACCGAGCCGACGCCGATCAGCACCTGCGGGACCAGCACGCTCCAGCTGCTCAGGCCGAACAGTCGGACCGACAGTGCCATCACCCAGACCGAAGCCGGCGGCTTGTCGACGGTGATCGAGTTCGCCGCATCGGAGGAGCCGAAGAAGAAGGCCTTCCAGGACACCGACCCGGCCTGGGCGGCTGCGGCGTAGAACGCGTTGCCCCAGCCGGACGCGCTCAGGTTCCACAGGTACGCGACGGCGGTGCCGACCAGCAGCAACGCCAACGCGGGGTACTCCCATCGCGGGCGCCCGGCCGGCGCCGCCGCGGGTTCGGGCGACGGAGCGGTCCGCGGCCGGTGTAGTCCGGTGACGGTCATCGCGCGGCCGCCCGGAACACCCAGCGCAACCCGATGAACCGGACCAGCGTGGCGACCAGGTTCGCCACCACGAGCACCGCGAGTTCCAGATGCTTGGACGCGGCCGGATATCCGTGCTGCAGGACGAAGAGCGAGCCGCTGGTGAGCAGCAGGCCGAACCCGAAGATGAGCAAGCCCTGGGCCTGGTGCCGCACCATCCCGGACGCGCCGGCGACGCCGAAGGTGAACGACCGGTTCGCCGCCGTGTTGAAGATCGCGGTCAGCAACAGCGCGAACAGGTTGGCCGCCTGCGCCCCGACGATCGAATGCAACGCCAGGTAGAGCACGGCGTAAGCGACGGTGCTGGCCACGCCGATGATGGCGAACCGGACCAACTGACCGACCATGCCGACCGGCACGCCGGGCACCAGCGGCTCCCGGCCGAGCGCGGCCCGAACCTCGTCCAGCGGCAGCGTTCCGTTGCCCAATGCCCGACCGAGTCGCCAGATCCCGCGGAGGTCCTTGCGGGCGGTGTCGATGATGTCGACCCGACTGTCGGCATCATCGATCCAATCGACCGGCACCTCGTGGATGCGGAGCCCGGCCCGCTCGGCGATCACCAGCAGCTCGGTGTCGAAGAACCACTCGCCGTCGGCCACCAGCGGCAGCAGACGCCGGGCCACATCGGTGCGGATCGCCTTGAACCCGCACTGGGCGTCGGCGAACCGGGTACGCAAGGACGTGCGCAGCAACAGGTTGTAGCAGCGGGAGATGATCTCCCGCTTCGGGCCGCGGACCACGCGCGAACCCCGGCTGAGCCGGCTGCCGACGGCGATGTCGGAATGCCCGGACAGCAGTGGCGCGACCAGCGGCAACAGCGCGTTGAGGTCGGTGGACAGGTCGACATCCATGTAGGCGACCACGTCGGCGTCCGAGGCCGACCAGGCCGACCGCAACGCCCGACCTCGACCCTTCACGTCCAGGTGCAATACCCGCACCCCGTCGAGTTCGGCGGCGAGTTCGTGCGCTACCGCAAGTGTCGAATCGGTGCTGGCGTTGTCGGCAATGGTGATCTGAGCGCGATAGGGCAGACCGGTCCGCAGGAAGCCATGCAACCGCCGGACACACGTAGCCAGGTCGCGCTCCTCGTTGTAGACGGGGACGACGATGTCGATCGTCGCCGCCTCGGTCGGCGCGGGGCGCACCCTCGCCGGGTCCGGATCGGTCATTACTTTCGTCATGGGCGCAACTCTTGTCGGTGGAGCTGACCCATCCCTGCGTCGAAGCTGGGAAGAAGCTGGCAACGCCGGAGCGGGCGTCGGCCCGGCCGGGATAGGCTCACGCCATGGCAACGGTGTTCAGCGCGATCATCGCGGGCGACCTGCCGGGACGGTTCGTCTGGGCGGACGACGAGTGCGTCGCGTTTTTGACCATTGCGCCGGTCACCCAGGGGCACACCCTGGTGGTTCCGCGCGCCGAGATCGATCAGTGGCAGGATCTCGACCCGGCGACGTTCGGCCGGCTCACCGAGGTATCGCAGAAGATCGGGCAGGCCGTCCGGCGGGCGTTCGACGCACCCCGCGCCGGATTGCTGATCGCCGGGCTCGAAGTGCCCCACCTGCACCTGCACGTGTTCCCGGCCTACGACCTGGGCGATTTCGACATCGCCGGCGCCGAGCAGAACCCGACCCCGGAGTCGTTGGACGAGGCCCAAGCCAAGATCATCGCGGCGCTGCGCGAGCTGGGCTACGCCGCCGGCGTGCCGGACTGATTCCAGCGGTACCCGCCGCACGGGCGCCGGATTCAGCTGTTCGGCCGATACCCCACGGGGAATTCGATCCATAGGCTCGACGACGTCCTCCACCGGAGGACGATCCGGAAGGATCGAGCACGACAGTGGAGAATACCCGTGGACCCCGTTGCATTGTTTCTGATCGTGGTTCCCTGCTATCTGATCGTCGGCATAGCGGTAGCGAAGATTCTGTACCGGCGGCGACACGGCGTCCGAATCAAGATCTACGGCGGCGGCGTCGACGCCATTCCTGCCTTGCCGTACATGCTTTTCTGGCCGGTTTATCTGCTGGTCCCCGGCCTGCGCAACCGGGACCTGTGCCGGTGCCCGGCGCACGTCATGGCACGCGACGAGGCCCGAGCCGGCTACGAGCGGCTTCAGGCTGCTGCTGAGCGCGACGAACAGTTCCGTCGTCGCTGACATCTGCCGGCATTCGCGGCAGCTCCACGGTGAACGTGGTTCCGACACCCAGCTCGGTATCCACCGACACCGTGCCGCCGTGGGCGTCGACCAACGACGACACGATCGACAATCCCAACCCGGTGCCGCCGGTGTGCCGGGTGCGCGACCCGTCGGTGCGGTAGAACCGCTCGAAGACCCGAGCCGCATCCTCCGGGGCCATCCCCGGCCCGGTATCGATCACCTGCACGGCAACCTGCTCCGGCCGCGGCACCAGCCGGACCGTGACCTGCGCGTCCGCCGGAGTGTGCGATATCGCATTGCCGACCAGGTTCGACAGCACCTGCCGCAGCCGCGGCTCGTCCCCGGCGACTTCCACCCCGCCCGGGCCGGTACCGACCTCGAGCCGGATGTCGCGCTCGGGCGACCGCGCTCGCGCGTCGCGGACCGCATCGCCGGCCAGCGTCAGCAGGTCGACCGGCGTCCGGTCCAACGGCCGCTGCGCATCCAGCCTGGCCAGCATGAGCAGGTCTTCGACCAGCATGCCCATCCGGACCGCTTCGCTCTCGATCCGGCCCATCAGCATGGACGTATCGGTGGTCGCGCCCTGCCGGAACAGCTCGGCGTAACCGCGGATGGTGGTCAGCGGGGTGCGTAGCTCGTGGCTGGCGTCGGCGACGAAACGGCGCATCCGGGATTCGGACTGCCGCGCCGCGTCCTCCGACGCAGCCGTCGCGGCGTAGCCCCGCTGGATCTGCGACAGCATCTCGTTGAGCGCCTGCGCCAGCCGGTCCACCTCGGTGTTCGTGCCCCGAACCGGCACCCGGCGATGCAGGTCACCGGCCGCGATCGCCACCGCGGTCCGTTCCACCTCGACCAAGGGGCGCAGACTGCGCCGGATCACGAAATAGGCAGCGACGCCGAGCGCAACCAGGACGGCCGCGCCGATCCCGAGTTGCAGCACGACCAGCCGGTCGACCGTGTCGTCGACGTCGGTGAGCCGGATCGCGATGGTCGTCCTGCCCGCCGGGGTGCTGCTGCCGATCGCCCGCCAGCGCACCGACGAGCCGTCCAGCGAGCCGACCGTGACCGGGCGGCCGGGGCCGAGCTGGTCCGGCGGCGGCACCTCGTCCAGGTCGGGCGTCACGACACCGTCGTTCAGCACGAACACCACCTGCCCGGTGGAATCCCGGGTCTCCACGTAGAAGAGACTGGGCGGGCGGCCGGGATCGGGGTCCGCATCCCGGTCGGCGAACGGCGGCGGCGCGGGTCGGGCCCGCGCCCAGCCGTGCGCGGCATCGCGCAGCTGTTGGTCCGCGCGTGAGATCAGCGACTTCTCGATCGCCGAGGTGACCGCGACGCCCGAGGCGAACAGGCCGAACCCGGCGAGCATGACCAACGCGACGACGAGCAGCACTCGCAACGGTATTCCGGCGATCGCGGTCCGAACCCGGCCGAGCATGCTATTTCGGCTCCCGCATGACGTACCCCACCCCGCGCAGGGTGTGGATCAGCCGCTTCTCCCCGGTGTCGATCTTGCGGCGCAGGTACGACACATACGACTCGACCACGCCGACCTCGCCGCCGAAGTCGTAACGCCACACGTGATCGAGAATCTTCGGCTTGGACAACACCGTCCCGGCGTTGACCATGAAGTATCGCAGCAGGGTGAACTCGGTCGGGGACAGCGAAACCGGCTCCCCGGCCTTCCACACCTCATGCGTGTCGTCGTCCAGCTCGAGGTCGGCGAAGGTGATCCGGGACGACGGCACCTGTTCCCCGCCGCGGCCGGCGCGCCGCAGGATCACCCGCAGCCGGGTGACCACCTCCTCCAGGCTGAACGGCTTGGTGACATAGTCGTCGGCGCCCAGGGTCAACCCGGTGAGCTTGTCGTCCAGCTCGTCGCGGGCGGTCAGGAAGAGCACGGGCGCGTCGATCCCGTCCGCGCGCAGCCGGCGCAGCAGGCCGAATCCGTCCATCCCGGGCATCATCACGTCCAGAATCAACACGTCCGGGCGGAAGCTGCGTGCCTTGTCCAGTCCGGACGCACCGTCGGCCGCGGTGGCCACCTCGAATCCCTGGAAACGCAGGCTCACCGACAACAGTTCGACGATCATCGGCTCGTCGTCGACGACGAGTACCCGGGCCTCGGGAGCGGTGGTCATGGACTCATGTTCCTCCAGGCCACTGCCCGAAGCCTGGGCGAAACCTGCATGTTTCCTGTGAACGGACGCGTTACCGCAGGTGCTCGCCGAAGAAGGCGAAGACCCGCCGCCAGGCGTCGTCGGCCGCGGCGGCGTCGTAACCGAATCCGACGAAGCCGGCCACCCGGGCCAGCGCCGGGACCGGCACCTGGTTGGCGAAACTGTGCCCGGCGCCCGGGTAGGTGCGCACGTCGTGCCGGATCCCACGCTGCACCAGGGCCCGTTCCAGCCGCGCGCCGTTGCCGATGTTGATCGGGTCTCGCGCGCCGAAGCTCGCCACCACCGGACAGGCGCCGTCGAGCAGCGCCGCGTACGTCGGCGGAATCGACGGATAGAACGGCGCAGACGCGTCGAAACCCTGGTTGGCCAGCACCAACGCGAATCCCCCACCGAGACAGAAGCCGACGACAGCCACCTTGCCGGTGCAGTCCGGTCGCGCGCGAAGCAGGTCGCGGGCTGCGCCCAGGTCGGCGAATGCCGATCCGCGATGCCGGAGCAAGTCCCGGTACACCGAGGTGAGACAGCGAACGACGCCGCCGCGGGAGTACAGGTCCGGCAGGATCACGAGATAGCCCTGATCGGCGATCCGCCGGGCGATCGACCGGAGGTCGTCGTTCATCCCGAGCGCGTCGTGCACGACCACCACACCGGGCCACGGGCCCGCTCCCGCCGGCTGCGCCACGACCGCGCCGATAGTTCCGTTCGGTGTCGCGACGTCGATGTCGATCACGCAAGCGACGCTACGCCGACGGCTGCAGCACCGGGGCGGATACACTCGCCGTTCGTGAATTCACAGCCTGCACCCGGTCCGGCCTATTTCGCTGCCGACACCGACCCGGCCGTCCTGATCCCCACCCGCTGGGCGTTGGGTAGTTGGTCGGCGGATCAGGTCCACGGGATGGCCGTATGCGGCGCCCTGGCCCGCGGCGCGGAACTCGCGCTGGCCGAGCACGGCCGCGCCGATCTGCACCCGGTCCGCATCGCCGTGGACATGTTCGCACCGGTCCGGATGCAGCCGATCCGGTGGACGACCGACATCGTCCGCGACGGATCCCGGCTCTGCCTGATCGATGTCGCGTTGCTCCAGGACGACCGTCGGGTTGCCCGCGCCGCGGTGACGTTCGTCAAGCCGTCGGAAGCGGCGCCCGGGCACACCTGGAACCCGACGGTCGCACCGACACCGCCGTCGCCCGACCTGGCGCCGGAATCCGAACGACCCCGAATTCCCTTCTTCCGCAGCACGTCCGACTGGTCGCAGGATATTCCCACGCACCAGAACGCGGATCGTAAGGAATCCTGGAGCACCCCGATCCCGGTGGTCGTGGGCGAGAAACCCAGCGGCTTCCAATCCGCTGCCGCCGTCGCCGACGGGGCCAGCATGCTCACCAACTGGGGCACGGCCGGCGTGGGGTACATCAATTCCGATGTCACCCTGGCCCTCACCCGAGAGCCGACGGGGTACCAGATCGGCCTCTCGGCAATCGACCGCGTCGAGTCGGCGGGAGCCATGGTCGGGACCGTCCGCATGTTCGACCGCCAGGGCACCTTCGGCTCCGTGCTGATCACGGCCATCTCGAACGCCAAGCGCGCCATCGACTTCACCAGCCGCGGTTTCCCCGGCACGCGGCGCCGGGATCGTCCGGAGTAGCGGGCGGTAGCCCTGGGCGCACGCCGAGGTTCCGGCGCACACTGGAAGAACCGGACGGCATCCAGGGGGAACCGTGAGCGAGCGACAACAACGCGCGATGGACGCACTCTACGGATTGGACAACGTCCTGACGGTGCGGATCACCCTGCCACCGGCCGAGTGGGATGCGATACGCAGCGAGCAGCCGAAGGGTGGGGTGTGCAACTTCGACTGGACCGGCGGCGCCCGATTCACCTGGCGCAAGGCCACATCGGTCGAGATCTCCGGCGGTATCTTTCCGGCACGAACCAGCTTTGCCGGGGTGGGCGTGAAGAAGAAGTCCTTCTGCGGTTCGCTGAACAGCGACAAGCCCTGTCTGCACATCGATTTCGGCAAGTTCGGGGATTCCACCGCGGTGCAGGAACTGATCGGCACGCGATATCTGACGCTGAACAACTCGATCCAGGACGGATCGTACGTGCGGCAGACACTCGGCTACCGTCTGTTCGAGATGGCCGGGCTGCCGTTCTCCCGCAGCAACTATGCCCGGGTTTTCGTCAACGGCACGCTGATCGGCGCCGACCGGCCGGGGGTGAACAGCCCGGGTGTCTTCGTCAGCGTCGAACCGATCATGCGGCGATACATCGAGCGCAACTTCCACGGGAACCTGAACGGAAATCTCTACGAGCTGGAACACAACGACGACCTGATCGCGGACCGACTGCGCTACGTCGGGGTGGAGTCGTTGTCCGCGTTCGAGGACCGCGCCGACCTCCGGCTCGCCGCCGACCGGATCGCCGCTGCCGGCGTGGCCGGTCTGGCTCAGGTGGTCGACCTGGACCGGTTCATCCAGCTCTACGCGATGGAGTTCTTCCTCAAGCACTGGGACGGCTATTCCCGCAACACCAACAACAGCTACCTCTACAACGACGTACCGGCCGTCGCATCGCCCGCCGTCGGCGATGTTCGACTCACGATGATCCCGTGGGGCCTGGATCAGATCCTGCAGCCGGAACGGTCGTTCAAGCTCGGCGACAGCGGCGTGGTCGCCCGGCTGGTGCGCAACGATCCGGCCCGACGTGCGGTACTCGCCGAGCAGATCCGGGTCTATCGACATACCGTCTTCGGCCGGGAGAATCGGCAGACAGTCCTGCAACCGTTGCTCGACCGGATGCGGACGGTGCTCGCCGGACTCGGGGTACCGAATCTCGCCGCCGAGATCGCGACGGTGCGTCGGCAGCTCCGCCTCGCCGCATCAGCCGGCTACCTGTACGCCGGGCTCCCCACCGACGGCGTCTACCTGGCCGACGAACGCGACCGGTACCTGCACGCCAGCACCACCGAGACACTGCCGCCGGATACGCCGACCGCGACCGACTTCGAGGTGTATCACCGCGCGCTGGACGAGAGCGACAGCACCGATCGGTGGACACTCGCCGCGCTCGGCACCGGCACATCGCTGACCGACCCGGCGGGCGGGCGGGTGCTCCACGCCAGCAACACCCAACTGACCGCCCAAGGGAACAAGCTGCTCTACACCTGCCCACCGCGGAACGTGGATCATGCCGAGGAGTTCCTGATCGCACCGAGCGGTGCCGCCGACCCGTTCACCTACAACGGCTACTTCCGGCTCACGAGTGTCCGGACCGGAGCGCAGGTCTCCTACGGCACCGACCCGACACCGGGCGGCCGGCCCCGGGTGTACCAGGAACCGATCGGCACGAAGCTGTACTTCTGCTGAGCGAGCCGGGCTCAGACCACCCGCAGATGGCTGACCTCCGGGCGGAACGGGTTCTCGCTGGGGTTGGCGTAGCCGGCGATCCGGGCCGCCTGTTCCTCGGAAAAGCCCTGGGTGCGCAAGATCTTGCCGATCCGCACCGGAAGCGTGGGCTTCTCGGCCGCGGCGACCTCGACGTCCGGCTCGCTGATCAGCCAGCCGGGGGCGTTCACCGACGCCGTCAGTTCGACCCGCTCGGCCAGCGTGATCTGCCCCAACCGGTAGGCGCGCTCGAGCAGCGCCGACATCGGGACGCCCCAATCGCGCTCCAGCTCGGGCAGCATGCCCAGGTCGATGCCGTCGAACTCCGGGCCGATCTCGTCGGCCGGCATGAGGAATTCCGCCGCGAACCGGTCGGCCTCTTCCTCCAGCTGCTCGGTCGGTGTGTTCGAGTGCAAGACCAGGTGGCCGAGCTCGTGCGCCTTGGTCAACCGTTTGCGATGCGCCGTCGCGTTGGCGTTGACCAGCACGATCGGGTGGTCGTCCACCCATTGGCTCAGACCGTCGATGCGCTCGATGCCGAAGTCCTCCTCGAAGACCAGGCAACCGGCCGCCTCCAACCAGCGGGTCAGATACCGCACCGGTCCCATCGGCAGCCGCCACTGGGTGCGCACCATCGCCGCCGCCACCTCGGGCGTGGTGAACTCCGGGTCGAAGACCGGCACCTGCTGCTCACTGGCGATCGACACCTCCTCGAACAGGAACGAGGCGTGCACCCGCACCAGATTGAGCCGGGCCTCCATCTGCCGCCATGCCGCGGCCGTGCTCGTCCGCCGCCGACGCATGTGTTCGCCGACGGCGAGCGCGCCCCGGAATCGGTTGCCGTGGGTGAGAAATTCTTCCGTCACCCCGAGCGCGCCGGCCAGCTCGGCCAGCGTGCTCTCGTCCGGATCGACCACGCCGGACTCGTAGCGAATGATGGCCGGCTGGGTGACTCCCACAAGCTCGGCCAGTTCGGGCCGGGTAAGCCCACGCGCCCGTCGGGCAATCGTGAGCACATCTCCCAGGCCGTCCATCGATCCCCCTGCAGCGGTTACTTGGCAATCTCTCCTTGCAACGCCCCACGTCGAACATCTGCCGAACCGGTTCGATCGAGTTCCGGTCAGCCTTGCACCTTCGGCCGCTGCCGCCAACCCGACAGTCCGAGCGGCGGACGATTTTTCACAGAACCTGCTGCAAAGCAGTTGGAGCCCCCTGTCAGGATTGAACTGACGACCTTTCGCTTACAAGGCGAGTGCTCTACCACTGAGCTAAGGAGGCGACGACGTCATCTTATCCGGACAGCTGCTGCCCAGATGCCCGCGCCGACCGGCGACACGATACGTTGCAGCCATGAGTACTTCGGCGGTCGCGACCGTTCTCGCCTGGCATGACGCACTGAACGGCGGGGACGTCGACACCCTGCTGGAGCTGTCCAGCGACGATATCGAGATCGCCGGCGCGGCCGGCGGCGCGCAGGGGTTGTTGGCCCTGCGGGTCTGGGCGACCACCGCCGGAATCCGCCTCGAGGCGGGTCGGATGTACACCTGGGACGGCATCGTCGTCACCGAGCAGCAGCTGACCCGCAGTGGCACCTCGGCGCCGGCCGAGACCGTGGCATCGGCATTTCGCGTGGTACACGATCACGTGACCTCGGTGTTCCAGCATCCCGATCTGGCCACCGCGCTGGCGGCGACCGATCTGGGTGAGAAAGACCTGGTGGCGGACGACTGAGCCGTCCGCCGTCCGCGGTTACCCCAGCGGGTTCAGTCGGCCGCGCTCTGCGCCTTGGCCGCCGCCTCGTCGGCCGCCATCGCGTCCCGCAGGCTCTTCGGCCGCATGTCGGTCCAGTTCTGCTCGACGTACTCCACGCACGCGGCGCGGCTCTCCTCACCGAACACGATCCGCCAGCCGGCGGGGACCTCGGCGAACGTCGGCCACAGCGAGTGCTGCTCCTCGTCGTTGATCAAGACGTAAAATCGGCCGTCTTCGTCATCGAAAGGGTTGGTGCTCATCTCACCTCATCGGGTTGACAACAGGTCGGCAACGGTTTCGGTCGCCCCGGGTTCCGAGGACGACGATAGCAAGCTCCGCCGACCGGCCCCTCAATCGGCGAAGAACTCGAGCAGGATCCGGTTCACTTCGGCCGGTTGCTCCAGGTAGCCGTAGTGGCCCGCATCCGGCACTTCCCGGTAACTCGCGCCCGGAATTGCGTCGGCCACCTCCTTCGCCAGATACGGCGGGATCATCCGATCGTCGGCAAAGCCGACCGCCAGACACGGCACCGTGATCGCGCCGTACGCGGCCAACCGGTCGAAGCTGTGATCCATCCGGCGTTGCGCCCGCACCCCCGGGGATACCGGCCCGCCGGTGAACTCGAACAGATCCAGCCAATCCCGCGCGGTGTCCGGGTCGGCCAACGTCGTCGGCGAAAGGTTCATCACCGCGGCCAGGGCCGCATCGAACTTGGCCGGCAACCGCACGCCGCTGTCGTCGAGTTCGTGTTCACCGGCCGAAAGCGTCTGCTGAAACAGGTCGACCCGGCCGTGCCCGGCCAGGAACACGGCTTTGCGAACCAGCTCCGGCCGGGCCAGGCAGAGTTCCTGCGCGACCCGCGCACCCATCGACGTGCCGACGAGCAACACCGGTCCACCGCCGAGTTGCTCGATCAGCGCGGCGGTGTCGCCGACCAGATCGTCGATCTCGATCCCGGCCGCACACTCCGACGAGGGCGCGATGCCGCGATTGTCGACGGTGCAGACTCGGTAGCCGGCGGCGGCCAGCGCGGGCACTTGATGCAGCTCCCATACCCGGCCCGGGCTGCCGGTCCCCATGACCAGCACCACCAGCGGTCCGGTGCCTTTCACCTGGTAACTCAGAGTGATCCCGTTGACGTTCGCAACCGGCATCTGCGCCAGCCTCCATTACTTTCTCGTCGCTGGATGGGACGAACCGATGCCGGGGCGAGTGGCGCGCCGGCACGCATTTCTCCTACAGTCGCGGGGGAGCCGAGCGCACGGTCGGGCAGCACGCCGGGAGGTATTGATTCACCATGGCCGCGAAATCACACACTACCAACGGGCTCGCGGACGGCGAGCTGGAGCCGCTGGCGGACGAAACCGCACGGCAAGCACAGCGGGTGGTCGCCGCGTACGCGACCGACGCCGCTGAATGCCGGGCCTTGTTGTCGATGCTGGGAATCGTTCCGAACGGCCGGGAAGACTGAGCCGAAGCCGTAGGATCGGCGCCCAGGCGGGGTGGCCGTGACGGGACGAGGGACATGACCGAATCCGATTTCATCGTCGTCGCGAATCGGCTCCCCATCGACCTCGAACGGCTTCCCGATGGCAGCTCGCGCTGGAAGCGAAGCCCCGGCGGTCTGGTCACGGCGCTCGAGCCGGTGCTCCGCGAATCGCGGAGCAGTGCCTGGATCGGCTGGCCCGGGGTCCCCGACGCCGACGTCGAGCCGCTGATCGAAGACGACATCGCGATGCAGCCGGTGCCGCTCAGCGGCCAGGAGGTCACCGACTACTACGAGGGCTTCTCCAACGCCACCCTCTGGCCGCTCTATCACGATGTGATCGTGGCACCGGAATACCATCGCCGCTGGTGGGCCGCTTACGTGACGGTGAACCGCCGCTTTGCCGACGTGACGGCCAAGGCTGCCGCCCCGGGGGCGACGGTATGGGTCCAGGACTACCAGCTGCAGCTGGTGCCGAAGATGCTGCGGATGTTGCGGCCCGACCTCACCATCGGGTTCTTCCTGCACATCCCGTTTCCGCCGGTCGAGCTGTTCCTGCAGTTGCCGTGGCGGACCGAGATCGTGGAAGGGCTGCTGGGTGCCGACCTGATCGGCTTCCAGCTCCCCGGCGGTGCGCAGAACTTTCTCTACCTGGCCCGGCGGCTCGCCGGCCACCAGACCTCACGCGGGTCGGTGGGCCTGCGCAGTCGGCTCGGTGAGGTCCAGGTCGGTTTCCGCAAGGTCCGCGTCGGTGCATTTCCGATCTCGATCGAGTCCAGCCGGATCGACGAGATCTCCAAGCGCCGGGAAGTCCGCGAGCAGGCCCGGGAACTTCGCACCGAGCTGGGCAATCCGCGCACCATCCTGCTCGGTGTCGACCGGCTCGACTACACCAAAGGCATCGACGTTCGCCTGGCCGCCATCGAGGAACTCCTCGCCGACGGCGACCTCGACCCCGGCGAGATCGTGCTGGTTCAGCTGGCCACCCCCAGCCGGGAACGGGTGGACTCCTACGTCCGGATGCGCGCATCGATCGAGAGTCGGGTAGGCCGGATCAACGGCGAGTACGGCCGAGTGGGCCGGCCGGTCGTGCATTACCACCATCGTCCGGTAGCCCGCAACGAGCTGATCGCCTTCTTCGTCGCCGCCGACGTGATGTTGGTGACCCCACTGCGGGACGGGATGAACCTCGTCGCCAAGGAATACGTCGCCTGCCAGGGAGACCGGGGCGGGCGACTGGTGCTCAGCGAATTCACCGGAGCTGCGCACGAGCTGCGGCAGGCCTACCTGTGTAATCCGTACGATCTGGACGGGGTGAAGCATGCCATCCTGTCCGCGCTCACGGACAGCCCGGAGGACGCGCGGCGACGGATGCGCGCGATGCGCCGCCAGGTCCTCAGCTTCGACGTGAGCCGGTGGGCCGCATCGTTCCTCCGCGCGCTCACGGTCGGCCCGGAGGCCGGGCACACCCTGGTCCGGGACCCGGAGCCGATGCTCGGCGAACCTGCCGCCGAGCTGACCAGCGGTAGCTGACCACCCGGCGGATCGGCTCAGATCGGCTTCAGATCAGCAGCCAACCAGCGGCCGTCGACGTGCTGCATGGTCATCCGAATCCGACTGCCGGTGACGACCGCCTGCGGCGTGTCTTTGCCGGTGGTCGATTGATCGATGAACAGCAGCACCACCACCTCGTTCCGAGCCGCATTCACCACGCCGGTGCCCTGAACGGTGACGTCGACGTTGAGCTGCTTCTCCTTCGCGCCGGGGATGATCACGTCTTTGATCAATTTGGCGTAGTCGTCCTTGAATCCGCCGGTGAGTCCGTCGGCGGCCCGAGGGAGCTCGGTCTCCACGTTCACCGCGTGGTACGCCAGCATGGCCACCGCCTGCTTGCTCGCCGCGTCCATCGCCTCGGTGCGGGCCTGCTCCACCGCTCGGTCCTGCCACACGCGGTAGCCGAGTACCCCGGCCGCGCCGAGCAAGCCGACCGCCACCACCACGACCAGTACCGGCAATGCCTTACGCAGTGCCCGGCCCACCCGGCTCATGCGACGAACTCGACTTTCGACGTGGTGTAACGGCCGTCCGACTCGGTGATCGTGACCCGCAAGCGGAAGTCCCGCGGGGTGGGTTGAGCATCGTCACCGTTGGTGACCATCGAGCGGGCCGCCACCAGTATGTCGGCGTCCGTTCCGTCTTCACGCTCCAAACCGGCCTCGATGATCTCACCGTTGGTGATGACCTTGGCCTCCGTCACGATGCCGACGAACGGGTCGATCCGACCGTCGAACTCCGCTTTGAACTCGCCGGATGCGTCGGCGAGAATCCGCTCGACGTCTTGTTTGGCGGTGTCCGGATGGATCGTGGTCAAGTTCAGCACCATCTGCCGGGCCGCCTGGATCTCCGCCGTCCGGCGCGTGTCGCGTACCGAGTTCCGATGATCGAGCCAGGCCAGCAAGCTCACCGCGACAAGCAGCGCGATCATCGCCGACGCCGCGGCCACTACCAGGAGCGTGCTGCGCGACCCGGACCGAGCTGCCGTGGCGTCGGACTTTTCCGATCGTTCCGAACCGGCCTTCTTCGAATCGGCTCCCGGCGAATCGGGTTCCGTCGAGTCGGGTTCGTGTTCCACCGTCACCGTCGCGACTCGCGGCGCCGCACCCGCGACGGTCTGCTCGGCCGACGCCGATTCGGTCACCGGAGGTCCGGCCGAGCGGCTGGATCGGCGACGGCTCCGGCGCGCCGGCGCGCCGGTCGACTCGGTCGGGGTCGCGTCAGTCATCGATTCGCTTGGTCACATCGATTCGCTCGGTCATCTGCCCTGCTGATCGCTCATCATCTGTTGCCAGCTTGCCGGAGTCACGGCGCCACCGCCCGGCGCCACTCCCGGTTGAGTGTAGGTGCGCCCGTCCGGACCGACGAATATCCCGGTGGCGGCGTCGTACTGGCGTGCCGCCGAGCCCGGTTCATACCCGGCCGGTGCGGTCCGAGCCGTGGGAAGCTGGCCCCCGGGCACCGGTTGCGGGTCGCCGAACGCCGGATTGGTGCCGAGCGGGACGTATCCCTCGGGGCTCCGGCACACCTCCGGAGACGGCGCACGCTTACCCGGGAACTCCATGCACGGCGTGTTCCGGGCGCCACGCACGTCTTCCACGGCGTTCTGCGGGACCTTGCAGAAAAGATTGTCCGGGGTCGGGATCACATCGACCTGAGAGCCGTCCCGCCATTCGCTGCCCGGCAGAAATCCGGTAACACACGGCGGCGGGTCGTTGGTCTCCAGCATGAAGTCCACGATCGCGCCTTCCTTGACCGCGGCCGCGTCACCCCGAATCGCCGTTTTCAGCGCCGCCACCAACGCCGGGTAGACGACCAGGATCTGCTCCAGACCCTTGTGGTAGATCGTCGTCACCTGTCCGACGCTCACCATATTGGCCAGCAGCAGCGGCAGGGTCGGCCGAAGGTCCTCGAACAGCTGTTGCGCTTCGGTGGTCGCTCCGGGGGCGCGCTCGATGATCGATCGCAACTGCGGGTCCTTGGCCCGCAGCTGGTCGGTCACCGTCACCAGATCTCGGGTCCACGAGCGGATCGCATCGGCCGATGCCGTTTGGGTGTCCAGCAGCGGCCCGAGCTGATCGATCAGCTGTTTCGTCGGTTCGGCATCGGCGCTGGCCTGTTGGAGAAACAGCTGCGCCGAATCGATGAACCGACCGAGGTCGGGGCCGGAACCGTTGAACGCATCGAACGCCTCGTCGATCACCGTTTCCAGCCGGGTGTCCGCGATTCCGGCCAGTAGCCGGTCGGCCTGATCCAGCAGCGGACCGACATCCTGCGGCAGCGTCGTCCGGTCTTCCGGAATCACGTCGCCGTCGGCCAGATCGGGTCCGGAATCCGCTCCGGTGGGGATCAGATCGACGTACTGCTCGCCGATCGCCGACACCGACTTGACCGACGCGTGGGTATCCGCCGGAATCTTGTAGTCGCTGTCGATGCTCAGGATCGCATCGACCCCGGCCGGGGTGAGCCGAACGTCCTCGACCTCGCCCACGTTGGTGCCGCGATAGGTGACGTTGGCGTGCGGATACAGCCCGCCGGTCGCGGCCAACTGCGTGGTCACCTGATAACGACCGATCCCGAACATCGCCGGCAGCTGGACGTACACCACCGACATGACGACCAACCCGACCACGGTGAGGATCGAGAAGATGATCAGCTGAATCCGAACGAACCGGGAAAGCATCATCGGGCCGGACCTCCTTGCTCCGCCGCCGGCGCCGTGATCCCCGGGATCGCGGGCAGGCCCGGGATCGCCGGCAATCCGGGAATTCCCGGCGCCGCCGGAGCCGTCGGCTGCACCTGGAGGGGCGCCTCGACCGGATTTCGGGCCTGCCCGGCCACCCCGGCCGCACTGCCGAGGATGCCCTCGATGCCGCCCAACGAACCGCCCAGCGACGTCCCGGTCAGGAAGTTCGTATCCAACCGGGCCGCGCTGAAGTCGACGGTCATCATCAGATTCGCGTAGTCACCCTTGATCGTGTGATCCAGGTTCCGCAACGGGAACGGGAACGAGATCAGTACGCCGAGCGAGTTGACCAGGTGCTCGTTGGTCTCGGCCAGTGCTTGCAGGATCGGCCCGAGATGGCCGAGGTTGGCCCGCAGATCGTCGCCGGACGTCCGAATCACCCGCGAGGCGGTGTCGCTCAGGGTGCCGAGACTGGTCAGTGCGGCGGTGAGATTCGGCCGCTCGCGGACCAAGACCTCCAACGCGGGCGGAATACCGTCCAGCGCATTCTCGATCGTGCCGGTCTGCCGATTGAACGTGTCGGTCAGCCGGTCGAGTCCGGACACCGCCGCGACGATGTCGCCGCGTTGCTCGTCCAAGCTGGTGGTCAGCTCGTTCAGCCGGGTCAGCAACGAATTCACGTCCTGCGCCTTGCCGTCCAAGGCGGTGTTCAGCTCCCGGGTGATGTCCTGCAACTGTGCGAGACCACCACCGTTGAGCACCACCGACAGCGAGGACAACACCTGCTCGGTGGTCGGGTACACGCCGGCTCGAGCGAGCGGAATGATGTCGCCGTCGTGCAACCGTCCCTGTGGCCGGTCCGGGTCGACGAACTCCAGATGGTTCGAGCCGAGCAGACTGGTCTGGCCGATCTTGGCCGACACGTTCGCCGGCAGCTCGACCGACGGATCCAACGCGACCGTGACCAGCGCATGCCAGTCCTCGACCGCGATGTCGCTGACCGAGCCGACCACGACGTCGTCGACGCGCACCGGCGAGTTGCGGGTCAGCGTGGTGACGTTCGGCATCTGGATCTTGACGTGGTAGGCGTCGGACCCGGTTGCTTCCGCGCCGGGCAGGGGCAGCGAGTTCAGCCCGTTCCATTCGCATCCGGTCGCGCCCAACCCGAGCGTGACCGCCAGCACCACGATTCCGCGGCGCCGCACCGCCCGACCGAACAGCCCGGTCATCGTCCACCTCCGGGCAGGAGCAGGGCGCCCAGGTCGGGCACGACGGTCGGCGGCCCCGGAGTTGCCGCCGCGACCGGGGCAGCCGCGACCGGGGCTGCCGGCTGCGCCCGCGAGGACAACTCCGCCGGGCTGTACTCCAGCTGATCGGGGAACGCCCCGATCCCGCCGACCGGGTTGGTCAGCAACGGCGGATAGTTCATCAGGAGCGAGTTCAGCGCCGGCGCGAGCATCTGGGCACACAGATCGGCGCTGCGATCCGAGTCGTCGTCCTGCAAGGAACGAACCGAACCGCACACGAAGTTCACCGGATTGCGGAAGTTGGGCACGATCGCGACACCGGTCAGCGACCCCATGGCCGGTTTGTAGATCTGATAGAAGTTCTGCAATGCGGTGGGCGCGAGATGCAGCACCCGTTCGAGCTGCGGGCGCTTCTCCGCGAGCACCGCGGTCGCCGCGCCGAGCCGCTGCACGGATTCACCGAGCACACCCCGGTTCGTCTCGAGAAACCGCTGCAGATCGGCGATTGCCACATCCAGGTCGTCCAGCGACCGGCCGAGCTGATCCGAGCTGTCCGCGAGCACCTGGGAAACCGATGCGAGCCGACCGCCGAACTGCACGATCTGGTCGTTGCTGTTCGACAGCGCTTCGGTGAACGCCTGCAGGTTGCGGATCGTCCCGAACAGATCGGAGCGACCGTCGGCGAAGGTCTGCAACACCTGCGAGAGCTCGCGGACCGTGTTACGCAGGTTGGTGCCGTTGCCGTCCAGATTGTTCGCCGCGACGTCCACCAGCCGACCGAACGACCCTTGCTTGTCGTCGCCCACCGGGCCGAGCGAGGTGGCCAGCCGAGCCAGTTCGCTCTTGATGTCGTCCCATTCGACCGGCACCGCGGTGCGGTTCAGCGGAATCTCGGCACCGTCGGCCATCGTCGGCCCACCGGTGTACGCCGGTGCCAATTGCACGAATCGGGCCGAGACCAGCGAGGACGCGATGATCACCGCCCGGGCGTCCGCGGGCACGTCGACCTCGGAGCGGACCGACATCGTGACCTTGACCTGGCCCGGCTGCGGTTCGATCCGGTCGACCTTGCCGACGTCCACGCCGAGCACCCGCACGTCGTCGCCCTGATAGAGACCGACACCGGAGGAAAAGTAGGCGGTGTACCGGTGGTACGAGGTCCGCTGGTAGAGCTGGTAGCCGGCCGTGGCGACCAGCGCGGCGACCACGACGGCCGCGACCACGGCGAGGGCCCGCCGAGACGGGCGGGCAAGTCGAGCACTCACGGTGGGGACACCCCTCCTCCCGGGATCGGGTTGATGCTGGGCGGTGGGTTGAGCAGGTAGTCGTAGAGCGACTTCGGCAGGTTCTCCGGCCGCACCAGGGCATCGACCAGCGCCTGAATCGTCGGCATGGCCGCGTACGCGACGTGCGCCTGGAAGTACGGCCCGCTGCCCACGGCCTCACCCAGCGCGGTGGCGTACGGACCCAGCCCGTCGAGCGTCTGAGCCAGGTTCGTCTTGTTGCGTTCCAGCTGGTCCAGGACCTTGTTCAGCTTGTCCAACACCGGTCCGAGCTGCTCCTCGTTGTCCCGCACCAGCCCGCTGAGCTGCTGTGACACCGACGAGATGTTCGTGATCAGTTCGCTGATCGCGGTACGCCGGTAGTCCAGCTCGGCGAGCAACGCGTTGCCGTCGACCAGCAGGGAGTTGATCTGCCCACCCCGGTCGGCGAGCACCTTGGTCACGCTTTGCGCCTTGGCGAGCAGCTCCCGCAATGCGGCGTCCCGATTGTTCAACGTCTGCGACAACCGGGTTACCCCGTCCAGGGTCGACCGCAGCGGCGCGGGGGTGTTCGCCAACGCGTCGGACAGCGCGGTCAACGATCGGTTGACCCGATCGGTATCCAGCTCGGTCACCGTCGTCGTCAGGTCGCCGAGCGCATCGTTCAGCGAGTACGGCGACTCGGTGCGCTCCAGCGGGACCGTGTCGTCGCGATCGATGGCTCCCGGCCCGGCCGGGGACACGGCCAAGGATTTGCGGCCGAGCACCGTGTTGGTCTTGATCGCCAGCCGCGTGTCGACGCCGAGCGGAATCGACTCGTCCACCACGAACTGCACCCGCACCCGGTCGCCGGCCAGCTGGATCTTCTCCACCTGGCCGGATTTGATCCCGGCGACTTCGACCCGGTCGCCGGGAGCCAATCCGCCGGCGTCGGCGAAATCGGCGGTATACACCACGCCGGACCGGATGAACGGCAGCTGGTCGTAGCGCAGCGTCGCCAACACGATCGCGATCGCCAGCGTCACGCCGATGACGCCGGCCCGAACGAGCTTCGCGGAGTTGTCCGCCATCAGGGCGCGCACCTGCCCGTCGTCTGGGGACCCGGCGTTTTCAGCATCAGGTTTCCGGCGCCGGGCACGGTGAACTTGATCTGCGTCTGACACGCATAGAACTGGAAGAACGAGCCGTAGGCGCCGAGTCGAACCAGCTTCCGGAACGTGCCGGGCAACTGGTCGAGCACCCACTGGATGTGCTCGTTGCCGTCGTCGAGCTGGGTCGACACCTTGCCGAGCTGAGTCACGTCGTTCTGCAGGTCCGGCCGGGCGGCTTGGAGCAGTTCGGTCAGGTCACCGGTCGCCCCGGCCAACCGCGGCAGCGCGGCACCGATCGGGTCCCGATCCGCGGCGAGCCCGCTGACCAGCTGCTGCAGCTGATCCAAGGTGGAGGAGAACTGGTCACCGCGCGCGTCGATGGTGGCCAGCACCTGATTCAGATTGGTGATCACGCTGCCGATCAGCTGATCCCGGTCGGCCAAGGTCTTGCTGAACGAGCCGGTGCTGGAGAACAACGACACCAAGGTTTCGCCGGACCCCTGGAAGACCTGGATCAGCGCCGCGGTCAGATCGTTCACCTGCCCCGGGTCCAACCCCTGGAGCAACGGCTTGAATCCGCCCAACAACAGGTCCAGGTCGAGTGCGGGCGCGGTTCGTTCCGTCGGAATGGTCGAGCCGGCCGACAGCGGGGCCAGCGAGCCGGGTCCCTCGAGCAACTCCAGATAGCGGTCGCCGACGAGATTCTCGTACCGCACGGTCGCTCGGGTGCTCTGCAGCAGCGTGTATCGATCCTCCACATCGAAGTCGACGTGCGCGTAGTTGTCCGACCCGACCCGGACCTTGCCGACCGACCCGACCGGCACGCCGGCGATCCGCACCTTGTCGCCGCTGCGCAGGCCGGACGCGCTGGTGATCACCGCCTGGTATCCCTCGGTTCGGGAGAACGTGACCTGGCTGAACACGATGGCCAGGCCGGTGAAGATCACCGTCATGACGACGGCGAAGATGCCCAGCTTCACCGTGGTCGCGGTATTCCTCATCCGGGCACCCCCGGATAGACGCCGCCGAACAACAGCTGGAATACCTTGGGCGCGTTGAGCGTCAGCCGGGTGTTCGGCGCGAACGGCGCCCCCTCGCTGGTGTCGGTCACCACGTAGTTGGTGTGCCCTTCCGGTGGGAACGGCAATCCGTGGCAGTTCGGGCCGCCGGTCGCGTTCACCTTCGGCAGACTGTCCGGATAGGTGTAGGGCTTGTCGCCGTAGGTGAACCCGGCGTTCAACGCGAGACCCTCCTGATCGCCACCGAAGATCTTCTCGGCGGTCGGTAGCGCGGTGGACAGCCCGACCAGCAGGCAGGTCAGCACCGGGTGGTACTCGTCGAGTAGGCCGGTGGTCGGTTCCAGCAGATCCAGTGCGGTGCCCAGGTCGCGCTCGTTCGCAGTGAGCACCGAGTTCGCGGTATCGCCGAGCCCGATCACGCTGAGCAGCAACGTGTCCAACGCCTGATCCTCGTCGACGACGGTCTTTCCGATCGCGGTGGCGTTGTCCACCACCCGCAGAAAGTTGTCGGCCTCGTCGGCGTAAAGGTTGGTCACCTCGGCCGCGGCGGTGAAGTCGCGTTGCAGCGCGGGCAGCGAAGGGTTGATGTCGGCCAGATAGGTGTCGGCGGTGGTCAGCAGGGTGCCGAGCGTGGCTCCGCGCCCGTTCAACGCCTCGGCCAGTGCGCCCAGGGTGGCGTTCAGCTTCTCCGGCCGGATCTTCGCCAGCAGATCGGACAGATGCTGGAACAGAGTGTTGAACTCGACGGTGACCGCGTCGGCCGGCACCGTGGATCCGGCGGTCAGCCGATCGGTCGACGGCCGGGCGGGGATCCGAAAATTGACATACTTGGCGCCGAACACCGTGGTCGAGCGGATGTCGACGAGGGCGTTGGCGGGGAGCAGGGAGAGTTTGTCCGGCTGCATGGCGAGCTCGATCTCGGCACCGTCGCCGACCTGGGAGATCGACGCGACCCGGCCGATCTCCACACCCCGCAACTTCACCTTCGCGTCCGGGTCCATCACCAGCCCGGAGCGCGGCGCGGTCACCGTGATCGGCACGGTGGAGGTGAACGCTCCGCGGAACATGCCGAGGGCGACCACCACTATCGCGACCAGGCTCAGCACGAACGCCGCGCCGGCCAACTTCTTCGTTCCGCTGCTCACCGACTATCCCGAGAGGTTGAAGTTGCCGGAGGTGCCGTAGATGGCGAGCGAGATCAGCAAGGTGATCGTGACCACGGTGACCAGCGAGGCGCGCACCGCGTTGCCGACCGCGACGCCGACGCCGGCCGGACCGCCGCTGGCGTTGTACCCGTAGTAGGTGTGGATCAGCATCACCGCCATGGCCATCGCGATCGCTTGGACGAACGACCAGAGAATGTCGGTCGGGATGAGGAACGTACTGAAATAGTGGTCGTATACGCCGGGCGACTGCCCGTACAGCAACACCGTCGCCGATCGGCTGGCCACGAACGAGGCGATCACCGCGAGCGAGTACAGCGGCACGATCGCGATCATCCCGGCGAGCACTCGGGTACTGACCAGGTACGGCATCGACGGGATGGCCATCACCTCGAGTGCGTCGATCTCCTCGGAGATCCGCATCGCGCCGAGCTGAGCGGTCGAACCGGCCCCGATGGTGGCCGCCAAGCCGATCCCGGCGATCACCGGGGCGGCGATACGCACGTTGATGAACGCGGCGAAGAAGCCGGTCAGCGCTTCGACGCCGATATTGCCCAGCGAGCTGTAGCCCTGTACGGCGATCGTCCCGCCGGAGAACAGGGTGAGGAACCCGACGATCGCGACGGTGCCGCCGATCACCGCGAGCGCGCCGGTGCCCATGCTGATCTCGGCGATGAGTCGCACCGTCTCGCGCGGGTACCGCACCAACGCGCGCGGCATCTGCCCCAACACCCGGGCGAAGAACAACGCCTGATCGCCGATCGAGTCGAGCGACCGGGAACTCCGGTTCAACCGACCGATCAATCGCGGATACCGCTGCGATACCACTGCTACCGCCATCTCGTCACCTCGCCGTGAGCTTGATGCCGATAGCGGTGAGCACGACGTTCACCACGAAGAGAGCCATGAACGCGAAGACGACGGTCTGGTTCACCGCGTCGCCCACGCTCTTCGGGCCGCCCTTCACGTTCAGCCCCAGATAGCACGCCATCATCCCGGCGATCAGCCCGAACAATCCGGCTTTGGCCTGCGAGATCATCAACTCGGGAAAACCGGTGAGCAGGGTCAGGCCGTTGACGAACGCCCCGGGATTGACGTCCTGCAGAAACACCGAGAAGAGAAAGCCGCCGAGGATGCCGATGGTGCAGACCAGGCCGTTGAGCAGGAGCGCGACGAACATCGAGGCCAACACCCGCGGCACCACCAGGCGCTGGATCGGGTCGATGCCCAGTACCCGCATCGCGTCGATCTCTTCTCGGATGGTCCGCGCGCCGAGATCGGCACACACGGCGGTCGCGCCCGCACCGGCCACGATGAGCACGGTCACAATCGGGCCGACCTGGGTGATCGCGCCGAGCGCGGCACCCGCCCCGCTCAGATCGGCGGCGCCGATCTCGCGCAACAGGATGTTGAGCGTGAAGCTGACCAGCACGGTGAACGGGATGGCGACCAGCACGGTGGGCACGATGGACACCCGGGCGATGAACCAGGACTGCTCGATGAATTCGTGCAGCTGGAACGGCCGGCGCAGCGAGGCCCGGGCGGTGGCAACGACCAATTCGAAGAAGCCGCCGACCGCGCGGAGCGGGACGGCAAGGACGTCGTTCATCTGATCACCTCCTCACTCACCGGCCATCCTGGCCGATCAGCGGAGTATTGCGGGGAGCTTTGACGCACTAGCTCAACCGCAGCGCATCGGAAGCGGAAAAAGTCCGGTTCGGATCCCGGTCGGCGAAGTAGCCCCCCAGTCGGTCGGCCAGATCCGCCGCAGTCCACGTTCCCTCGACCGCGTCGAACCGCTGCTCGACCGTCGGGGCGGCCAGCAGCGCGACCATGCCGCCGTACACCACGAACAGCTGCCCGTTCACCGAATCCGCTGCCGGCGAGGCCAAGTAGCTGACGAACGTGCCAACGTGCGCGGGGTCGAGCGGATCGGCACCCACCCCGACCGCGCCGAAGACGCTTTCGGTCATCGCGGTCCGGGCGCGGGGACAGATCGCGTTCGCCCGCACCCCGTATCGGGCCAGCACCCGCGCCGCCGACAGCGTCAACGTGGTGATTCCGGCCTTGGCCGCGCCGTAGTTGGCCTGCCCTTCGGGCCCGAGCAGTCCCGCCTCCGACGATGTGTTGATCAGGCGGCCGTAGATCGGTTTGCCCGCGGCCTTGGCGGCTGCCCGCCAGTGCGCCGCGGCGTTGCGGGTGAGCAGGAAGTGGCCGCGCAGGTGGACCTTCACGACCAGGTCCCAGTCGTCGTCGGTCATGTTGAACAGCATCCGGTCGCGCACCAGGCCGGCATTGTTGACCACGATGTGCGGGCCGCCGGAGCGCTGCGCGGCCTCGATCAGCCGGTCGGCCGTGGCCCGTTCGCCGATGTCGCCGGCGACCGGTACCACCTCGGCGCCGAGTTCCCGGATCGCTGCCACCGTGCCGGCCAGCGCCTCGTCCGCGAGATCGTTGATCACGACTCCGGCACCGGCCCCGGCCAACGCCAGCGCCTCGGCCCGCCCCAGTCCGGCACCGGCCCCGGTGACGATCGCGGTCATCCCGTCCAGGGACGTGCTGTCGCTGCTCACGGCGCCGACTCTAGAACGTGTTCTCACTCCGCGTAGGGGGTTTCGGGTCAGTCGGTCGCCGAGAGTGCCGCGCGCGGGCACTGGGCGATCGCATCGCGCAGCACACCCTCCTGGTCGGCCGGCACGCCGTCCGCAGCGAACTGCAGGTTGTCTGCGTCATCCAGCTCGAACAGGTCCGGTGCGAGGAGCACGCACACCCCGTTGGCCTCGCATCTGTCCCAGTCCACTTCGATCTTCATCTGAGCGCCCCTTACCGTCGCATGGCGTCCCAAGACTAGAACCTGTTCCATGTGGTGTGCAATGATCGGAACACCGGCTCCGGCCACATTCGCGGTGGCTGGCTCGCCGCCGCAGGAGAGGTCGCCGATGCGCATCACCTACACCCCCGAACAGCAGCAGCTCCGGGAAGAGTTGCGGAGCTACTTCGCCGAGCTGATCACCCCGGAGCGGCGCGCAGCACTGACCGCGAGTGGCGGCGAGATGGGCGCAGGCTCGGTCTATCGCGACGTGGTCGCCCGGATGGGCGCCGACGGCTGGCTCACCCTCGGCTGGCCCGCGGAGTACGGCGGCCAGGACCGGCCGATGATCGACCAGCTCATCTTTTCCGACGAGGCCGCGGTCGCCGGGGCCCCGGTCCCGTTTCTGACCATCAACACGGTCGCGCCCACGATCATGGCGTTCGGCAGCGCCGAGCAGAAGCAGTTCTTCCTGCCCCGGATTTCGGCCGGCGAGCTGCATTTCTCGATCGGCTACTCCGAGCCGAGCGCCGGCACCGACCTGGCCGGCCTGCGCACCACCGCGGTACGGGACGGCGACGAGTATGTGATCAACGGTCAGAAGATGTGGACCAGCCTGATCGCCTATGCCGACTACGTCTGGCTGGCTGCCCGGACCGACCCGGATGCCAAGAAACACAAGGGAATCACGGTCTTCATCGTGCCGACCGACACGCCGGGTTTCTCCTGGACCCCGGTCCACACCATGTCCGGTGTCGACACCAGCGCCACCTACTATTCCGACGTCCGGGTCCCGGCCACCGCAATCGTCGGGCAACTGAACGGTGGCTGGGGGCTGATGACCAATCAGCTCAACCACGAACGCGTCGCATTGACGTCCGCGGCATCGCTGCAGACCTCGCTGCGTGCGGTGCGCGAGTGGGCGCAGCAGACGAAGGGGCCCGACGGCTCCCGGGTGATCGACCAGGAATGGGTGCAGATCAATCTGGCCCGGGTGCACGCGAAGGTCGAGTACCTGAAGTTGCTGAACTGGGAGATCGTCTCGTCCGGGGACAGCCTGCAGAAGTGGAACGCATCCGCGTGCAAGGTCTACGGCACCGAACTCGCGACCGAGGCCTACCGGTTGCTGATGGAAGTGCTCGGCCCGGTTGCGTACCTGCGGCCGGACTCGCCGGGCGCGGTGCTCCGCGGGCGGATCGAGCGGATGCAGCGGGCGGCCCTGGTCCTCACCTTCGGCGGCGGAACCAACGAGGTGCAGCGCGACATCATCGCGATGGCGGCACTGGGTCAGCCGCCGGCGAAACGCTAGGGACGAGAGGCTTCTGCTGTGGATTTCACCCTCACCGACGCACAACGCGACCTGGCCGGGCTGACCGCCGAGATCGCCGGCAAGCTGGTCACTGCCGAACGACAGCGCGAATTGGACAGCGCGCCGGACCGATTCGACGACCGACTGTGGTCCGCGCTCGCCGCCGCCGGGGTGCTCGGGGCCGCGCTTCCGGAACCGGCCGGCGGCGGATTCGGTCTGCTGGAACAGATGTCGGTGCTACGCGAACTCGGTCGACATGTCGCCGCGGTCCCCTATCAAACCTCGATAGTGGGCGCGGCCGATACCCTGGCCGAGTTCGGCGACACCACCCAGCGCGAGCTCGCCCGACGGGCCGGCGCCGGCGAAACGATTCTCGGTGTGGCGCTGGCCGAAGCGGAAAATTGGGACCCTGCGCAACCCACCACGACCGCGGTTGCCGACGGTCCGAGTTGGCTGCTCACCGGAACGAAGATCACCGTGCCGTTTGCGGCGCTCACGTCCCACCTGCTGGTCACCGCCGGCACCGCCGCCGGGCCGGCGCTGTTCCTGGTCGAGACCGGCGCGCCCGGCGTGACGGTGACCCGGGAACTGGTCGTCGACGAATCCGCGCAGTCCCAGGTCGATTTCGCCGCAGCGGCGGCCCAGCCGGTCGGCCCGCTCGACCGCGGCACCGAAGCGATCGGCCGACTGCTCGCCCGGCTGTCGGTCGGCATCGCCGCCACCCAGCTCGGCACGCTGGAGCGTGGACTGGAGCTGGTCAGCGAGTACGCACGCGAGCGCATCCAGTTCGATCGTCCGATCGGTAGTTTCCAGGCGGTAGCACAACGCCTGGCCGACGCCTACATCGACGTGCAAGGTTTGCGGCTCACCATGTGGCAGGCCGCGTGGCGGCTCGCCGCGGGACTACCAGCCGAGGCCGAGGTACACACCGCGAAGTTCTGGGCAGCCGACGCCGGACATCGGGTATCGCACACGATCGTGCACGTACACGGCGGCGTCGGAATCGACACCGACCACATCGTGCAGCGCTACTTCACCGCCGCCAAGCACAACGAGTTCGCGCTCGGCGGCGCCACCGATCACCTGCGCGGACTGGGCACCATCCTCGCCGACGTTCCGGCCTGATCGCGGTGGTCGATACGACCGTCACCGAACTGCTGAACCGGGTCCGCGACCGGCACGACATCGCCGTCCGATTCGAGGACTCCAGCCAGTCCTGGGCCGACCACGTAGCCGGCGCCGCCGGGCGAGCAGCCTGGCTGCGCGCCCGGCTGGACCCCACTCGTCCGCCGCACTTCGGCGTACTGGCCGACAATTCACCGGAGTTCTCGGCCCTGCTGATCGGCGCGGCCCTGTCCGGGTCGGTGTTGGTCGGGCTGAACACCACCCGCCGCGGCACCGCGCTGACCCGCGACATCGCCCGCACCGATTGCCAATTGGTGCTGACCGAGGCCGGGTACGAACCACTGCTCGCCGGCCTCGACCTCGGTGTTCCGGTGCTCCGGATCGATTCCGCGCAGTGGGCGCGGGAGCTGGCACCGCACGCCGGCGCTCGCTACGACCCGGTCCCGGCCACCCCGGACGATCTGCTGATGCTGGTCTTCACCTCCGGCACGTCCGGCGAACCCAAGGCGGTGCGGTGCACCCACGACAAGGTCGGCTTTCCCGGCGCCGTGCTGGCCGAACGAATGGGTCTGGGCGCGGCCGACACGGTCTACCTGACCATGCCGATGTTCCATTCGAACGCGATCATGGCCGGCTGGTCGGTCGCGCTGTCCGGCGGGACCAACCTGGCCATCCGGCGCCGATTCTCGGCCTCGGCGTTTCTGGCCGACGTCCGCCGGTTCGGCGCCACGTTCGCCAACTACGTCGGCAAACCGCTGGCCTACGTCCTGGCAACGCCGGAACGCCCGGACGACGCGGACAATCCGTTGCGGATGATGTACGGAAACGAGGCCTCGGCCGCGGTATCGCAACGCTTCGGCGAACGGTTCGGCGTGCTGATGCTGGACGCGTTCGGTTCGTCCGAAGGCGGCATCGGAATCCCGCCGGACCCGACCGCACCGCCCGGCGCGCTGGGCCGGCTACCGGCCGGGGTAGCGGTGCTCGACGAAGCCGGCCGGCCGTGCCCGCCCGGCGTGATCGGCGAGTTGGTCAACACCGACGGACCCGGTTTCTTCGCCGGCTACTACCGCGATCCGGCCGCCGACGCCGAACGGATGCGGGACGGCCGCTACCACAGCGGCGACCTCGGCTACCTCGACGAGCAGGGGTATGTGTACTTCGCCGGGCGCACATCGGGCTGGTTGCGGGTGGACGGGGAGAATCTGGGCACCGCCCCGATCGAACGAATCCTTGTTCGCTGCCCGGCAATCGAACGGGCGGCGGTGTATGCCGTGCCCGACCCGGACGGGGGCGATCGGGCGGCGGCGGCCGTGGTCGCCGCCACCTTGACCCCCGCGATGCTCACCGAGTTCCTGGCCGCACAGCCCGACCTCGGTCCCAAGCAACGGCCCCGCTACGTCCGGATCGCCGCCGACCTGCCGCAGACCGCCACGTTCAAGGTCGCGGTCCGCGAACTCCAGACTCAGGGTCTCGACACCGACGACCCGATCTGGGAATGGCGCGACGGCAGCTACCAGCCCCTCGAGGCGGCTGTCACCGAGAAGCCCGCAGGCTGACTGCGCGATCGTGGATGCCGGCCGTGACATCGGCGTGCAGTGCTGCGTTCTGCCGCAACGACTCACCGACCTCGGGCCACCGCGCAAGCACCCGCTCTATCGTCTCGCGGCCGACATCGGCCAGTCCGAGCTCGACACCGAGCCGGCGCTCCAAGCGATCGAAGTCGGTGAGTCGCACTCGATCGAAGTGCTTGGTCGCGCCGAAGCGCAGGCCGAGTTCCTCCTCCCCCATGTAGTACCGGGTGGAGACCAGATCGTAGGCCGGCGAGATCTGCGGAATGCGTTCGTCACGATAGATCAACGACCAGTTCTTCAGATGCGCGTCGCCGTTCGAGATGAGAATGTCCAGCGTCAGCCGTCGCGCGAACTCGCGCAGGCTGGCGGCGTCATGCCCGCGGTAGAACAGCGCACCGACCGTTTCGTAGCTGCCCAGGTACTTGTCGTCCGGGTAGAAGTTCCGCACCTGTGCCAGGTCCTCGATGTGCACCAAGTCACCTTCGGCGGTCCGATCGAACCGCTCGACCGCGTACGCCCACTGCTCGGTGTCCGGCCAAACCCGCTCCGGCAGTCCCGAAACCTCATCCCGATGCACCAACCGGACAGCCGGTGTCTCGATCCCGACAGCCGCCGCCAACCGCATCATGGTCAGCTCGTTGCGGGGAACATCCGGGTAGACCCGGTCGGGCAACTTGACGATCCAGTCACCGCGCTCGTCCACCGCCGGCAGCGTCAGCCGATCGCCGTCGGCCAGCATGGAGAACTTGAGTGCCACGCCGGCCAGCGAGAACCGCAAACGATGCTCGGCTGAACCACTGCTCGGCTCGTCGACGAACTCTTCCGGCCACTCACCCGAAGCCGCCGCGGATTCCACCGGCCGGACGCGGACAGCGCCCGGAAGGTCGTGGCCCACCTGCGTCAACAGTTCCATCTCCCGCTGCGCCGACACGCCGCGCTCGGCGGCGATCCAATCCCGTAGCCGACCTTCCGGCAGCAGATTCGAGAACCACGGCGGGAGCCGGAGCGCGGCGGAATGCGCCGCCGTCAGGTCCTGCTCGTACCGTAGACCGAGCACCGGCCGATCGACATCCGCCAAGTAACTGTCGGACAACACAAACCGGGTGTAGTCACCCCGTTGGATCAAGGTTCCGACGCGGAGGTCCCGAAGCCAGACCCCGTGGTACCGCTCAGGAAGCGTCATCGCCGGTCTGGTCGTCGATGACCAGCTGATCGAGTGGCGGCGTGTGTTCGAATCCCCACTCGCATCGCCGGCGGAGGAAAGACGCCAAATTGTCGACGATCAGCTGCTGGCGCAGCCGGAGAAATTCCGGCACATCGTCGCGCTGTAGCGCCGCCTCGATATCCGGGGTGATCGCGTGCGAGTCCAAGACCGCGCGCCACGTCTCGTTCGAGATCCCGACCGGCCTGCGCTGCAGCAGCTCGCTCACGTGCGGCGTTGCCTCGTCGAGCACCGGCATAATAGCCCGATTCGCGGCCCACGAGCTCTGACTTGCCGGCACCGCCGAACGGCCGAATATTGCCGGAACCGCGTCCGCAGCCGTGCTGCTCGCTCCGATAGCGGAGGCGAGGTCGTCGCGGGTGTACTCCTCGCCGGTGTCCGGCCGACGGGGACCCAGACTCCACCAGTGGCACAATATGATCTTGGCAGCGGCCTCGTTCGTCCGGAATCGATCGGGGTCCGGAGCCTCCCGTTCGGCCTCACCCACCACCGCCAGCAATCCGATCAGCGACTCGTGGGTACGCACCGGATCGATCTTGCCGGTCAGCGTACGACCGATACTGGTCGTACCGCCACGAATGATGTACGGACCGGCCACTGCGGCACGCCAGAACCAGCGATCCAGCAGCCGCTCGTTGGCCGGGCGCAGCTCTGCATTGTGCGCGAGGAACCGGGTAAGGACGACCAGGAGGTACCGATACGGCAGCATGGTGAAGTGCGGAACGCCGGCGCGGATGACATACCGCACGGCCTTCTCCAACGCATCCCGCCCCCGCTCGTAGGCCTCCTCCCGACCCTCGTCCGGAAAGTCGCCAGCACCTCGCCGCTGCGGATCGAACTCCGAACGAATCTCCCGACGCGTATCCGGACCGCGGCGGGCAAGCACGCATTGCAGGATCGTGTCGTCATCGATCCGGCCGAAGTGCATCTGCTCGTCGATATCCTCGGCGATGCGCTGCAAGGAGAGCCCGGTCTCGCTGTCCTCCTCGGTCCCGGCATTGAGGGCCGAGAACACCTCCGCCCGACTGAGCCGCTTCCCGGAGTTGTTCATCCGGTCGAAGATGTTCTGCAGCACGCTGACGTCGTCGTGCACCACCTGATATGCGGGAATAGCGAGCTGGTGGAGAGCGCGAGCGAATCCGAATGCTATGTCGCGTTCGCGCTGTCCGGATTCGGGGTGTTCGGCGAACCATTCGAGCACCGCGCTGAGATCGAACATCACCGGTAACGGGATCACCTGCGGGTCCTCGATTGTCGGCAACGGCACGATGCTCGCGGTCTTCAGATCGAATCCCAGGTTGAACCGCAGGTCGTCCGAGCGCTCGGTGGTCAAGACATTTGCAAGGCTGGTGACCCGTTGTTGACCGTCGACCACCCACAGCGCATTGTCTACCGCCGGAGCATCGATACTCATCGCCCCGAGTCGAAGTCGTTGCGCAGGCGCCGGACGCTCCCACAGCAACAGGCTCCCGATCGGATAGCCCTTCAGAACGCTGTCCATCAATTGGATCACGTCCGCACGACCCCAACGGAAGTCTCGCTGGAAGTGCGGGACTCGAATTCGCCCGGACCAGGCCAGATCGACCAGTTCGGGAAGCGGAATCGTGCGGGCGCCGGTACGGACGTCGGCGCTGGTCATATCGGGCTCCTCCCTACGCCCTACAGTCTGCCCGACACCTCCGACACACCCCGATCCTGCTCTCGGCGGCACGCGCGGCTACGTCCGCACCGCGCCGATCCGGTCGACCGTGGCGTCGAACTCGGCGACCAGATCCGCCATCACGTCGGCAACCGGCCGCACCTCGTTCATCCGGCCGACGATCTGCCCCACCGGCATCGCCACCACCTCCGGGTCGGCCGATTCGGCGATCCGCCGGTGCGCCTCGCTGACCAGGATGTTCTGCAACGGCATCGGTAGCGGGTCCGGCGCGTCGGGCTGCGCCCAGGCCTGGGTCCACTTGGTCTTCAACAGCCGGGCCGGCTTGCCGGAGTAGATCCGGGTGCGCACGGTATCCGCCGAGGTGGCCGCAAGCAGTGCGCGTTGCGTGCTGGACAGCCCGCCCGCGGCACTGCCGAGCCGATACTCCGAGGTGGTCAGCCAGTACGAACCCATCCACACCCCGGACGCACCGAGCGCCAGCGCGGCCGCGATCTGCCGGCCGCTGCCGATCCCGCCCGCCGCCAACACCAGGCCGTCGTCCCCGACCGCGTCGACGATCTCCGGCACCAGCACCATCGAACCGATCTCGCCGGTGTGCCCACCCGCCTCGTGGCCTTGGGCGATCACGATGTCCACGCCGTCGGCGATATGACTGCGCGCATGGCCGACCGCGCCGGCCAACGCCGCGACCGGGACCTGATCGCGGTGCGCCCGGTCGATCACATCCACCGGCGGCGAGCCGAGCGCGTTGGCGATCAGCGAGATCCGATGCTGCAAAGCGACATCCACATGCGAGCGGGCCACCGAATGCAGCCAGCCGAGTACCCCGGCCGCCTGTTCGGCATCGGCAGCCAACGGTGGCACGCCGAGCTCGGCCAACGTCCGATCGACGAACGCCCGGTGCTCGGCCGGGATCATCGACTCCAGATCGAGCTGACTACCCTCGGTCGGCACCTTCGCCGGCATCACGATGTCGACGCCGTACGGCTTGCCGTCGGTGTTGTCGTCCATCCAGGACAACACCCGGTCCAACTCGGCCGGATCGTTGAACCGGACGCAACCGAGGACGCCGAGCCCGCCCGCCCGACTGATCGCCGCCGCAACATCTTCCGACGGCGTGAAGCCGAAGATCGGGTACTCGATGCCGAGCCGATCGCTCGCCGTGGTCCGCATCAGCCGACGACCGTTTCGGTGGCACCGGCGCCCTCGTCGGCCGGCCGCTCCCGAGTCTGGTCCTTGGCCCAACGGTAATCGGCCTTTCCGGCGGGCGACCGCTTGATCTCCGGAACGAACCACAGACTGCGCGGCAACTTGTAGGCCGCGATCAGCGTGGTGAGCACCGGACGGAGCTCGTCTACGGTGATCGCGGCGGCGTCCGCGCGCAGCTGCACGACCGCCGCCACCCGCTCGCCGAAGCGCTCGTCCGGGACGCCGACCACCAGCGCGTCGAAGACCGCCGGATGCGCCTTCAGCGCCGCCTCGACCTCTTCGGGGAACACCTTCTCCCCGCCGGTGTTGATGCTCACCGAGCCTCTGCCCAGCATGGTGACCGCGCCGTCTTCCTCGACCCGGGCGTAGTCGCCCGGAATCGAGTACCGGATGCCGTTGAACTCCTTGAAGGTTGCCGCGGTCTTCGCTTCGTCCTTGTAGTAGCCGATCGGGATGTGCCCGGACCGGGCGAGTACGCCGATCTGCCCGGAGCCCGGCACCACCGGATTGCCGTCCTCGTCGAGCACCGACGTCGACGCGTCGATCTTGACCCGCGGACCGCCCGCCTGCGCGGCGCCCTTGGTCACCAGCCCCAGCCCGCCGAACCCGGTCTCCGACGAGCCGATCGAGTCGCTGATCATCCGGTTGGGCAGCAGTTCACAGATCCGGTCCTTGACGGTCGGCGAGAACAGCGCCGCGCTGCTGGCAATCACGTACAACACCGAAAGGTCGTACGGCTCACCGGTTACCGGATCGCCGGCCTCCAGCGCATCGACGATCGGCCGGGCCATCGCGTCGCCGGTGATGAACAGCATGTTCACCTGATGCCGAACCGCACTCGCCAGCACCCCGTGGCCGCTGAACTCCGGCATCATCAGGGTCTTGCCGCCGCCGAACAGGCTCTGGAAGGTCGCCCACTGCGAGCCGCCGTGGATCATCGGCGGGATCGGATAGCGGGTCATCACCGGATTGGCCGCACCCAACTTGGCCAGATCCCACTCGTCGGCGACATACTCGCCGGTGAGGAAGTTGATTCCGCCGCCGAGCACCCGCCAGACGTCCTCCTGCCGCCACATCACGCCCTTCGGCATGCCGGTGGTCCCGCCGGTGTACAACATGTAGAGGTCGTCCGGGCTACGCTCGCCGAAATCCCGCTCGGGCGACGATTGTGCAAGCGCTGCTTCGTATTCGACCGAATCATTGGGGAGGTCGGTACCGTCTTCGACCACGATCAGGGTACGCAGCCGCGGACACTGCGGCGCCACGTTCGCCACCTTGTCCGCATACCGACGCTCGTAGACCAGCGCGACCATGTCGGAGTTGGTGAAGATGTGCTGCAGCTCGTTCTCCACGTAGCGGTAGTTCACGTTCACCATCACCGCGCGCGCCTTGAACACGGCCACCATCGCCACGACGGCCTCGATGGTGTTGCGTGAGTAGATGCCCACCTTGTCGCCGGGCGCCACGCCGTTCGCCAGCAGGTAGTGCGCCAGCCGGTTGGCTTGCTCGTCCATCTGCGCGTAGGTGATCTCGCGCTCGTCGTCCAGCAGCGCGACGCGCTCCGGCACAAGATCGACAGCGTGCTCGACGAGGTCTGCGATATTCAGGGCCACGACTACCAAACTAGAACGTGTTACTGTCCCCCGCAAGGGTCTCCGGAGGGAAGCAGAGCCGATGACACAGCAGCCGCATTGCCTCGTCGAGCAGCGTGAACACGTGCTGATCGTCACCATGAACCGGCCCGAGGCGCGCAACGCGCTCTCCGGCGAGATGCTCGCCATCATGGCCGAGGCCTGGGACCGGGTCGACGCCGATCCCGATATCCGGGTGGCGATCCTGACCGGCGCGGGCGGCTACTTCTGTGCCGGCGCCGATCTGAAGTCGATGACCCGTAACCATCCCACCGACGCCTTCGCCAGCGGCAGCTGGAATCCGAACCGGATCGACGCACTGCTCAAGGGCCGCCGGCTGACCAAACCGCTGATCGCCGCAGTCGAGGGCCCGGCGATCGCCGGCGGCACCGAGATCCTGCAGGCCACCGACATCCGGGTAGCCGGCGAGTCGGCGAAGTTCGGTGTCTCCGAGGCACGGTGGGGCCTGTTCCCACTCGGCGGCTCGGCGGTGCGCCTGGTTCGACAGATCCCGTACACGATCGCCGCCGAGATCCTGCTGACCGGCCGGCATCTGCACGCCGCCGAGGCCAAGGAGATCGGCCTGATCGGTCATGTCGTTGCGGACGGCACGGCGTTGGACAAAGCGCTCGAGCTCGCCGGGCTGATCGCAGCCAACGGCCCGGTGGCCGTGCAGGCGATCCTGCGCACGATCCGCGACACCGAGGGTATGCCGGAAAACGACGCATTCGACATCGACGGCCGGCTCGGCGCCGCGGTCTTCGCCTCCGCGGACGCCAAGGAGGGGCCGCGCGCGTTCGCCGAAAAGCGGCCGGCCAACTTCACCGGCCGCTGAGGCGGGCGGGTTCAGATCGCCGTGGCCCGATCGGCCCAGTACGGATCGCGCAGCCTGCGCTTGTACAGCTTGCCGTTCGGGTCGCGCGGCAGCTCCGGCAGGTAGTCGATACTGCGCGGCAACTTGAACTTCGCCAGTCGCCGAGCCGCGAACGCGAGGATGTCCGCGGTGAGCTCGTCGCCGGGTTCCACCCCCGCCGCAGGCTGCACCACCGCCTTGATCTCCTCGCCCCAATCCGCATGTGGTACACCGAATACCGCGACGTCGTCGACCGCCGGATGGACGATCAGTTCGCCTTCGATCTCGGCCGGGTAGATGTTCACCCCACCCGAGATGATCATGTCGGACTTGCGGTCGCAGAGGTAGAGGTAGCCGTCCTCGTCGAGGTACCCCACGTCGCCGAGGGTGAACAGGTTGCCCACCCGGGCGGCCTCGGTCTTGGCCTTGTCCTTGTGGTACTCGAACGACGATCCGCCCATCTGCAGGTAGATCTGACCGGTTTCGCCGGGCGGTAGTTCGTTTCCGGCGTCGTCGAGCACCCGCACGATCGACCAGGGCCAGGCTCGACCGACCGAGCCGGGCTTGCGCAGCCACTCCTCGCCCGAGATGACGGTGCCGCCGCCTTCGGTCGCGGCGTAGTACTCGGTGACCACCGGGCCCCACCACTCCAGCATCCGCCGCTTGACGTCCGGGGAGCACGGCGCCGCGCCGTGGATCATGCACCGCAGCGACGAGACGTCGTAACCCGCGCGGACCGCGTCCGGCAAGGCGAGGAGCCGAACGAACTGGGTGGGCACCATGTGGCTGTGCGATACCCGGTGCCGGGCGATCAGCTCCAGCATCGGCTCCGGACCCCAGCCATCCATCAGAACAACTTTGTGCCCCAGGTGAATCGAGATGGTCACGAAGTTCAGCACGGCGGTGTGATAGAGCGGCGAACCGCACAGATGAACGTGATCGTCGAACGGTTTCAGCTCGAACAAGCCGAAGAAGGCACCGGCCGCCGGCGGAACATCGTCGGGGTCCGCCCCGGTCAGCGGCCGCCGAACGCCCTTCGGCCGACCGGTCGTGCCCGAGGTGTACAGCATGGGCGCCCCGGTGGTCCGGTTCGCCGGACGGCCCGGGCCGGCGGCGGCCAGCTCGGCCAGCGGGCGGAATCCGGGGATCTCACCGACCGCGAACCGGTTTTCTGCGGCGATCCCGGCGATGTCGGCAGCGGTCACCGCGGCCTCGGCGAATCGCGCTCCGGCGACGAATACCTTTGCCCCGCTGTCGCTCACGATGTAGCCGAGCTCCGGGCCGGTCAGGTGCCAGTTCACCGCGACGATGTACAACCCACTCTCGAAGGTTGCGAAGTAGCAGGCGACCAGATCGGCGCAGTTGGGCAGCAGCACCACCACACAGTCGCCGGCGACCAGGCCCCGCTCGGCGAACCCGCGGGCGTATCGGTCGGCCGCACCGGCCAGCTCGGCGTAGGTCCATTCGGTGCCGGACGGATCGACCAGCGCGATCCGATCGGGTTCGTCAGCTGCGATCCGCCACAGGCCAGTGCGCCGCGATTCGGTCATCCCTCGAATCTAGAACGCGTTCTAGGAATCGACAAGGGTCGCCAGCTGCGTTACCTGCGCGACACTGCGCGCGGTCAGCAACAACATGGTGACGCCGGCTGCGGCCCACCGATCGACCTCCGACCGCACCTGTTCGGCATCACCGATGATCATCGTCTCGGTGACCATCTCGTCCGGCACCGCCGCGGCGGCATCGGCCTTGCGGTCGGACCGGAACAGCTCGGTGATCTCGGCGACCTCCCGCTCGTAACCCATCCGTCGGTACACCTGAGCGTGAAAGTTCAACTCCGGCGCACCCATTCCGCCGACGTAGAGCGCGACCACCGGCTTCAGCCGGGCAATCTCGCCGGCCCGGTCTTCGGTCACGATCACCTGGCAGCTCGCGGCGATCTCGAAGTCCGCCCGGGTGCGGCGCGCACCCTCGCGGGCGAAGCCCTCGTCGAGCCACTCGTCGTACATCGGGGCCAGCCGCGGCGAATAGTAGATCGCCAGCCAACCGTCGGCGATCTCGGCGGTCAGCGCGACGTTGCGCGGTCCTTCGGCGCCGAGCCAGATCGGCAGATCGGCCCGCAACGGGTGGGTCATCACTTTGAGCGGCTTGCCCAGACCGGTCGCATCCGGTCCGGCGTACGGCAACGGGTAGTGCGGTCCGGGCGAGACGACCGGGCCGGTCCGGGCCAGCACCGAGCGGACGACCCGGACGTACTCCCGGGTTCGGGCCAGCGGCTTACCGAACGGTTGCCCGTACCAGCCCTCGACCACCTGTGGGCCGGAGACGCCCAGCCCGAGGATCGCGCGGCCACCGCTGAGATGATCGAGCGTGAGCGCGGCCATCGCGGCCGCGGTCGGTGTCCGGGCGGACAGCTGCGCCACCGACGTCCCGAGCCGGACCCGCTCGGTCGCCGATCCCCACCAGGCCAGCGGGGTGAACGCGTCCGAGCCCCACGACTCGGCGGTGACCACCGTGTCGAAACCCGACCGATCCGCGGCCTGGACCAGCTCGCCCACCTTCGCCGGTGGCTGCGCCGGCCAGTACCCCAGCTGCAAACCGAGTTTCATCACGATCTCCTCGTCGCCGCCCCGGCCGGCGTCCTGCTTGCCAGCCGAGTTAGAACCTGTTCTACTCGACGGCGTGACGCTTGGGAACAGCTCCGCCGTTGCGGAACCGCTGAGCGCGCCGTTGCATGTCGAGTTCGATTACACCCGATCCGTCGGGCCGATCATCGGACGTTTCCTCGCCGGCCTCGCCGACCACCGGGTGGTCGGCGTGCGTGGCGCGGACGGTCGCGTGTTGGTGCCGCCGGCCGAATTCGACCCGGTAACCGCCGCTCCACTGGACGAATTCGTGGAGGTCGCCGCCACCGGCACGGTGACCACCTGGACCTGGGTCCACCGACCACTGCCCGGACAGCCGTTCGACCGCCCGTTCGCCTGGGCGTTGATCCGGCTGGACGGCGCCGATACCGCGATGCTGCACGCGGTGGACGTGAGCGGACCGGACGAGATGACGACCGGAATGCGGGTGCACATCCGCTGGGCCGACGAACCGACCGGAACGATCGGCGACATCGCCTGCTTCGGCGCCGGCGAGGGGCCGGCCGCGACAACGCCTTCGTCGCCCGAATCTGCCTCGCCGGCTGCGCTTCCCGAGCCGATTACGATGCTGACCACCCCGGTCCGGCTGGCCTATCGGCACTCGGCGTCGGATCAGGAGAGCTGGTACCTGCGCGGGCTGGCCGAGGGCCGACTGGTCGGCGGCCGGGCGGACGCGCAGGGCAAGGTCTACATCCCGCCGCGCGGCGCGAACCCGACCGACGGCAGGCCGACCACCGAGCAGGTGGAGCTGCCCGACCGGGGCACCGTCACCACCTACTGCATCGTCAACGTGCCGTTTCTGGGCCAGCGGATCACACCCCCCTACATCGCCGCCTACGTGTTGCTGGACGGCGCCGACATCGCATTCCTGCATCTCATCCTGGAGTGCGATCCGGCCGATGTGCGGATGGGCATGCGGGTCGAAGCGGTGTGGAAGCCGCGCGACGAGTGGGGGTACACCCTGCAGAACATCGACCACTTCCGGCCGTCCGGCGAACCGGACGCCGACTACGACACCTACTCGCAGCATCTGTAGGGATACCGATGACCGATATCGCCGTCGTGGGGTTCGCCCACGCACCGCACGTGCCGCAGACCGACGGCACCACCAACGGCGTCGAGATGTTGGTGCCGTGCTTTCAGCAGCTCTACGCCGAACTGGGGATCACCAAGTCCGACATCGGGTTCTGGTGTTCGGGATCGTCGGATTTCCTCGCCGGCCGGGCGTTTTCGTTCATCTCGGCGATCGACGCGATCGGCGCCGTGCCGCCGATCAACGAGTCGCACGTCGAAATGGACGCCGCCTGGGCGTTGTACGAAGCCTGGGTGAAGCTGCGCACCGGTGAAGTACGGACCGCGCTGGTGTACGGGTTCGGCAAGTCCTCGGCCGGCCGGCTCCGACAGGTCCTCACGATGCAGCTCGACCCCTACCTGGTCGGCCCGCTCTGGCCGGACTCGCTGTCGATCGCCGGGCTGCAGGCGCGCGCCGGGATCGACGCCGGCTGCTGGTCCGAACGGGCCATGGCCGAGGTCGCGGCCGCAGCGCGGGGCGGCGATGTCGAGGAGTTGCTGACCCAGCCGTACCTGGCCGATCCGCTCCGGGCGCACGACGTTGCGCCGATCACCGACGGCGCCGCCGCGATCGTGCTGGCCGCCGGCGACCGGGCCCGCGAACTGTGCGAACGACCGGCCTGGATCACCGGGATCGAGCATCGGATCGACTCGGGCAACTTCGGCGCCCGCGACCTCACCACCTCGCCGTCCGCCCGCGCCGCCGGGACCGCCGCTACCGGCGGCGACGTGGCCGGCATCGAGATCGCCGAGCTGCACGCGCCGTTCAGCCACCAGCAGATCCTGTTGGCCGATGCGTTGGGATTGCCCGCCGACGTCGCGATCAATCCGTCCGGCGGTCCGCTGGTGGCCAATCCGATGTTCGCCGGTGGGCTGGAACGGATCGGGGCAGCGGCCCGCCCGATCATGGCCGGTGCCGCCGGCCGGACCCTCGCGCATGCGACGAGCGGTCCGGCGTTACAACAGAACCTGGTCGCCGTTCTGGAGGGACGATGAAACAGCCCGCCGCGGTGCTCGGCACCGGCCAGACGCACTATGTGGCCAAGCGGACCGACGTCTCGATGGCCGCGCTGTGCCGGGAGGCGATCGATCGGGCGCTGGCCGACTCCGGGCTGACCATCGACGAAATCGACGCAGTGGTGGTAGGTAAGGCGCCGGACTATTTCGAGGGCGCGATGATGCCCGAGCTGGCGATGGCGGATGCGCTCGGTGCGGTCGGCAAACCGCTGCTGCGGGTGCACACCGCCGGCTCGGTCGGCGGTTCCACCGGGTGTGTCGCGGCATCGCTGGTCGAGGCCGGCATCCATCGCCGGGTACTCGCCGTGGCCTGGGAGAAGCAGTCCGAGTCGAATGCGATGTGGGCGTTGTCGATCCCGGTACCGTTCACCATGCCGGTCGGCGCCGGGGCCGGCGGCTACTTCGCTCCGCACGTACGCTCCTACATCCGCCGGACGAACGCGCCGGCGGATATCGGCGCGATGGTAGCGGTCAAGGATCGGCGCAACGGCGCACTCAATCCGTATGCCCACCTCAAGCAGCCGGACATCACCCTGGAGTCGGTGCGAGAATCGCAGATGCTGTGGGACCCGATCCGCTACGACGAGACCTGTCCATCCTCGGACGGCGCGTGCGCCTTGGTGATCGGCGATGCCGCCGCCGCGGCCGTAGTCGAAGCGGACGGTCGGCACGTGGCCTGGATCCACGCCACCGCGATGCGTACCGAACCGACCACGTTCGCCGGGCGCGACCAGGTGAATCCGCAGGCCGGCCGGGACGCCGCCGCGGCGCTCTGGCGGTCCGCCGGTATCGACGACCCGTTGCGCCAGATCGATTGTGCCGAAATTTATGTCCCGTTCTCCTGGTTCGAGCCGATGTGGCTGGAAAACCTCGGCTTCACCGCGGAGGGTGCCGGCTGGAAGCTCACCGAAGCCGGCGAGACCGCCATCGGCGGAAAGCTCCCGATCAACATGTCCGGCGGCGTGCTGTGCTCCAACCCGATCGGCGCGTCCGGGCTGATCCGGTTCGCGGAGTCTGCGATGCAAGTGATGCAACGCGCCGGCGAACATCAGGTGGCAGACGCGCGCACCGCGATGGGCCACGCCTACGGTGGTGGCTCACAGTACTTTTCCATGTGGGTGGTCGGTCGAGACCGCCCCGCCGACTGAGGAGATGCGATGAAGTTCACCCTGAGCATCGCAATGAACCCGCTGGACCAGCTGACCGAGTTGGCCCGGACTGCAGAGGAATGCGGATTCGCCGCGGTCGCCCTGCCCGACTCGCTGTTCTTCATGGAGTCGGCTGTCGCCGACTACCCGTACACCCCGGACGGCTCCCGCTTCTGGGACGCGAACACGCCGTGGGTGGACCCGTTGATCGCCGCTGCCGCGATGGGTGCGGTGACCAGCCGAATCGGCTTCTACACCAACGTACTCAAGCTCGGCTCGCGAAACCCGTTGCTGCTCGCCCGGCAGGTCGGCTCGGTCGCCAACCTCACCGGCGGCCGGTTCGCGTTCGGCGTCGGCATCGGCTGGGCTCCGGAGGAGTTCGAGTGGTGCGGGGTTCCCTACGCGCGGCGCGGCGCCCGGGTGGACGAGATGATCGAGATCATCCGGTTGGTGCTGGACGGCGGCATGGTCGAATACCATGGCGAGTTCTACGATTTCGACCGGCTGCAGATGAGTCCGGCCCCGGCCCATCGGGTGCCGTTCTATGTCGGCGGGCATACCGAGCCGGCGCTGCGCCGGGCAGCGCGGATCGGCGACGGCTGGACCTCGGCGATGATGACCTTCGATCAGCTGGTCGCCACCCGGAAGCGGCTCGACGAGCTGCGTAGCGAATACGGCCGGGCCGACCTTCCGTTCGAGTTCCAGGCGGTGTGTATCGATCGGTTCGGTGCCGACGGCTATCGCGAACTGGCCGAGGCCGGAGTAACCGACTCGATCGTGATTCCGTGGCTGGCCGATGGTATCGGCTTCGACGGCGAGCTGGCGGCCAAGCAGGACTCGATCCGCAAGTTCGCCGCCGAGTACCTCGCACCGATCGGATGACCGGCCCCGACCGGACCACCGAGCATCCGGCTCGGCGCGCCGGGCTGGCCTCACAGGCGGCCGTGCGCGCGAAGGACCGGGCGGCATGGCTGGCGTTGTTCGCCGACGACGGCTGGGTGGAGGACCCGGTCGGGCCGTCCGGCTTCGACCCGGCCGGCACCGGGCACCACGGACACGCGGCGATCGCTGCGTTCTGGGACATGGCGATCGCCCCGACCGACTCGATCGAATTCCTGCTCACCGACAGCTTCGCCGGTGGCCACGAGGCGGCCTTCGTCGGCACCATTCGCACCCGGCTCGGCGGCACACAAATCGATGCCGAGGGCGTGTTCACCTATTGCGTCGATCCGGACGGCCGAATTCGATCGTTGCGGGCATTCTGGGAAATCGATCGGGCCATGGCGACCGCCCGCCCCATTTGACCGTTCGGCCAGAAAATTCTGGCCGAACGGTCAGCTCTGGACCGGACGATAATCGACCTGGAATTCTTTGATTCCGTTCAGCCAGCCGGACCGCAACCGGCGGGCCGGGGCAACCTTGCTGATATCCGGCAGGTGGTCGGCGATCGCATTGAAGATCAGATCGATTTCCAGCCGGGCCAGGTTGGCACCGAGACAGTAGTGCGCGCCGGTCCCGCCGAAGGCCAGGTGCGGGTTCGGGTCGCGGAGAACGTCGAACTGCATCGGGTTCTCGAACACTTCTTCGTCGAAGTTGGCCGATCCGTAGAGCATCAGCACCCGCTGACCCTTCGCGATCGGCGTGCCGGCGAGTTCGGTGTCCGCGAGCGCGGTGCGCTGGAACGAGTTGACCGGGGTGGCCCAGCGGATGATCTCGTCGGCCGCGGTCTTCGGGCGTTCCCGCTTGAACAGCTCCCACTGCTCCGGATTGTCCAGGAAAGCCATCATTCCCTGGGTGATCGCATTGCGGGTGGTCTCGTTGCCCGCGACCGCGAGCACGATCACGAAGAAACCGAACTCGTCGGAGCCGAGCTCGTGCCCGTCGACGTCGGCCTCGATCAACTTGGTGATGATGTCGTCGGCCGGGTTCTTGCGCCGCTGCTCGGCGAGCTCGTAGGCGTAGCCGAGCAGTTGGCTGCTGGCGACGACCGGGTCGGCGGTCGACTCGGGGTCGTCGTAGCCGGTCATGTCGTTCGACCAGCCGAACAACTTCTGCCGATCCTCCTGCGGCACCCCGATCAGTTCGGCGATTGCCTGCAGCGGCAGTTCACATGCGATCTGGGTGACGAAATCGCCCCACCCCTCGCGGCCGGCGTCGGCGACGATCTGGCGGGCGCGTTCCTGCAGCTCGTCGCGCAGGCTGTTGATCGAGCGCGGGGTGAATCCCCGCGATACCAGCTTGCGCAGCTTGGTGTGATCGGGCGCGTCCTTGTTCAACAACACGAACCGCTGCAGCTCGATCTGCTCGCGCGTGATGTCGTCGTTGAAACGCGGAATCGCGGTGTTCTCGAACGTGGAGAACACATTGTCGCGCCGCGATACCTCGCGGACCTCGGCGTGTTTGCTCACCACCCAGAAGCCGTCGTCGGCGAATCCGCCGACCCCGGGCTGCTTCGGGTTCCACCAGACCGGCGCGGTCCGACGTAGCTCGGCGAACTCTTCGAACGGCCGGCGCTGCGCGTACACGTCCGGGTCGGTGAAGTCGAAACCGTCGGTAAGGTTCGGCTCTCCCACGATCAGCGCCTCCTGCGGACAACTGGAACACGTTCTACAAACATTGAAGCACAGGACCAAGACCTAGCGGAAGAAACGCTGTGCCAGGTCACCGTGTCCGATGAACGTGTTCTAATTCGAGGACCGGAACGAGGAGGAAAAACATGGGCGCACCGGTCATCGTGGCGGCAGTCCGCACCCCGATCGGCAAGCGCGGCGGCTGGCTTTCCGAGCTGCACGCGGCCGAGCTGCTCGGCGCGGCCCAGCGCGCTGTCGTGTCACGGACCGGGATCGATGCCGATCTGGTCGAACAAGTGATCGGCGGGTGCGTCACCCAGGTGGGTGAGCAGTCCAACAACGTCACCCGAACGGCCTGGCTGCACGCCGGTCTGCCCTGGCAGGCGGGGGTCACCACGATCGACTGCCAGTGCGGCTCGGCCCAGCAGGCGAATCACCTGATCGCCGGGTTGATCGCCACCGACGCGATCGAGGTCGGCATCGCCTGCGGGGTCGAAGCGATGAGTCGGGTGCCGTTGGGCGCCAACGTGGGCGATCATGCCGGCCCCCGGCGCCCGGACGGCTGGGATATCGACCTGCCGGCCCAGTTCGAGGCGGCCGAACGGATCGCCCGGCGACGCGGCCTGAGCCGCAGCGACCTCGACGAGTTCGGCGCCCGGTCGCAGCAGCTGGCGGCACAGGCCTGGGCCGAGCAACGGTTCGAGCGCGAGATCGCGCCGCTCGCCGGGGTGAGCCGGGATCAGGGTCTGCGGGACACCACGGTCGAGGGTCTGGCCGGCCTGCGGCCGGTGCTGGCCGAGGGCCTGCATACCGCCGGCACGTCGTCGCAGATCTCCGACGGCGCGGCCGCGGTGTTGTTGATGGACGAGGCCCGGGCCCGCGCTCTGGGCCTGCGCCCCCGGGCCCGGATCGTGGCGCAGGCCCTGGTCGGCGCCGAGCCGGAGTTCCATCTCGACGGCCCGGTGCAGTCCACCGCACGGGTGCTCGAGCGCAGCGGCATGGCGATGTCGGACATCGACATCTTCGAGGTCAACGAGGCCTTCGCGTCGGTCGTGCTGTCCTGGGCGGCGGTGCACAAGCCGGAGCTGGATCGGGTGAATGTCAACGGCGGCGCGATCGCGCTGGGCCATCCGGTGGGCAGCACCGGGTCGCGCCTGCTCACCACGGCGCTGCACGAGCTGGAGCGCCGGGACGGGTCCACGGCGTTGATCTCGATGTGCGCCGGCGGCGCGCTGTCGACCGCCACGATTATCGAACGAATCTGACCCCCAAAAAACTTGGGCACGCTCGGAAAGTTTCCTCACCGGTAACTGGGCAAAGATTTGGCAAATTTGATCTTTGCGACCAATCCCGAACTGCAGGTCAGCGCACTGGACCTACTTCCTTGATCTACCTCCGATCCCCGGCGATAGAGTTGGTGATCAGTACGCAGTTGCCGGAAACAGCGGGTTTTCGGTCGCGCGGTTTCCGAGTTCACGCGAGCATGCCATACCCGGCGATAGGTTTTCAGTTACTGAGCCGCTAATATCGACGACGGGAATCCCCCGAATTCGAGAATCAAGTGGTGCGAAGGGAACGTAGGCGCTCACCATGGCTGATTTCGCGGCGCGGTTGAACAGACTTTTCGAAACGGTGCACCCCCCGGGGCGCAAGCCGCACACCAACGCGGAAGTGGCGGCCGCACTGACCGAGTCGGGCCACCCGATATCGAAGCCGTATCTGTCACAGTTGCGCTCCGGGCAACGCACCAACCCATCCGACGACACCGTCGCCGCGCTGGCCAAGTTCTTCAAGGTGAAGCCGGACTACTTCTTCAACGACATCTACGCAGCGAAGATCGATCACGATTTGGAACTGCTGGCCCAACTCCAGGGTTACGGCCTGCGCCGGCTGTCCAGCCGGGCGTTCGACCTGTCCGACGAGTCACAGGCGTTGCTCACCTCGATGGCCGAGAAACTACGGGCGAGCGAGGGGCTGCCGGAGATCCCGCCGGACGGGACCGCATAGCCGCCCGGGTCAGCGTGCAGCGTAGGCCCGGGCGATCTCGCCCACCCACCGGCGAACGGACATACCGTCGGGTGGCGCTATCCAGCGCGCGTCCACGCTCAGGTCGCTGAGTGGGTCTCGCGCCCAGCGTGCTACCCGGGTGGCCCGCTCGGTGACCGATCGCGGCGGCACCCGGTACTCGCTGGTCACCACCTCGATCCCGGACTGCAGGTAGAGCGCGTCCATGATCTGCGCGACCTGATCGGAAGCCCGCAACACGGTGGTCGACTCGCGCCCACCGGCAGTGGCCAACACCTCCGGAAAACGCTCGGTAAGGGTCTGATGCAACCCGTCCAGTCGGTGCAGCAGCAGTCGAGCCCGAATCCAGACCTCGACCAGGATCCAGACCGCGCCCAGCGCGATCAGCAGCGCCGCGACCGACCACCAGGTTGCCGGAGCCGGTCGCTGCGCTACGCCGTCATGCTGGCTCAGGTCGCGCTGCAGTTGGCGCACGGCGAGCACCGCGACCACGGCGGTGCCGAGGACATAGAGTGCGATACCGCGGCCGAGTGGAGTCCAGTCCAGGTTGCGCACCCCGGTGATCACCACGAAGGTCGCGCCGGCCGCCACCATCGCCCAGGCCGGGATCGCGGATCCGAGAAACACCCAGATCGCGAACAGCAGGCCGGTCAGATAGATCCCCAGCGCTGCATTGCGCAGACTGCGCCGCGAGGCCACCGGCCAAGCGGCGAATGCGACCACCGAGGTCGCCGTCGCGAAGCACTGCCAGGCGGCCACGGCGAGCGCGGCGGAAAGCTGGGTGCCGGCGCCCACCCCGGCCGGCCGGAGACTGTCCAGGGTGTCGGCGACCTCCGGGATCGCCACCGTTGCCGCCAACGCGACCGCCGTGACGGCGAGCACCACCGCCATCCGGACGGTGGTGGCCGGCCGGACCACGACCCGGCCCACCCGCGCCCCCGCGGCCAGCCAGACGAGCAGCGCAGTAAACCAGAAACTCACCCCAAAGCCTCGTCGAACCGCAACACCGAGACGCCCGTTCCGCGGTTGTCGAAGACGCGTAACCGGGTCAACAACATGCCGGCGAAGGTCTCCGCCTCCCACTCGGCCGTCTCGTCGCAGCCGTCCTCGACGATCGAGTAGGCGCGCTGGCTCAACATGTACGCGATCAGATCGGGACTGGCCGCCAGCGTGACGTCGGCGGCCGGCACGCCCTCATGCTTGAAGACGATATGGCCGAGCTCGTGCGCCAGCGTGCGCTCCCGGCTGGGCAGTCGGTCGGCCAGCACGATGATGTCCCGGTCCGGATACGCCCGGCGCTGCCCGCACACACCCGGTCCAAGCTCGGCGATGGTGATCTCGATCGGCCGTTTCCGCTCCGCGGCGACCGCCTGGACCACTTCCTCCAGATTGACCGATTCGGCGTCGGCGGCGAGAGCGCAGACGGCATCGACAGCAGCCGCAACGCGTCGGTAGGACCGCGTTCCAGTCGGTTCACCGCTCTCGTTCATCGATTACCTCACCTGAGCCGAACTGTTCGCCCGATCAAGAGCCACTGTAACCCGCGCGACACCTCATTCAGCGAGTCACTCGGCTACAAGGGTGCATCGTCGCGCGGCGCTCCAGTGCTACCGCTGCTATCCGGACGCGCCGTACACCGGCTCGGCCGGACGAGCCTGGTCGATCAACCGATCGACGACCGGACCCAGCTCGTCGGGCAGCCAGCGCGCGCCCTTGTCCGCCGGCGCACCGTGCCGCCATCCCTCGGCGAGCGCGATCCGGCCGCCCTCTACTTCGAATACCCGGCCGGTCACCTGCCGGGACTGCGCGCTGCCCAGCCAGACGACCAACGGTGAGACGTTCTCCGGCGCCATCGCGTCGAATCCGGTCGCCGGCGCCGCCATCATCTCGGCGAACGCGACCTCGGTCATCCGAGTACGAGCCGACGGCGCGATCGCGTTGACCGTGACGCCGTACCGGGCCAGCTCGGCTGCCGCGTTCAAGGTCAACGCCGCGATGCCCGCCTTGGCCGCGGCGTAGTTGCCCTGGCCTACGCTGCCCTGCAGACCCGCGCCGGAGCTGGTGTTGACGATCCGGGCATCGACCGGGTCGCCCGCCTTGGATCGCGCCCGCCAGTAATCGGCCGCATGCCGCAGCGGCGCGAAGTGACCTTTGAGATGTACCCGGATCACCGCGTCCCACTCGTCCTCACCGAGGCTCACGAGCATCCGGTCGCGGAGGAAGCCGGCATTGTTGACCAGCACATCGAGCCCGCCGAAGGTCTCCACCGCCGTGGCGATCAGTCGCTGCGCGCCGGCCCAGTCCGCCACATCGTCGCCGTTCACCACCGCCTCGCCGCCGGCCGCCCGGATCTCGGCGACCACCTCGGCGGCCGGGTCCGTCCCGGACGCACTGCCGTCCAGACCCGCACCGAGGTCGTTCACCACCACTTTGGCACCCGCCGCCGCGAAGGCGAGCGCGTGCGCCCGGCCGATCCCGCGGCCGGCGCCGGTGATCACGACGATCCGGCCCGCGCAAAGATCCGACATCTATCTACTCCTGACTGGTTGAGGCCCGACCGGCTGACGAAGCAGGTTCGGTGTTCGCGTCGGCAGCGGCCAGGAAGGCCGGCCGCTCTCCGCCGCCGTGCATTCGCAGCACCGCGCCGCTGACGTAGCCGGCAAGCGGAGAAGCGAGGAAGGCGGCACAGTTCCCGACATCTTCCGGGTCGGCCAGCCGGCCCATCGGGACGGTCGCCGCGACGGCGTCGACGCCGGCTTCGGAACCGTAGTGCAGGTGGCTGGACTCCGTCCGAACCATACCGACCACGATCGAATTGACCCGCACCTTGGGCGCCCACTCCACGGCCAACGAGGTGGCCAAGCTGTCTAGTCCCGCCTTCGCTGCGCCGTATGCTGCGCTGCCCGGCGACGGCCGGCTGCCGCTCACGCTGGAGACCATCACGATCGCCCCGCCCCGCTCCTGCCGCTGCATCACCGCGTTCGCCGCCTGGGCCACCGAGAGGGGGGCCAGCAGGTTCAACCCGACCACCTTGGCGTGGTAGTCCGCGGAGGCATCGGCGGCCAGCCGGAACGGGGCGCCGCCGGCGTTGTTCACCAGCACGTCGAGCCGTCCGTACCGGTCGACGATGTCGGCGACCAGCTGTCGCACCGCATCCGGGTCGCGGACATCGCACGGCAGGAACCCGGCACGACGCTCCCCGACCGCCACCGGCACGTCCGGCGGCCGCCGGGCACAGACCAGCACCGTCGCCCCCGCGGACAGGAACACCCGAGCGATTCCGGCACCGACACCGCGCGCCCCACCGGTCACCAGCACCACAGCGTCGTCCAGATCGAGGCAGATGCTCACCGTGTTAACCTACCAAGCAATCGCTTGGTAGGCCATCGAGAGCAGGGAACCATATGGGGATCAGCACCGCCGCGGGCGGACCCGGCATCGCGGTCGTCACGATCGACTACCCGCCGGTCAACGCCTTCCCCACCCAGGGTTGGTTCGACCTGGCCGACGCCGTCCGCGCCGCCGGACGGGACGCGGACAATCGGGTGGTGGTGATCCGCGCCGCGAACCGCGGCTTCTGCGCCGGCGTGGATATCAAGGAGATCCAGCGCAATCCGGGACATCAAAGCCTGATCGACGCCAATCACGGCTGTGCCGAAGTGTTCTCCGCGGTGTACGACTGCGCGGTACCGGTCGTGACTGCGGTACAGGGCTTCTGCCTCGGTGGCGGGATCGGCATCGTCGGCAACTCCGATATCGTGGTTGCCGCCGACGATGCGACGTTCGGGCTGCCCGAGGTGGACCGGGGCGCGCTCGGCGCCGCGACCCATCTGGCCCGCCTGGTGCCGCAACACCTGATGCGGGCGTTGTTCTACACCGCCGCCACGATCGGCGCCGCCGAGCTGCATCGCTACGGCTCGGTGTTCCGGGTGGTCCCGCGGGCCGAACTCGACGCCGTGGCGCTCGAGGTCGCCGGGCAGATCGCCGCGAAGGACGGTCGGGTGATCCGGGCCGCCAAGCAGGCGCTGAACGGGATCGACCCGCAGGACGTGCACCGTAGCTACCGGTACGAACAAGGCTTCACCTTCGAGCTCAACCTGTCCGGAGCGGCGGACGAGATCCGGGACCGGTTCGACGGCGATCTGGCCGCGCAACGCGCCGAGAAGGGCTGATCCGGTGGCAGACAAGCGGATGACCCCGGACGAGGTGGCCGGCGAGCTGCGCAGCGGCATGACCGTCGGGATCGGCGGCTGGGGTTCCCGGCGCAAGCCGATGGCGCTGGTCCGGGCCCTGCTGCGATCCGAGGTCACCGACCTCACCGTGGTGACCTACGGTGGGCCGGACCTCGGCCTGCTCTGCTCGGCCGGCAAGGTCCGCAAGGCCTACTACGGCTTCGTCTCGCTGGACTCCGCCCCGTTCTACGACCCGTGGTTCGCCCACGCCCGCACCACCGGCGCGATCGAGGTGCGCGAGATGGACGAGGGGATGCTCAAATGCGGGCTGGAAGCGGCGGCCGCACGGCTGCCGTTCCTACCGATTCGGGCCGGACTCGGCTCGGACATCCCCGAATTCTGGGGTGACGAACTCCGCACGGTCACCTCGCCCTACCCCGGGCCGGACGGCGTCGCGGAGACGTTGACCGCCATGCCGGCACTGAATCTCGATGCAGCGCTGGTGCATCTGAATATCGCCGATGCCCGGGGCAACGCCGCCTACACCGGCGTCGACCCGTACTTCGACGATTTGTATTGCCTGGCCGCCGAACGGCGGTTCCTCTCCGCCGAGCGGGTCGTGTCGACCGAGGAACTGGTGGGCGCGGTCGAGCCGCAACGACTGTTGATCAACCGGATGATGGTGGACGGGGTGGTCGAAGCGCCGCGCGGCGCGCACTTCACCCTCGGCGCGGCCGACTACCCGCGCGACGAGAAGTTCCAGCGGCACTACGCCGAATCGGCCACCGACCCGGCAACGTGGGCGGCGTTCCAGGCCACCTATCTGGCCGGCAGCGAGGCCGATTATCAGGCGGCGGTCGCACGATTCGAGGAGGGCGACGGTGCCTGATCAGGCGAGTGGCGACGAGATCAGCCGTGCCGAATACTGCGCGATCGCGTGTGCCGAGATCTTCGCCGGCGCGGGCGAGATCATGGCCAGCCCGATGGCGACGCTGCCGTCGATCGGCGCCCGGCTGGCCCGGCTGACCACCGAGCCGGACCTGCTGATCTCCGACGGTGAGGCACTGTTCCTGGCCGATACCCCGGCGCTGGGTACGACCGGCGCGATCGAGGGCTGGATCCCGTTCCGCCGGGTGTTCGACCTCCTCGCGAACGGACGGCGGCACGTGGTGATGGGCGCGAACCAGCTCGACCGCTACGGCAATCAGAACCTGTCCGCGTTCGGCCCGGTGCAGCACCCGACCCGGCAGATGTTCGGTGCCCGCGGCGCCCCGGGAAACACGGTCAATCACGCCACCAGCTATTTCGTCCCCCGGCACTCGAACCGAGTGTTCGTCGACCGGGTCGACATCGTCTGCGGCGTCGGCTACGACCGAGTGCTACCCGGCGATCCGGCTTATCGGTTCCATCACCTGCACCGAGTCGTGTCCAACCTCGGCGTGTTCGACTTCACCGGGCCGGGCGGCACCCTGCACGCGCGCAGCCTGCACCCGGGAGTCACGGCCGCCGACGTCGCGGAGAACACCAGTTTCGAGATCGACGGCCTGGCCGACGCCCCGCCGACCCGCGAGCCGTCGGCCGACGAGCTGCGGTTGATCCGAGAAGTCATCGACCCCAAGGGGTTGCGCGAGCGCGAGGTGCGCGGATGAGCCGACTGCGAACCCAGCTGACCGACCTGGTCGGCATCGAACACCCGGTCGTACAGACCGGGATGGGCTGGGTGGCCGGACCGGGACTGGTCGCGGCGACGGCCGAGGCGGGCGGGCTCGGCATTCTGGCGTCGGCGACCATGACCTATCCGGAGTTGGTCGCGGCGATCGGTAAGACCAAGGCACACACCGACAAACCGTTCGGGGTGAACATCCGCGCCGACGCCGCCGATGCCGAACAGCGGATCGACCTGCTGATCAGGGAACGGGTGAAGGTCGCCTCGTTCGCCCTCGCCCCGCGCGAGGATCTGATCCGCAAGCTGAAAGCAGCAGGCGTGGTGGTGATCCCGTCGATCGGCGCGGCCAAGCATGCCCGCAAGGTGGCCGCCTGGGGTGCCGACGCGGTGATCGTGCAGGGCGGCGAAGGCGGTGGGCACACCGGTCCGGTGGCCACCACGCTGCTGCTGCCGTCGGTGCTGGACGCGGTGGACATCCCGGTCGTCGCCGCCGGCGGGTTTTTCGACGGCCGCGGGTTGGCCGCCGCACTGGCCTACGGCGCTGCCGGGGTCGCCATGGGCACGAGATTCCTCCTCACCCGGGAAAGTTCGGTGCCGGATTCGGTGAAGCAGGAGTACCTGCGCCGCGGCCTCACCGACACCACGGTGTCGCGCAAGGTGGACGGGATGCCGCACCGGGTGCTGAATACCGAGCTGGTCCAGGCGCTGGAACATTCCGGCCCGGCGCGCGGGCTGGCCGCCGCGGTCCGCAACGCGACCAAGTTCAAGCAGCTGACCGGCATGCGCTGGAGCACGCTGGTCCGCGACGGTCTCGCGATGCGGAAAAGCAAGGACCTCACCTGGTCCCAGGTCGTGATGGCCGCGAACACGCCGATGCTGTTGCGCGCCGGTCTGGTCGAGGGCAACACCGAGGCCGGCGTGCTCGCGTCGGGTCAGGTGGTCGGGATGCTGGACGACCTGCCCACCTGCGCCGAGCTGATCACCGGGATCGTCGACGACGCCGTGGCTCGGATCGGCGCGATCGGCGGGCTGGTCGACGAGTAGCGCCGTCGTAGCCGGGCTGCAATGCGCGAGTGGCTACCTCTCGCCGGAGCCTCACCGAATGACGGCCGCGATCGCGGCGATCTCCACCAGCGCACCCGGCACCCCGAGGCCTGCCACCCTCGCGGCGGTAACCAACGGCGGCTCGTCGGACGCAAGATCGGCGGCGATCGCACCGTACGCCGCCGCGAGGTCTGCCCCCTCGACGAGGAGCACCGTCCACTGGATTACGTCGCCGACCGTCGCACCCGCCGATGCCAGCGCGGTCTTCGCGTTGGCCAGCGCGCGCACCGACTGCGCGGCCACATCATCTCCGCCGACGAGCACACCGTCCGCGTCGACCGAGTTCTGCCCGCCGATGTAGATCGTCGTCGCGCCGGGCGGAACCACCGCGACGTGGCTGAAGGCCGGACTGCGGACGAGCCCTTCGGGGCGGAGACGCTGGATCGAAGTCACGGCCTCACCATGACACGTCCCACCGACACGCCAAATCAAGGCACTCGGAGGCACTCCACGGCGAGCATGACCGCGAGTGAGTTGTCGACCAGCCGTTTTGATCGCGACGTACGGTGCTCCCACGCCGTCCCCGGAGCCAGGTCCTTCTCAGGTCCGCCGCTGTGCGTTTTGAGTGTTTGAGCCTACTATGGAGCCATGACCGAAGTGATCGCGCACGACCAGGCCCAGCGCTTGCGCTCAGCCATCGACGACGCGTTGAACGCTTCCACCGACGACGACGCAGCGGTCTCGGAGTCGGTGCGGACGGCGCTGTTCCGTGTCCTGGACGTGCTGGAGACCAGCGGCGGCGTGGTCGTCCTGCCCGCCGATGCGTTCGTGGGCACACAGCAAGCCGCCGAGCTGCTCGGCGTCAGCAGGATGACCGTGGTGCGGCTGATCGACCGGGGCGAACTCGCCGAAGAGGGCGGGGGAGTCCACCGCAGAATCGCGGCCTCAGAGCTGGAGCGCTACCGTGTCGCCGCGCGACCGCGCCGCCGCGCCGCGCTGCGCGAGCTCGCACAAGACGTCTCGGAGGGCGACGCCGACCGAGTGATCAGCACCCGGTGACGCCTCCAGCCGCCGTCCTCGACGCCTGCACGCTGGTCCCGATCCGCCTCGCGTCGACGCTGCTGTGGATCGCCGAGGCCGGCCTCTTCCAGCCGCTGTGGTCGGAGGAGATCCTCGACGAAGTCGAGCGCAACCTACCCAAGATCGGCGTAGAGCCGGCGCGGGCCAAACGCCGGGTCGCAAACATGCGCTCCGCGTTCGGCGCGGAAGCGCTCGTCGACGGGTTTGACGGCCTGATCGACCGGATGCTGTGCCACCCAAAGGACCGACACGTCCTCGCCGCCGCGGTGCACGAGAACGCAGACGCCCTGGTCACGTTCAACCTGAAGGATTTCCCGCAGAAGCCGTAGAGCCGCACGGGGTCGAGGCCGTCCACCCGGATCTATTCCTGCTTCGGCTGCTGTACGAGTGGCCCGACGACGTCCTGAGTGCCCTGGAGACTGGAGTCCGAGATCTCCGCAATCCGCCCGAGACCGTGGGCGGCTGGCTGGCCCACCTCACCCCGACGGTGTCCATATTCGCAAACCTCGCCGCCGACGCCCTGCGCGAGCCCCCGGGCTCGGTCAGCCCGGTGCCCGCGATGGTCCGGTCCGACGAAGAGGCGGCTGCTCGGGCGATGGGCGAGCCCGGGGACCTGACCAACCCGGCGCAAGTGGCCGTCCTCTGGTACTCCGGGCTTCTCGGCGATCTCGCCGCGGCGCGGGCACTGACGTACGCTCCCGCGGCTTGGGGCGACTACCGGTGGGCGATCGACCATGTCGAACGGCGGTCCTTGGCCTCGAAGGTCATCCCGGCTGTCGACGCTCCCGACCGCATCGCCTTCATGCGGTTCGTCCCGCAGGTCGCGCAGTCCTCGCGCGTCTTCCAAGCGTTCGTCACGGCGGCGACGTTCATCACGCTCCTCCGGCTCGACGACGGGAGCTGGCGGGTCTGGGGGCTCGGCCCCAGGATGCCGCCAGCGCTCGAGATCATCGGAGAACGGCCCGTAGGCTGAGCGCTGTGAAGGTGATCCTGTTCGGCGGCACCGGGATGGTGGGCCAGGGCGTCCTGCGTGAGTGCCTGCGCGACGACGCGGTGACCGAGGTGTTGGCGGTCGGCCGCAGCCGGCTCCCGCAACGTGACCCGAAGCTGACCGAACTGATCCACGCCGATCTGGCTGATCTGACGCCGGTACGCGACCGCCTCGCCGGCTACGACGCCTGCTTCTTCTGTCTCGGCGTCTCCTCGGTCGGGATGAGTGAGCCAGACTACCGGCACACCACCTACGACCTGACGCTGGCGGCAGCCCGACCGATCGCGGAGCTGAACCCGGGCAGCACCTTCGTCTACGTGTCCGGCGCCGGGACCGACACCGACGGCCGGCAGATGTGGGCGCGGGTCAAGGGCGAGACCGAGGACGCGGTGCGCGCCCTGCCACTGCAGACCTACCTGTTCCGGCCGGGAGTGATCCGTCCGCTGAACGGGATCGAGTCGAAGACCCGCTGGTACCGGCTCGGCTACGCGGCCGCGGGCCCGATATTCGCTGTGCTGCAACGCACCTCGAACCTGGTGGTCACCACCGAGCAACTCGGCCAGGCGATGCTGGAAGTCGCGCAGCACGGTTCGCCGGAGGTCGTCGTCGACAACCGGCGGATCGCCGACCTTGCCGGCCGGTACGCCGCGGGCCGATAGCTATCCGGGTTCCGGCAAGCCGCCCAGGGCGTGTAACAGCTGCACGCAGTGCGCGACGAACGCGTCCCGGCCTACCTCCAGTCGCCCGGCGACATACTCGTGGAACAGGTGCGATAGCGCGCCGGCCAGGCTGGTCGCGACCAGTGCCCGATGCTCGGCCGACGACCCGGATGGCAGCTGCGCGGTGATCCGTTCGGTCAGAGTGCGGCCGACGCGCTCCACATGGACGTACAGGCCGGGCTCGGTCATCGGCGCGAGAAACAGGATGCGGCCCTTGTCCGGCTGGTCGATGGTGAGGCCGACCACGGCGTCCACCGCAGCGGCAGCCACGGCCGCGGGCGGCGCCGCGGCCACGGCGGCCTGGACGGTGGCGTCCACCTCGCGCTCGACCGCAGCGAATACTGCCGCGACCAATTCGTCTCGGTTGGTGAAGTTCTCGTAGAAGTACCGCTCGGTGAGCGACGCCGCCCGACAGACTGCGCGCACCGAGACGGCCGCCCCGCCGCCATCGGCCAGCAGTTCGTGTGCCGCAGCAAGGAGTTGCTCCCGCCGCCCGGCTCGGCGCTCGGCCATCGTGGTACCGGCCCATGATCTGCTGCGCGTCGGCATACCCACCAGTTCTAATTGACTACACCCGTTGTACATCTTACCGTGGGGTGATGAACGCGATGCCGGCAGTGCGGGCGAACACCGACCGACGCCGGCTCGATGGCGGAGCCGGCGCTTTCGACATTCGCGACTATCTCGACAACCGGGCCATCCTGTTTGCCGGCACCGCCAATTCGATCATGCAGCTGTCCTGGCCGGAGATCGGCTACGGGGTGTACGAGAGCAAGGTCACCTCGGGCAGCATCATGTACCACCCGTGGAAGCGACTGCGCACCACGACGACCTACCTGGCGGTGGCCCTGCTCGGCACCGAGTCCGAGCGAGCGGCCTACCGCCAGGCGGTGAACGGGCAGCATCGGCAGGTGCGGTCCGGGCCGGACAGCCCCGTCGCGTACAACGCCTTTTCGCGCGACCTGCAGCTCTGGGTCGCCGCCTGTTTGTACTACGGCACAGTCGATGTCAACGAGCGGATGCACGGCCCGATCCCCGCCGCCCATCGCGAACCGCTGTACCGGTACTGCGCCCGGCTGGGCACCACCCTGCAGATGCGCCCCGACCAGTGGCCCGCCGATACCGCAGCGTTCGCGCGGTATTGGCAGGACGGCCTGGAGCGGGTGAGCATCGACGACACCATCCGCGACTATTTTCATCGGCTGATGAATCGGGAGTTCCTGCCTTCGTGGCAACGCACCGGCCGGCGGCAGGCCCGGACCCTGACCATCGGCTTTCTGCCACCGGAGTTCCGCGCGGCACTGCAGGTGGAGTGGAGTGATTCGGATCAGCAGCATTTCGACACGGTGCTCGCGAAAGCCGGAGCGCGGGCCCGCCGGGAGCCCCGCGCGGTGCGCAACGCTGCGTTCACCGCGGCGCTGACCGACCTGCGCGCGCGCCGACTGCTCCGTCGCCCGTTGGTGTAAACGTTCCGCGCCCGTGCCCGTCGGGCCGGCGGTACCGGTTCAGCCCAGCCGCTCGATGATCGTCGCGTTCGCGGTACCGCCACCTTCACAGATGGTGAGCAGCCCGTAGCGGCCGTTGCGCCGTTCCAGTTCGTTCAGCAGGGTGGCGAAGAGCTTGGTGCCGGTGGCGCCGAGCGGGTGACCGAGTGCGATCGCCCCGCCGTGCACGTTCACCCGGTCCGGGTCGGCCCCGACCTCCTTCAGCCAGGCCAGCACCACCGGCGCGAACGCCTCGTTGATCTCGATCACGTCGATGTCGTCGATGCTCAGGCCGGTCTTGGCCAGCGCGTACCGCGTCGCCGGGATCGGCCCGGTGAGCATGAAGACGGGGTCGGCGCCGCGGGCGCTGAGGTGATGGATCCGGGCGCGCGGGGTGAGCCCGTGCCGCTGCACCGCGTCCGCCGAGGCGAGCAGGGTCGCGCTGGCGCCGTCGGAGATCTGGCTGGCCACCGCCGCCGTCAGCCGGCCGCCGTCGACCAGGGTCTTCAGCCCGGCCATCTTCTCCAGGCTGGTCTCGCGCGGCCCCTCGTCGACCAGGACGTCGCCGACTCCGACGATCTCGGCGGAGAAGGTGCCGTCGGCGATCGCCTGCCGGGCCCGGGTGTGGCTGCGCAGCGCCCACTCCTCCATATCCAGCCGCGAGATGTCCCATTTGCCGGCGATCAGTTCGGCGCCGTGGAACTGCGAGATCTCCTGTTCGCCATAGCGTTCCCGCCATCCGGGCGAATCGCCGAACGGGGTCTCGAAGCCGTACTCCCGGCCGGCCAGCATCGCCGCCGAGATCGGGATCGCGCTCATGTTCTGCACGCCGCCCGCCACGATGAAGTCGGCGGTCTCGCTCATGATCGCCTGCGCACCGAAATGCAGTGCCTGCTGGCTGGAGCCGCATTGCCGGTCGACGGTGACGCCGGGCACCTCCTCCGGGTAGCCGGCGGTGAGCCACGCGGTGCGGGCGATGTTGCCGGCCTGCGGGCCGATCGCGTCGACACAGCCGAAGATGACATCGTCGACCTCGGCCGGATCGATATCCACCCGGTTCAGCAGGCCCTGCAACACCGCTGCGCCCAGGTCGGCCGGGTGCACCCCGGACAGCGCTCCCCCGCGTTTGCCGATTGCGGTGCGGACGGAATCGATGACGTAGGCCTCGGGCATGTACTACTCCTTGTTTCCCGGAGGGGCGGCGCCGGGATCGGCCAAGCCGTCCAGCACGATCGACAGATATTGCTTGGCAACACTTTCCGCGGTCAGCGGTCCGCCGGGGCGATACCAGCGCACCGCCACCCAGACGGTGTCCCGCAGAAACCGGTAGGCCAGCTCGACATCGGCGTCGGCGCGGAAACTGCCGTCCGTGACACCGGCCCGCAGCACACCCAGCCAGAGCTCCCGGAACTCGGTATTAGGTTGCGCGATATAGCCGAACCGGGGCGAATCCTGCAGCCGCCGGGCCTCGGCCTGATAGATCGCCACCGCCGCATGCTCGGTATCGATCGCCGCGAACGAAGCAACCACCAATGCCGCCAGCGTGTCTCGCGGATTCAGCCCGGCCTCGACGATCTCCCGGTAGCGCCCGAACAGGTCGTCCAGGAAACCGCGCAGAATCTCGTCGACGATCGATTCCTTGGAATCGAAATGGTGATACAGACTGCCGGACAGGATGCCCGCCGCGTCGGCGATATCGCGCACAGTCGTCGCCCGCAGCCCACGCTCGGCGAACAACGTGGCAGCAAGCGCCAGCAGTTCGTCGCGGCGGGTCGGTCCGGTCACCGGGCCATTCTATCAACCAAGCGCTTGCTCGGTGCAGCGCTGACCTCGGTCGCCGATTGGTCAGCCGTCGTTTGCGTCGTGCTGATCGAGCTGTGTGGTCAGGTCGGTTCGACTCGGCGGATCGAGCGAGCCGAGGCGAGCACCGAACTCGTCGGGGTGGTCGCGACGCAGCCGGCTCAGCGCGCGTAGGTCGACGTCCGCCTCCGGAACCCCGATGTCGAGCCGGGTCGCCAACGCGCGGATGTGCCACTCGATCGCAGCCGCCGCATCGCCGGTGTCCCGCGCCAGGACACCCAACTGGCTCCAGCTATTGGCCATGCCGGCGCGGTTGCCGAGCTCCTCGAAGATGGTGCGGCAGCGCTGATATTGGCGGTGTGCTTCCGGGTAATCGCCCTGATCCCGGGCGAGGATCCCGAGCTGGCCGTAGCTGTTGGCCATGCCGGCGCGGCTGCCGAGCTCCTCGAATATGGTGCGGCAGCGCTGATATTGGCGGTGTGCTTCCGGGTAGTCCCCCCGGTCCTGCGCAAGGATCCCGAGCCGGTGGTAACCGATGGCCATGCCGGCGCGGTCGCCGAGCTCCTCTTCGATAGCGAGGGAACGTTCGTATTGGCGTTGCGCTTCCGAGTCGTCCCCCCGGTCGTGGGCGAGGGCCCCGAGCTGGCCGTAGCTGGTGGCCATGCCGGCGCGGTCGCCGAGCTCCTCGAAGATGGCGAGGGAACGTTCGAACTGGCGTTGCGCCTCCGGGTAGTCCCCCCGATGCTCGGCGAGGACCCCGAACTCGTAGTAGCTGGTGGCTATGCCGGCGCGGTTGCCGAGCTCCTCTTTGATGGTGAGGGAACGTTCGAACTGGCGTTGGGCCTCCGGGTAGTCCCCCCGGTCCTGGGCAATGATCCCGAACTCGTGGTAGCTGGCGGCCATACCGGCGCGGTCGCCGAGCTCCTCGAAGATGGTGAGGGAACGTTCGAACTGGCGTTGCGCCTCCGGATAGTCCCCCCGGTCCCGGGCAAGGACCCCGAACTCGTGGTAGCTGGCGGCCATACCGGCGCGGTCGCCGAGCTCCTCGAAGATGGTGCGGCAGCGCTGATAATGGCGGTTCGCTTCCGGGTAGTCACCCCGGTCGTGGGCGAGGATCCCGAGCCGGCCGTAGCTGTTGGCCATGCCGGCGCGGTCGCCGAGCTCCTCGTCGATGCTGAGGGAACGTTCGTACTGACGTTGCGCCTCCGAATAATCGCCCCGGTCCTGGGCGAGCATCGCGAGAGTGTGGTAGCTGGCGGCCATGCCGGCCCGATTGCCGAGCTCCTCGTCGATAGCGAGGGAACGTTCGTACTGGCATTGCGCCTCCGAGTAGTCCCCCCGGTCGTGGGCAAGGATCCCGAGCTGGTGGTAACCAGCGGACATACCGGCCCGGTCGCCGAGCTCCTCTTTGATGGTGAGGGAACGTTCGTACTGGCGTTGCGCTTCCGGGTAGTCCCCCCGATGCTCGGCGAGCATCGCGAGAGTGTGGTAGCTGGTGGCCATGCCGGCCCGATTGCCGAGCTCCTCGTCGATAGCGAGGGAACGTTCGTACTGACGTTGCGCCTCCGAGTAGTCCCCCCGGTCGTGGGCAAGGATCCCGAGCTGGTGGTAACCAGCGGACATACCGGCCCGGTCGCCGAGCTCCTCTTTGATGGTGAGGGAACGTTCGTACTGGCGTTGCGCTTCCGGGTAGTCCCCCCGATGCTCGGCGAGCATCGCGAGAGTGTGGTAGCTGGTGGCCATGCCGGCCCGATTGCCGAGCTCCTCGTCGATAGCGAGGGAACGTTCGTACTGACGTTGCGCCTCCGGGTAGTCCCCCCGATGCTCGGCGAGCATCCCGAGAGTGTGGCAACTGGTGGCCATGCCGGCCCAGTCGCCGAGCTCCTCGTCGATAGCGAGGGAACGTTCGAACTGACGTTGCGCCTCCGAGTAGTCCCCCCGGTCCCGGGCAAGGATCCCGAGATGGTGGTAACCAGCGGACATACCGGCCCGATTGCCGAGCTCCTCGTAGATGGTGAGGGAACGTTCGAGCTGGCGTTGCGCCTCCGAGTAGTCCCCCCGGTCCCGGGCAAGGATCCCGAGATGGTGGTAACCGGCGGCCATACCGACACGGTTACCGAGCTCCTCGAAGATGGTGAGGGAACGTTCGTACTGGCGTTGCGCCTCCGAGTAGTCCCCCAGGTCCCGGGCAAGGATCCCGAGCCAACCGTAGCTGGCGGCCATACCGGCGCGGTCGCCGAGCTCCTCTTTGAGGGTGAGGGAACGTTCGAACTGGCGTTGCGCCTCCGAGTAGTCCCCCCGATGCTCGGCGAGCATCCCGAGCTCGTGGTAGCTGGCGGCCATGCCGGCCCGATTGCCGAGCTCCTCGTCGATTGCGAGGGAACGTTCGTAGTGGCGTCGCGCCTCCGAGTAGTCCCCCCGGTACTGGGCGAGCATCCCGAGCTCGTGGTAGCTGGCGGCCATGCCGGCGCGGTCGCCGAGCTCCTCGTCGATTGCGAGGGAACGTTCGTACTGGCGTTGCGCTTCCGGGTAGTCCCCCAGCAACAGGGCAAGCATCCCGAGCTGGTGGTAACTGGCGGCCATGCCGGCGCGGTCGCCGAGCTCCTCGTCGATGGTGAGGGAACGCTGATAATGGCGGTGCGCTTCCAGGTAGTCCCCCCGCAACTGGGCAAGGACCCCGAGCTGGTGGTAACTGGTGGTCATGCCGGCCCGATTGCCGAGCTCCTGGTTGATGGTGAGGGAACGTTCGTACTGGCGTTGCGCTTCCGGGTAGTCCCCCCGATGCTCGGCGAGCATCCCGAGCTGGTGGTAACTGTTGGCCATGCCGGCGCGGTCGCCGAGCTCCTCGTCGATGCTGAGGGAACGTTCGTACTGGCATTGCGCCTCCGGGTAGTCCCCCAGCAACAGGGCAAGCATCCCGAGCTGGTGGTAGCTGGCGGCCATGCCGGCCCGATTGCCGAGCTCCTCGTCGATAGTGAGGGAGCGCTGATATTGGCGGTGCGCTTCCGGGTACTCCCCCAGCAACTGGGCAAGGACCCCGAGCTGCTGGTAACTGGTGGCCATGCCGGCCCGATTGCCGAGCTCCTCTTTGATGGTGAGGGAACGTTCGTATCGGCGTTGCGCCTCCGGGTAGTCCCCCCGGTCCTGGGCAAGGATTCCGAGCTGGTGGTAACCGGCGGCCATGCCGGCCCGGTCGCCGAGCTCCTCGAAGATGGTGAGGGAACGTTCGTACTGGCGTTGCGCCTCCGGGTAGTCCCCCCGGTCCTGCGCAAGGATCCCGAGCTGGTGGTAACCGGCGGACATACCGGCCCGGTCGCCGAACTCCTCGAAGATGGTGAGGGAACGTTCGTACTGGCGTTGCGCCTCCGGGTAGTCCCCCCGATGCTCGGCGAGCATCCCGAGCTGGTGGTAACTGTTGGCCATGCCGGCGCGGTCGCCGAGCTCCTCTTTGAGGGTGAGGGAACGCTGATATTGACGGTGCGCTTCCGAGTAGTCCCCCCGCGACTGGGCAAGGATCCCGAGCTGGTGGTACCACGCGGCGCGACGGGGGTCTGTGTCCGAAAGCCGGCCGAGGACGTCGTGGATCAGCGTCGATTCTTCCTCGTAGGCACCGATCGTGTGCAACCGGTTCACAGTCGCTTCGGCGATCCCGTACGCACGCTCAGCGTCCTCCGCCACCAATGCCTGATGACGGGCTTCGCGCAGATCCCTCACGTCGACCTCGATCTCGACGACGCCGGCCAGCAGCGGCTCCAGGTTCTCGACTCGGGCGATCATCACCGAGTCGCGCAACCACCCGTCGACACTGTTGTAGCGCGCCGACACCACCCCGACCACCACGTCGTCGGAATTCCGGCGGACCGGCGCACCGCCCATCCCCCTCATGACGGCGGATGCGGATAACCGACCGAGCGGGACCTGATCGTCGCGGGTGAGCCCGCCGGACCACTCACCGAGCGCGTCGAGGTGCCGATGGGAGTGCTCCGGGTCGGACATACCGACCACGCCGGTGACCGTCACCGGCGTGCGTCGCTCCACCCAGTCGGTCGCCGACCAGCCGACCACATCCGAACCCAGCGCTCCGGTGGTCGTCAGCACCGCCAGGTCGTGCACCGGATCGACCCGCTGCACCGTCGCCGGAAACGGCTCGACCCCGCCGGCCAGCGCATCGACCCGGACAACGCCGCCCACGTCGCCCACGCCGAGATCGTTCAGCACGTGCCACGCCGTCACCAACACCCCCGCCCGCACCTGGAAGCAGGTACCGATCGGCGCGCCGGCGTGATCCAGCACTCGCCCGAGATAACCGGGCACCCACTCGTCGCTCACGCGGGGGTCTCCGACCGGTGCGCCTCGTAGGTCAACGCCACCTCGAGTGTGGCCTCGCCCGCCACCGGCACCACCTGGAGCAGTATGTCGACCTCGCCGACCCGCATCTTCTCGTATCGGCCAGGCATCGGCAGCCCCCTGCATCGCATCGGTTGAGACGGAAATCACAACCGATCGTATGGCGCTACACCGCCCCGCGCACCATGCTCGACGCCGGTCGCCGGCAGTATCGATCGAGCGAATGACGCATCGCTGCCGATAGCGGGCCCGGCACGGCCCACAGCAGAGCGACCACTCGAGTCTCACCAGCGATACGTTGAGCTGCTGACCGAGACCGTCACCGTCCGCGAGCTGCGCAACAACGGTGGCGAGGTACTGCGCCGGGTCGAACACGGCGAGCGGATCGTGGTCACGCGCGACGGGACCCCGGTGGCCGAGCTCAACCCCGTTACCGCGACCGAACATTGGTTCGAGCGAACTGGTCCGCCGGCGCCGCCATCTACCGCCGGTCGATCCGAGCGAATTCCGCTCGGATGTCGACAGCGTGATCGACGCATCGCTGTGACCATCCCCTGTGATCAGCGCCGTCACTCTCGCCGGGCTATCCGTCGGCCCCCACGTCGCACGAACGGAGGCCGAACGCGGAGCTCGTCAACGTCCGATCACACGTCCCGATCCGGCTTCGATTGAGCCCGTTCGTCGAGAATCGCGAACGACCGACGCCTGCGTTGCCAGCAAGCGGCCGAACCGAACTGTGACCTGCCGTCTCTACGCTGGTTGTCGATGCGATACAGCTTTACCGGTTCTACCCGGACTCTCGGACGGCAAACCCGCGTCTGCCGCCGACTACTAGCCTGGATCGTCGGAGCGACGGCCACCTTGACCCTCGCCGCCCCGCCTGGATTCGCCGCACCGGACCAACCGTCGGCCGCAACCTCGGGCCCGAGCTGCCCGACGGCGCGCTGCACCACGATCACGATGACCGGCGACATGCTACTGCATCCTGGCCTGTGGCAGCAGGCCCGCGACGATGCCGCGGCCGCCGGGCAGCCGGGCTACACCTTCGTGCCGATCCTCGAAGGGCAGCGGCGCTATCTGCAGCACAGCGATCTGGCGATCTGCCATCAGGAGACGCCGGTGGGCACACCGGACGGCCCGTTCGCCGGCTACCCGTCGTTCAACGTACCGCCGCAGATCACCAGCGCGGCAAAAGCTGTCGGATACCGCGCCTGCACCACCGCGAGCAACCACACGATCGACTGGGGCATGGCGGGCGTGGTCCGCACTCTCGACACCCTCGCCGCGGCCGGGCTCTCGCATACCGGCTCCTATCGGAGCGAGGCCGAATCGCACGGGATTCTGCTGCTGAGCTCCCCGACGGCGACCGTCGCGGTCATTGCCGGGACCTACGGCCACAACGGGCAGATCCCCGAGTTCCCTTGGGAAGTAGATGAACTCGATCCGGCACGGATGATCGACAAGGCGCGTCGGGCGATCGCTGCCGGGGCCGACATCGTCATCGGCGTGATGCACGCGGGCGACGAGTACGCGAGCGAGCCGAATCAACAACAGCGCGAGGTATCGCACGCCCTGGTCGACAGTGGACTGTTCACCATGGTGTACGGCCACCACTCCCACTCGGTACTGCCGATCGAGAAGTATCGCGGCGCGTGGATCGCCTACGGCCTGGGCAACGGCATCACCGAGTTGCACCCGACCCAAGTCGTGAACAACGAGGGCCTGCTGCTGCGGGTCCAGTTCGGTCAGCAGCTCGACGGGCGATGGACCGCGACCGATCTCGCCTGGGCACCGTCGGTGATGGTGGCCAACCCGTTTCGCTGGTGCTCGGTGGCCGGTGACGCCCCGCAGGGCGTGTGCAGCACCCCGGAGGCGGACGCTGCGACCCGCCAGCGCACCCGGACCGTGGTGGAGGCGGCCGGTGCCGCGGCAGCCGGCGCACACGAACTGCTGATCACCGGCGAGCACTGAGCCCGCACCTGCTACGCGTGCTGGCTGGAAACCGACACCACCTCGCCGGTCAGATACGTGGTGTAGTCGCTGGCCAGCATGGCGATCGTGGCGGCGACCTCCCACGGCTCGGCGGCCCGCCCGTACGCTTCGTCGGCGGCGAGCCGGTCGAGCAGTTCCTCCGACGTCACCTTCGCCAGAAACGCGTGCTTGGCGATGCTCGGTGCGACGGCGTTGATCCGCACGCCCAGCTCGGCGGCCTCCACGGCACTACACCGGGTCAGGGCCATGACGCCGGCCTTCGCCGCGGCATAGTGTGCCTGACCTCGTTGCGCCCGCCAGCCGAGCACGCTGGCGTTGTTGACGATGACGCCGCCGTGCCCGGCCGCGCGGAAATAGCGCAGGGCGGCCCGGGTGCAGCGGAAGGTGCCGTTCAGCGTGATGTCGAGCACCTTGTCCCACTGCTCGTCGGTCATGTCGACCACCGGCGTCTCGCCGCCGAGCCCGGCATTGTTCACCACGATGTCGATTCGGCCCAGCTGTGCGGCTGTCGCGTCGATCAACGTGTCGACCGCCGCGGTATCGGACACATCGCATATCGCGGAAACAACGCGGCGGTCGGCGAATTCGGCAGCCAGCTGATCCCGGGTCGCGTCCAGGCGGCGATCGTGCCAGTCCGACACCAGCACGTCCGCGCCTTCGGCGAGCAGCCGGCGCGCGGTGGCCGACCCGATGCCGGTACCGGCGGCGGCGGTGACCACCGCGCAGCGGCCGATAAGCAGACCGTGACCGGGGGGTTCGGCAGGAACGGTGGAAAGTCCGGTCACGGGCGCGCCTCTCGGGGTAGGCCGAGCACCCGCTCGGCGATGATGTTGCGCTGCACCTCGTTCGAGCCACCGTAGATGGTGTCCGACCGGCTGAACAGGTAGAGCCGTTGCCATGGCGACAGTTCACCACCCGCTGCCAGCAACCCCGGCGCCCCGACCACATCCATCGCCAGCTCGCCCAGCTCACGATGCCAGTTGGCCCACAACAGCTTCGACACCGAGGCGGCTCCACTGTCGTCGCTGCCCAGGGTGCGCAGCGCCTGCGCCCGCATCACCCGCAAGCCGACCCGGGCGCGGTCGAGCCGGTCGACGATCAACGGATCGGCGGCGGAACCGTTGCGTTCGGCCAGTTCGGCCAGCGCCGCCAATTCCCGGGCGAACTCGATCTGCTGGCCGAGCGTGGACACCCCGCGCTCGAAGGTGAGCGTGCCCATCGCCACCCGCCAGCCGTCGCCCGGCTCGCCGACCACCAGTCCGGCGTCGGTTCGGGCGTCGTCGAAGAACACCTCGTTGAACTCCGAGGTGCCGGTCAGCTGGACGATCGGCCGGACGGTGATCCCGGGCTGATCCATCGGCACCAACAGGTAGGACAAACCCTTGTGCCGCAACGATCCCGGCTCGGTCCGGCAGACGACGAAGCACCAGTCGGCGACGTGGGCGAGCGAGGTCCAGACCTTCTGCCCGTTCAGCACCCAGTCGTCCCCGTCGCGGCGTGCGGTGGTGCTCACCGCCGCGAGGTCGGACCCGGCGCCCGGCTCGGAATACCCCTGACACCACAGTTCGGTGACCGTCTTGATCCCGGGCAGGAACCGTGTCCGTTGCTCCTCGGTGCCGAACGCGATCAGCGTCGGCCCGAGCAGCTCCTCCCCGACGTGCGATACCCGGGCCGGTGCGTCCGCCCGCGCGTACTCCTCGTGAAAGATCACCAACTGGCGTAGCGGTGCGGCCCGGCCACCGTATTCGGTCGGCCAGCCCAGGCAGGTCCAGCCGGCCGCAGCCAGATGCCGGTCCCAGGCCAGTCGCTCGTCGAAAGCTTCGTGTTCGCGGCCCGGACCGCCGAGCCCGCGCAACTCGGCGAACTCGCCGACCAGATTGCCCGCCAGCCATTCCCGGATCTCGGCGCGGAACTGTTCGTCGGCGCGGGGATCCGATCCGGCTGCCGTCGAAAGCTGGCTGGAGTCCACCGAGGTAGCGTAACCTACCAAGCACTTGCTTTGTTGCCGACTGAGGAGTCCGCGTGGAAACGACCCCCGCGGCGCTGCAATACGCCGCGCGCGCGTTCGCCGACCGAACCGCGATCGCCGACGGGTCGACGCGGCTGACCTGGCCCGAACTACTCGACGAGGTGCGCATCACCGCTCGCGGCCTGCTCGCCCGGGGCCTGTCGCCCGGCGATCGGGTCGCGATGTGGGCACCGAACACCCACCACTGGGTGATATCCGCGCTCGCCGCGCACTATTGCGGAGCAACGCTGGTGCCGATCAATACCCGCTACACCGGCGCCGAGGCGCTCGACCTGCTGACCCGGACCGATGCCACGGTGTTGTTCGTGGCCGGGCAGTTCCTCGGCACCGACCGGCTCGCCCAGCTGCGGGCGGCCGGCGATCTCGCCATCGACACCGTGGTGCGGATACCGGTGGACGCGGCCGCCGACGCCACCGCAGGTGACCTGAGCTGGTCGGAGCTGCGCACGCTGGCCGAACAGGTGCCCGCCGAGGTCGCCGACGAACGGGCCGCGGCGGTGACCCCGGACGACGTCTCCGACATCCTGTTCACCTCCGGCACCACCGGGCGCAGCAAGGGCGCGATGTGCGCGCACCGGCAAGCGCTCGCCGTGGTAAAGGCATGGGCGGAATGTGCGACCCTGCAGGCCGACGACCGCTACCTGGTGATCAACCCCTTCTTCCACAACTTCGGCTACAAGGCCGGCATCCTCGCCTGCCTGGTCACCGGCGCTACGTTGGTCCCGCAGGCGGTCTACGACGTGGAGACGGCGATGCAGACCGTCGCCGCCGAAGCGATCACGATCCTGCCCGGACCGCCGACGATCTACCAGACGATCCTCGACCACCCCCGCCGCACCGCGTACGACCTGACCAGCTTGCGGGTGGCGGTCACCGGGGCCGCGACGGTGCCGGTGGTGCTGATCGAACGGATGCAGTCCGACCTGGATTTCGACATCGTGCTCACCGCGTACGGGCTGTCCGAGGGCTCCGGCTTCGGCACCATGTGCCGGCCCGAGGACGACGACGAGACCGTGGCGACCACCTGCGGGCGGCCGATCGCCGACTTCGAGCTGCGGCTCGGTAACCAGCACGAAGTACTGCTGCGCGGACCGAACGTGATGCTCGGCTATCTGGACGACCCGGAGGCGACCGCCGCCGCAATCGATGCCGACGGCTGGCTGCACACCGGCGACATCGGCACCGTGGACGAGCGCGGCTACCTACGGATCACCGACCGGCTCAAGGACATGTACATCTGCGGCGGATTCAACGTCTATCCCGCCGAGGTGGAGCAGACGCTGGCTCGGCTCGCCGGGGTGGCGGAGTCCGCGGTGATCGGGGTGCCCGATACCCGGCTCGGCGAGGTCGGGCGGGCGTTCGTGGTACGGCAGGCGGGCAGCGGGCTGACCGAGGAACAGGTGATCGAGCACGCCCGAACGCACCTGGCGAACTTCAAGGTGCCGCGGTCGGTGGTGTTCCGGGACACGCTGCCCTACAACGCGGGCGGCAAGGTGCTGAAACGACAACTGCGCGAGGAGCGTGCCTAGTGGATCTGGAGATCGAACCGGCCGTCCAGGCATTCCGGGACGAGGTCCGGGCGTTTCTCGCCGACAACGTACCCCGGGCCGGCCTGCCGTCGATGGATACCGCCGCGGGCTTCGAGGCCCACCGCGCCTGGGAGCACACGCTCGCCGACGCCCGACTGTCGGTGGTCGCCTGGCCGGCCGAACTGGGTGGTCGGGACGCCTCGCTGCTGGAATGGGTGCTCTTCGAGGAGGAGTACTACGCCGCCGGAGCGCCCGGCCGGGTGAGTCAGAACGGCATCTTCCTGCTGGCACCCACGCTGTTCGAACACGGCACCCCGGAGCAGCTGCAACGATTCCTGCCGCGGATGGCCCGGGCCGACGACATCTGGGCGCAGGTGTGGTCCGAGCCGGAGGCGGGCAGCGATCTGGCCGGCATCCGGTCGACCGCCCGGCCCACCGACGGCGGCTGGCTGCTGGCCGGGCAGAAAACCTGGTGTTCGCGAGCTACGTACGCGGACTGGGGATTCGGCTTGTTCCGCAGCGACCCGGCCGCAGAACGCCACCGCGGGCTCAGCTACTTCATGTTCCCACTCGATGCGTCGGGGATCACCGTTCGGCCGATCCCGCAGCTGGACGGCGAACCGGGCTTCGCCGAAATCCACTTCGATTCGGTGTTCGTGCCGGACAGCGACGTGATCGGCGCCGTGCACGACGGTTGGCGGGTGGCGATGAGCACCTCCAGCAACGAGCGGGGGCTGTCGCTGCGCAGCCCGGGCCGGTTCAACGCGGCGGCGGACCGGCTGATCGAGCTCTGGCGGGAAACCACCCCGGAATCCGATACCGCAGCGCGGGATCGGGTGGTGGATGCCTGGATCGGCGCGCAGGCGTACCGGCTGAACACGCTGGCCACGGTCACCCGGCTGGCCTCGGGCGGACAGCTCGGTGCCGAGTCGTCGATCAACAAATTGTTCTGGTCCGAGCTCGACGTCGCGCTGCACGAGACCGCGCTGGATCTGCTCGGCGCCGACGGCGAACTGGCCGGGGCGTGGACCGATGGCTATCTGTTCTCGTTGTCCGGGCCGATCTACGCCGGTACCAACGAGATTCAGCGCAATATCGTCGCCGAGCGGCTGCTCGGACTACCGAAGGCGGGTCGCCGATGAGGTTCGCGCTCACCCCGGAGCAGCAGGCGTTCGCGACCAGCCTGCGGGCCGCGCTTGCCGATGCGGGCACCCCGGCCGCGGTACGGGCTTGGGCTGCCGATGATTTCGGCCCGGGCCGAGCGGTGCTACGCCGACTGGCCGACTCCGGGGTAACCGCGTTGCTGGTGCCGGCGCAGTTCGACGGGCTCGGCGCCGATCCGGTCGATCTGGTCGTGGCGTTCGTCGAGATCGGTCGTGCGCTGGTCCCGGGGCCGGTGATCGAGACCGCCGCGATCGCGCCGACGTTGCTCACCGGCGATCTCGCGGCCGAGTGGTTGCCGCAGATCGCCGCCGGCTCGGCGCTGGTATCGACGGCGGTCGCCGACCGGCATCCCCGCGCGCTCGACGCCGACCTGGCCGACCTGGTGCTGGCGGTCGGTCCGGACACCGTCACGCTCGCCACACCCGGTACTCGACATCGTTCGATCGACCCCGCACGGCGGCTGTTCGACGTCGAACCCGCCGGTCCGGCAACCGACACGCCGGTCACCCGGGCGGTCGACACCGGGGTGCTCGCCGCCGCTGCGGAACTCCTCGGTGCCGGTCGGGCGGTGCTGGACCGCTCGGTGGAGTACGCGAAGAGCCGGGTGCAGTTCGGCCGGCCGATCGGCGAGTACCAGGCGATCAAACACCACTTGGCGAACGCGGCGGTGGGCCTGGAGATGGCTACCCCGCTGCTGCACGGGGCGGCCCTGGCCCTGCGCGACGCCGACCCGACCGCCGGCCGGGACGTTTCGGCGGCCAAGGTCGCGTGCGGCGACGCCGCGTACCGGGCGTCGCGGATCGCGTTGCAGGTGCACGGCGCGATCGGCTACACCGCCGAGTACGACCTGTCGTTGTGGCTGACCCGGATTCGCGCGCTGTACACCGCCTGGGGCACGCCGGCGCAACACCGCGCCCGGGTCGCCGACGCCCTGCGGAGCGCATCATGACCGTCATCACCGACGAGCAGCGGGCGCTGACCGACTCGGTGCGCGGACTGCTGGCCCGGCACGCCGGACCCGCCGCCGTGCGCGCGGCGATCGATACCGGGGACGGCTACGACCACAAGCTCTGGCGACTGCTCTGCGACCAGATCGGCGTTGCCGCGCTGGCGATCCCGGAGGAATTCGGCGGTGTCGGCGCCGGTCTGAGCGAATCCCACACGGTGCTCGCCGAACTCGGCGCGGTACTGGCACCGACCCCGATGCTGGGCGCGGTGGCACTGGCCACCCAGGCAATCCTGGCAGCCGGCGACGACGCTGCGTGCGGTCGGCTGCTGCCGGACCTCGCCGAAGGCGCTCGCACCGCGGCGTTGTGCTGGGCCGGGCGCACCGGCTGGGCCGAGCCCGACGTGGTGGCCGACGGGTCCGGCACGCTCACCGGGACCGCGGAGTACGTGCTGGACGGCGAGATCGCCGAGGTGCTGATCGTGATCGCCCGGACCCCGGACGGGCTCGGCCTGTTCGAAGTCGTCGCCGGGCAGGACGGGGTCCGGCGCGAGGTGATTCCCGGGATGGACCTCACCCGCCGCTACACCCGGGTGCGGTTCGACGGGGTAGCCGCCGGCCGGCTGGGCACCGGCGATGCGACCGCGGCGGTCGATCGGATTCGCGACATCGGCTGGGCCGCACTGGCTGCCGAGCAGGTCGGGGCGGCGGCCCGCTGCCTGGAACTCACCGTGGAATATACGAAGGCGCGCGTCCAGTTCGGCCGACCGATCGGCAGCTTCCAGGCGCTCAAGCATCGGATGGCCGATCTGTACGTCCAGGTCGAGGCAGCCCGGTCGATCTCGGCCGCAGCCACGGCTGCACTCGACGCCGGTAGCGCGGATGCCCGCGCCGACGTGTCGGCGGCTCGTCGCTACTGCTCGGAAACCTTCTCGGCGGTCACCGCGGAGATGATCCAGCTACACGGCGGCATCGCGATCACCTGGGAGCACGACGCCCACCTCTACTTCAAACGGGCGCACGCCGACGCGCATCTGCTCCGCTGACCCGCTCACCGTCCGAGCCGCCCTACAGCCAGGTGTCGAGCGAGGTCGAGGTGAGGAAGGCGTCGAGGTCGTCGCGCCACGGCGCGGGGACGGTCTTGTCCGGCTCGATCGCGGTGTACTGGCCGCGATGAAACAGCAGCGGCCGGCCGTCGCGCAGTTCCGACATCGCGTGCACCCGGCCGTAGACCACGAAGTGGTCACCGCCATCGTGCACCGACTCCAGCGTGCAATCGACGTGCGCCAGCGAGTTCTCGATGATCGCCGAGCCGAGCGGCGACGGGGTCCAGTCGATCCCGGCGAACTTGTCCGGCTCCCGCGAGCCGAACCGGGCGCAGGTGTCCTGCTGCTCCTCGGCGAGGACGTTGACGCAGAACCGCCCGGTCCGTTCGATCGCCGCCCACGAGCGGGACGCCTTGGTCGGGCAGAACAGCACCAGCGGCGGATCGAGCGACAATGCCGCGAACGACTGACAGGCGAAGCCGATCGGCGTCCCGTCGTCGACAGTGGTGATGATCGTGATGCCGGTACAGAACTGTCCGAGGGTGTTCCGGAACACCCGCGGATCGATCGCCGGTTCGGCGGCCACGACTATTTCATTCCCACCGAGAAGTCATGGCCCCACAGGCTGACCGCGGTCGACTCCCGGGCGATCCACTCCACGTCGTCGACCTGTCTACCCTCGCAACCGAATTCCACATCGAAGCCGCTGGGAGTCTTCATGTAGAACGACAGCATCAAGTCGTTGACGTGCCGGCCCAACGTGGCCGACATCTTTACTTTCTTGCGGAGCGCCCGGTCCAGGCACAGGCCGACGTCGTCGGCATTCTCCACCTCGACCATCAGATGCACGATCCCGCTCGGCGTCGGCATCGGCAGAAACGCCAGCGAGTGGTGCCGCGGGTTGCAGCCGAAGAAACGCAGCCACGCCGGTGCGCCGTCGGCCGGCCGGCCGACCATCTGCGGTGGCAACCGCATCGAATCCCGCAGCATGAAGCCGAGCACGTCCCGGTAGAAATGCAACGCCTCGGCGTCGTCCCGGGTGGACAGCACCACGTGTCCGAGCCCCTGCTCACCGGTGACGAACGTATGTCCGTACGGGCTGACCACTCGCCGATGTTCCAGCGCGGCACCGTGGAACACCTCGAGCAGGTTGCCGGACGGGTCGGCGAACTCGATCAGCTCGTGGACCCGGCGATCGGCCAACTGCTCGGCGCTGCCTTCCTTGTACGGCACGCCGGCGGCCTCGAGCCGGTTCCGGATATCTTGCAGTCCTTCGGCATTCGCGGTCTCCCAGCCGGACACCAGCAGCCGGTCGGCGGAGCCGGGGACGATCACCAGTCGCGCCGGAAAGTCGTCCATCCGCAGGTACAGCGCCTCCGGGTTCGAGCCCTTGCCCTCGACCATGCCGAGCACCTTGAGCCCGTACTCGCGCCAGGCGGCCAGGTCGGTGGCTTCGATCCGCAGGTAGCCCAGCGATCGGATGCTGCTCATCACCTACGTACCTCCGGACAGCAGGAAATCGGTAGCCAGCCGGTTGAACTCGTCGAACTTCTCCAGCTGCGCCCAGTGCCCACAACCGCCGAATACGTGCAGTTGCGCGCGCGGGATGGTCTTCAACGCGACGAACGCACCGTCCAACGGATTGACCCGATCTTCGCGACCCCAGATCAACAGCACCCGTTGCCGCAGCGTGTAGGCGTCGCGCCAGAGCATGCCCAGCTCGAAGTCGGGCCCGGCGAACGACCTGCCCATCGCCCGGGTCGCGGCCAGCGATTCGGGGGTGCTGGCCGCGGCGAACCGCTGCTCGATCAGCTCGTCGGTGACCAGCGACTGGTCGAACACCATGATCCGCAGGAATGCTTCGAGCCGCTCCCGGGTCGGTTCCTGGTTGAACTTGGCCAGCGCCTTGACCCCCTCGGTCGGGTCCGGGGCGAACAGGTTGATGCTGCACCCACCCGGGCCCATCAGCACCAGCCGACCGGCCCGATCCGGATGGTCGAGGGCAAACCGGACCGCGGTGCCGCCGCCGAGCGAGTTGCCGAGCAGGTGCACCCGCCCGCCGATCTCCAACTCGGTGAGCAGGTCGTCGAGGGCCGCCGCGCTGTGCCGGAAATACTGCGGATGATCGACCGGCTTGTCCGACTCACCGAACCCCGGCTGGTCCACCGCGAGCACGTGGAACCGCTCGGCGAGCACCGGGATGTTGCGAGCGAAGTTGGACCAGGACGACGCACCCGGGCCGCCACCGTGCAGGAGCACGATCGTCGGTCCGGATCCGGCTTCGTGGTAATGCAACCGCAGATCGGAACGGACCTGGGCGAATCGCGATGTGGTGTCGTAGGTGAGCGTGCTGCTCGGACTGACTGCGGTCACGACTGTCGATCAGACCATAGTGTCGGCGATCGGCAGGCCGAACGCGCCCGAGCCGAACATCTGATACGCCCGCTCCGGGTCGTTCGCCGCGTGCACCCGGCCGGCGTGCGCATCACGCCAGAAACGCTGCAGCGGTGTCCCGTTCACCAGCGCGGTAGCCCCGGAACTCTCGAACAGCTTGTCGATCGAGGCGATCGCTCGGCCGGTGGCCCGCACCTGATCCCGGCGGGCGCGCAGCCGCAGCTCGAACGGCACCTCCTCGCCGCGCAGCAGATACCCGTACTCGTCGGCGACATTGCCGGACAGCTGGCGCCAGGCGGCGTCGATATCGCTGGCCGCCTCCGCGACCCGCACCTTGGCGAACGGATCTTCCTTCGCCTTCTCGCCGGCATACGCGGCACGAATGCGCCTGCCCTGATGCTCGACGTGCGCGTCGTAGGCGCCGTAAGCCATGCCGACGATCGGCGCCGAGATGGTCGTGGGATGGATCGTGCCCCACGGCATCTTGTACACCGGCGCGGTGTTGCGGTCGAGTCCGGGCGAGGTGAGCTGCGCCATCGTCCGCATGCTCAGGAAGCGGTACCGCGGGACGAATACGTCCTCGACCACGATCGTATTGGAGCCGGTGGCACGGAGTCCGACCACATTCCACACGTCGTCGATCCGGTAGTCCGAGCGCGGGATGAGAAAACTGCCGAAATCGACCGGCTTGCCGTTTTTGATCACCGGGCCGCCGACGAACACCCAGTCGGCATGGTCACAGCCGGACGACCACGCCCACGACCCGTTGACGGTGTAGCCGCCGTCGATCGCGTCGCCGCGCCCCATCGGGGCGTAGGACGAGGAGATCCGGGTTTCCGGGTCGTCGCCCCAGACGTCGTGCTGCGCCTGCTCGTCGAACAAGGCGAGGTGCCAGTTGTGCACACCCAGGATCGAGGCCACCCAGCCGGTCGAGCCGCAGGCGCTGGCGATCCGCCGGACCGTGTCGTAGAAGATCACCGGGTCGCACTCGTAGCCGCCCCAGCGACTCGGCTGGATCAGCTTGAAAAAGCCCGTCTCCTGCAGCGATTTGATCGAATCGTCCGGAATTCGGCGTAGCTCCTCGGCCTCCTGCGCACGTTCCCGCAGCGTGGGGAGCAACTCCTCCACCCGTGCCCGGACTCCGTCAACGCCCTCGTCGGCCACCAGCCGCTCCCTTCCCAGTCGCTGCTTCGAGACTAGAACACGTTCCCATTCCTGTCGAGACGCCACCGCCGGTGCCCGCGGCCACCAACTTCACCCCCGCGGAACTGGCGATGACGGAGACCGTTCTATAACGTGTTCTAGTGACTGTTGCCGGATTCGAGGGACACCGATGACACGCATTCGAGACATCGACGTCGGTACGGCGCCCACCAGGTACGCCCGGGGCTGGCATTGCCTCGGGCTGGAGCGGGATTTCCGCGACGGGCGGCCGCACGCGATCGAGGCATTCGGCACCAAGCTCGTCGTGTTTGCCGACAGCCAGAACAAGCTGCGGGTACTCGACGCCTACTGCCGGCACATGGGCGGCGATCTCAGCGAAGGCACCATCAAGGGCGACGCGGTGGCCTGCCCGTTCCACGACTGGCGCTGGGGCGGCAACGGCCGGTGCACCGCGATCCCCTACGCGCGCCGGGTACCACCGCTAGCCCGCACCCGATCCTGGATCACCTTGCAGGAGAACAAGCAGCTGTTCGTCTGGCACGACGCCGAGGGCAATCCGCCACCGGACGACGTGACGATTCCCCGGCTGCCGGAGGTGTTCACCGACTCCTGGACCGACTGGACCTGGAACACGCTGCGCGTCGAGGGCTCGAACTGCCGGGAGATCATCGACAACGTGGTCGACATGGCGCACTTCTTCTACGTCCATTTCGGGTTCCCCAAATACTTCAAGAACGTGTTCGAGGGCCACGTCGCGTCGCAGTACCTGCAGAATCACGGCCGTCCGGATGTGCCGAACATGGGCACCCAGTACGGCGAATCGGTGCTCGACTCCGAGGCGTCCTACTTCGGTCCCTCGTACATGATCAACTGGCTGCACAACGACTACAGCGGATACAAGGCCGAGAGCGTTTTGATCAACTGCCACTACCCGATCACCCAGGACTCGTTCATGTTGCAGTGGGGCGTGTCGGTGGAGAAGCCGAAAGGCCTCGACGACGCCACCAGCAACAAGTTGGCCCGCAAGTTCACCGAAGGCGTGACGATGGGCTTCGAGCAGGACGTGGCGATCTGGCGGCACAAAACCAAGATCGACAATCCCCTGTTGTGCGAAGAGGACGGCCCGGTCTACCAGCTGCGCCGCTGGTACGAGCAGTTCTACGTCGACGTTGCCGACGTCACCGACAAGATGACGCAGCGGTTCGAGTTCGAGATCGACACCTCGCGGGCGATCGAGGCCTGGGAACGGGAGGTCGCCGAGAACCTGACCCGGCAGCGGGCGGCGGCCGGGACCGAGAATCCGGCCGAGGTCTGATCGTGACCGAGTGGGCCAAGGCACCCGGCTTCGCCGCCGATCCGCAACGGTCGGCGGCGATCCGGGCGCAGACCGCGACCGACCGGTACACCTACCTGGATGCCGGAATGACGCCGGTGCGATGCGCCGGCTGTGCCGCGACGGTGCTGGTTCGCAAGCACAGCCCACAACACACCAGCATCCAATGGACCAGCGATCCCACCGGGTCCTGCGCCGAGTTCGCCGACGCACCGGGTCCCGGACTCGGCCGGTCGTGCGGCCGGCTACGGGCCAGCATCGAGCACGCCGTCCTGGAGGGGATGCTTCCGGTTGCCGACTGACTCGTTCCACGAACGCGACATCACGACCAACGGTATCCGGATGCACCTGCGCGAGCAGGGCTCCGGACCGCCGGTGATCTTCCTGCACGGGTTTCCGCACACCGGGTTCGTCTGGCACCGGCAACTCGCCGCGGTGGCTGCCGCCGGATGGCACGCGATCGCCCCGGACCTGCGCGGTTTCGGCGGGACCGACGCACCCACCGGTCCGGCGGCGTACACCAACGTCGATTCGATCGCCGATCTGACCGGTCTGCTCGATCAGCTGGGCGCCGATCGAGCGGTATTCGTCGGGCTGGACTTCGGTGCCGTGCTCACCTGGGAGCTGGCGCTCCGGGTGCCGGACCGGGTACGAGCCGTGATCGTCTGCAACAACCCGTATCTGGGCCGGGCGCCGCGCCGGCCGAGCGAGATCTGGGCCCGGATGGCCCGACGGCACTTCGTGCACCTGCACCACTTCCAGCAGCCCGGCTCGGCGGACGCCGAACTGGCCGGCGCCCCGCGCGAGTTCCTGGCGCGGGTGTACTACGCACTCAGCGGTGACTACCACTATCTGGACGTCTGGCAGCACCCACCGGGAACCCGTTACCTCGACGCGCTGCCGGTCGCTCCGCCGCTGCCCTGGCCGTGGTTGTCGGAAGCGGAGTTCGAGCTCCTGGCTTCGACTTTCGAGCGCACCGGATTCACCGGCGGGCTGAACTGGTACCGGGCACTCGACCGGAACTGGGAGCTCGGCGCGGCTCTGCCCGACGCCCCGGTGGCGGTGCCCGCGTTCTTTCTCTACGGCGAACGTGATTGCGATATGGAGGGATTCAGCGGCATGGACCCGATCGGGACGATGCGTGCGCGGGTACCGGACCTGCGCGCGGCGGATATGGTGGCCGACGCCGGACACCTGCTGCCGCTGGAGCGCACCGGCGCGACCGACGCGCTGCTGCTGCGGTACCTGGCGGAACTATGACCGGCCTCGGACTCGCCGGCCAGGTAGCGCTGGTGACCGGCGCGAGTCGCGGCATCGGCAAGGGCATCGCCCTCGAACTCGGCGCGGCCGGCGCAACGGTGTATCTGACCGGCCGGGGAAAGCCGGGCCCGCTGCCGGGTAGTTTGGCCGCGACCGCCGCCGAGATCGACGCGGTCGGCGGGACCGGCGTCGCGATGCCGTGCGACCACGGCAACGACGCGCAGATCCGCGCGGTCGTCGACCGGATCGGCACCGCCGCCGGCCGACTCGACATCCTGGTCAACAACGTCTACGACAGCCCGGGCGCCGCCCGCTGGCTGGGCAAGCGGTTCTGGGAGATCCCACCGCAGGCCTGGGACGCGGGGATCGATATCGGGCTGCGCTCGCACTTCGTCGCGGCGAGTCTGGCGGCGCCGCGGATGATCGCGGCCGGACGTGGGCTGATCGTCAACATCTCCTCGCCCGGCGCCGCCCGGCACATGCACAACGTGGTCTACGGGGTCGGCAAATGCGCCCTCGACCGGATGACCGCCGACCTGGCCCACGAATTGGCCGGCACCGGCGTGAGCGTGGTGTCGCTGTGGCCGGGAATCGTGAACACCGAACTACTGCAACTAGTTCCACGCGGTGCGGACGGAAGGCGAGTGGTCACGCTGCCCGGCGAGGGCGAATTCGACCTGGACGCCGCCGAATCGCCCCGGTTCGCCGGGCGGGCGGTGGTCGCCCTGGCCACCGCCGCCGATCTCGCCGACCGCTCCGGCCACGCCTGGCCGGTGGCGACATTGGCCGTCGACTACGGCTTCACCGATCTCGACGGGCGGGTGCCGGGCGCCGGCTGAGCACGACGAGCGCCACATCGACGAGACCGGCCGGCACGCGGGCTACTTCGCGGTGAAACCCGCGGCACCACCACCGATGTAGTTGACCTCGCCGAGGTTCTGCGCCTCGGCGAGCGCGTCGGTGAGATGGCGGATCGTCGCGGCGTCCAGCACCGAATGGAACGTACCGTCATCGTTGAAGTTGACGTTCGCCCCCGACACCCGGAACAACACCACGGTGTCCTCGGTGTTGGACGCCGGGCATTCCAGCGTGTGCACCGACGCACCCGGCTCGTACAGGTACGACCCGGCGACCTGCTTCTGGTCCGGGTACTCCTTGTAGTTCCAGCAGCCGCTGATCGTCCACGCATCGACCGCGCCCGTGTGGTAGTGCAGCGGAATCGCGGCACCCGGCGCGAAGGTGGCCAGCACCACCCACTCACCGTTCTCCATATCCAGGCGCAGCGGCTTGAAGTGCACCCCTGGACCGAGCGAATCCTTGATCAGCGGAATGTCGTTCGCATTCACCGTGAGCAGTTCGGTCTGCGGTAATGCGACCAACGGCAAAACTGCACCGATCGACGTGGTCGCCGGGCCGGGTGCGATAGCCAGTGTCATGATGATCCCTCCGGATCGAGCTCGATGAACATCTGTCGCCCATTGTTCCGACCCGGAGCGCGCTCTACTTGACAGCAACGGACAACTTCTTGACCCTGGCGGACATGTCTGTGATCCGCGGGACATCCCTGACCGGATACCCCGCATTGGTCACCGAACTCGGCGGGGACCCGGCGGCGTTGCTCGGTGAAGCCGGTATCCGGCCCGATGATGTCGGCCGATTCGACGTCTTCTTCGCCTACCCGGCGCTGATCGATGCGTTGGAAGTCGCCGCGAGAGCGACCGGTACACCCGACTTCGGCCGTCGGCTCGGCGCACGACAGGGAATCGAGATTCTCGGGCCGGTCGGTGTCGCCGCCCGGACCACCGGAACGGTAGCCGACGCCTTCGCGATATTCGAGCACTACCTCGCCGCCTACAGCCCGGCAATCGGGACGAGCATCAGCCCGATGTCGGACGAGCGGCTGTCGTTCTTCGAGTTCAAGATTCTCAGCCCGGTGCCGCGCACCTGTCCACAGGTGGTCGAGCTGTCGCTGGGCGTGACGTTGCGGGTTCTGCGGTTCCTGCTGGGTACGGAGTACAACCCCGTGGTCGTGTGGGTACCGCACAATCCGCTCACCCCCCGACCGGACTATCTGCACTACTTCTCCTGCACGCCCCGCTTCGCCCAGCCACGCGCCGGCTTCACCATGCAGACGTCGGACCTGACGCGGCCCCTGGTGCGGGACGAACTCGCGCATCGCGCCATGCTCGAGTACCTCGACCTGATCATCGACCGGCGCGAGCCGGACCTGCGCGCCCCGGTACGCGAGCTGATCCGGCATCTGTTGCCGGCGGGCGCCGCCACCGTGCCGATCATCGCCGGACAGCTCCGTCTGCATCCCAAAACGCTGCAACGGCGACTTGCCGCAGAAGGCACCGGCGTCGGCACACTCGTCGACGAGGTCCGGCGGGAGCTGGCCCGGCACTACCTGACCGAGACCGACGTCACCTGCAGCCATCTGGCCCGCGAGCTCGGCTACTCCGAGCAGAGTGCGCTCGCCCGGGCCTGCCAACGCTGGTTCGGCGTCAGTCCACGGCAGTTACGCACCGGCGCAGAGTGATCCGCCCCCGGTCGCGGTCGGCCACACGGTCACGAAACGGTGTGCCTCAGCCCGCGGCCGCCGCTTCCCGCTGCAGTTCCAGCGCGATGTCGATCAGCTGGTCTTCCTGGCCCCCGACCAGCTTCCGCTGCCCGGCCCGCACCAGCATCTCCGCCGACGACACCCCGTAGCGCTCCGCCTGCAACTCCGCGTGCCGCAGGAAGCTGGAGTACACCCCGGCGTACCCCATCATCAGCGCCTGCCGGTCGAGCAGGCACTCCTGCGGCATCGCCGGGCGGACGACGTCTTCGGCGGCGTCGGCGATCGCGAAGAAGTCGATCCCGGTCTTCAGCCCGATCTTGTCGCAGACTCCCACGAATGCCTCGACCGGGGTATTGCCTGCACCGGCACCGAACCGACGGGCACTGCCGTCGATCTGGGTCGCTCCGGCGCGCACCGCGTATATCGAATTCGCCACCGCCAGGTCCAGGTTCTCGTGGCCGTGGAAACCCACCTGAGCGTCGTCGCCGAGCTCGGCGACCAGCGCCGACACCCGGTCGGCGACCTCGTCGAGCACGAGCGCACCGGCCGAATCCACCACGTACACACACTGACAACCGGCGTCGGCCATGATCCGGGCCTGCTTCGCCAGCTTCTCCGGCGGCTGGCTGTGCGACATCATCAGGAAGCCGACCGTCTCCAGGCCCAACTCGCGGGCCAGACCGAAATGCTGAATCGAGACGTCGGCCTCGGTGCAGTGGGTGGCGATCCGGCAGATCGACGCCCCGTTGTCCTGGGAAATCTTGATGTCTTCCTTGACCCCGACGCCGGGCAACATCAGGACCGCGATCTTGGCGTCCTTTGCCGTCTCCGCCGCCGCCTTGATCAGCTCCTGCTCCGGCGTCTTGGAGAAGCCGTAGTTGAACGAGGAGCCGCCGAGGCCGTCGCCGTGGGTCACCTCGATCACCGGCACCCCGGCGAGGTCCAAGGCGGCGACGATGGCTCGCACCTCGGCCACGGTGAACTGGTGCCGCTTGTGGTGCGAGCCGTCCCGCAGGCTGGTGTCGGTGACCCGCACGTCGAGCAGGTTGGAGTACGGGGTCTGAGTTGTGTTCGTCGATGCCACCGCGATCGCTCCTTACACTCGGGCCGCGAGCAGCTGGGCGGCGATCTGTTCGCCGACCCGGGTCGCGGCCGCGGTCATGATGTCCAGGTTGCCGGCGTACGGCGGCAGGAAGTCGCCCGCGCCCTCCACCTCGACGAATACCGAGACCCGGGCGAAACCGCCGGAGACCGGGGTCGGATCGTCGAACTGCGGCTCGTTGAGCAACCGATAGCCGGGGACGTACTGCTGCACGTCGGCGACCATCCGGGTGATCGAATCCGCGATCGCCGCCCGATCGGCGTCCTCCGGAATCGCTGCGAAGATGGTGTCCCGCATGATCATCGGCGGTTCGGCCGGGTTCAGGATGATGATCGCCTTGCCCCGTTGCGCGCCGCCGATCGTCTCCACACCGCGGCTGGTGGTCTTGGTGAACTCGTCGATGTTGGCCCGGGTGCCCGGCCCCGCGGAGACCGACGCCACCGAGGCGACGATCTCGGCGTACGGCACGTCGACCACCCGGGACACCGCGGCGACGATCGGGATCGTCGCCTGCCCGCCGCAGGTGATCATATTGACGTTCATCGTGTCCAGGTGTGCGCCGAGGTTCACCGGCGGCACCACCGCCGGGCCCACCGCGGCCGGGGTGAGATCCACCGCGCGGATACCGGCCGCCGCATAGTCCGGCGCGGCCGCCCGATGGACGTAGGCCGACGTGGCCTCGAAGATGATGTCCGGCTTCTCCGCCTGATCGAGCAGCGGGCCGACACCCTCGGCAGACGTCGCCAGACCGAGGCCGCGGGCTCGCTTCAAGCCTTCGCTGGCCGGATCGATGCCGATCATCCACCGCGGTTCGATCACCTCGGACCGCTGCAGCTTGTAGAGCAGGTCGGTGCTGATGTTGCCGGAACCGACGATCGCGGCACTTGCTTTGGCCATAGGGCTCTCCCTTACTCGAAGCTCAGGTCGACCGAGCCCAGCCCGGCGAATTCGGCATGGAACGTGTCGCCGGGACGCGCGTCGATCGCTCGGGTGCAGGAGCCGGGCAACACCACATCGCCGGCTTTGAGCCGCACCCCGAAGCCGGCCACCTTGCGGGCCAGCCACGCCACCGCGATTACCGGGTCACCCAGCACGGCGTCGCTGCGTCCTTCCGCGACCACCTCGCCGTTGCGGGTGAGCACCGCATCGATACCGCGGATGTCGAGCCCCCCGGGCGCGACCCGTTGCTTGCCGAGTACCCACCCGGCCGAGGAGGCATTGTCGGCGATGGTGTCGGCCAGCTTGATCTTCCACTCGGTGATCCGAGTGTCGATCAGCTCGATCGCCGGCGCGAAAGCGGCGGTGGCGGCGAGTACGTCGGCCTCGGTGCACTCCGCGCCGGGCAGGTCGGCGCCGAGCACGAACCCGACCTCCACCTCGACTCGCGGGTACAGGTAGCGCCCGGTGTCGACCGGAACATCCTCGTCCACCGCCATGTCCGCGAGCAGGTGGCCGTAGTCCGGTTCGTCGACGTTCATCATCCGCTGCATCGCCTCGGACGACAGCCCCACCTTGTGCCCGATCACCGTGGCCCCGGCGGCGCGGCGCTGCCGGATATTGATCAGCTGGATCTCGTAGGCGTCGACCACGTCGATCTCGGGGTAGCGGTCGGTGAGCGGATCGACCGGCACCCGATCTCGTTCGGCAACCGCGAGTTCGGCCGCGATCGCCGCCCTGACCTGACTGTCGAGCATCCCGGCACCTCCGGCGTTCTGGAACAGGTTGTAGACCGCATCAGCGCTGCGCAATGACCGGTTCCACAAGCGCGAGGATGGACTCTACGGGCCCTCATTCTATAACGTGTTCTACATGGCCGAGCAGACATATGACGTCGTCGTCGTGGGCAGTGGTGGCGGCGGTATGGTCGCAGCCCTGACTGCGGCCGATCGCGGGCTGAGCGTGGTGGTGCTGGAGAAGTCGCCGTACTTCGGCGGGTCGACCGCCCGCTCCGGTGGCGGGGTGTGGATTCCCGGCAACGCCGCGCTACGCGCGTCCGGCGTCACCGACGACACTCCGGCCGCCGCGCGCACCTACCTGCACAGCATCATCGGCGACGACGTGCCGGCCGAGCGGATCGACACCTACATCGACCGGGGCGCGGAGATGTTCGACTTCATCCTGCGTACCACCCCGTTGAAGATGACGTGGGTGCCCGATTACGCGGACTACTACCCCGAAGCTCCCGGCGGCCGGCCCGGCGGGCGCTCGGTGGAGCCGAAGCCGTTCAACGGCAGGCGACTCGGCGCCGACCTGGCGAATCTGCAGCCGCCGTACAGCAAGGCACCGCTGAATCTGGTGGTGCTGCAAGCCGACTACCGCTGGCTCAACTTGAACCGGCGCCACCCCAAGGGGGTGTTGCGGTCGATGCGGGTCGGCGCCCGGATGATGGCGGCCAAACTGACCGGCCGGCACATGCTCGGCATGGGACAAGCGCTGGCCGCCGCGCTGCGGCTCGGCCTGACGAACGCCGGCATCCCGCTGCTGTTGAACACCCCGATGACCGACCTCTACACCGAGGACGGGGTGGTTCGCGGAGTCGACGTGCTGCGTGCCGGCAAGCCGGAACGGTTCACGGCCCGATACGGCGTGATCCTCGCCGCCGGCGGATTCGAGCACAACGAGGAACTGCGCAAGAAATATCAGCGCGAACCGATCGGCACCCAGTGGACCACCGGCGCGGTCAGCAACACCGGGGACGGCATCCTGGCCGGTCAGAAGCTCGGCGGCGCGGTCGATTTCATGTCCGATGCGTGGTGGGGGCCGTCGATTCCGCTACCCAAGGGGCCGTGGTTCTGCCTGGCCGAACGCAACCTGCCCGGTGGGATCATCGTCAACGCCCGGGGCGAGCGCTATTTCAACGAGGCTGCACCGTATGTCGAAGCGGTACACCGGATGTACGGTGGGCAGTTCGGGCAGGGCGAGGGACCGGGCGAGAACATCCCGTCCTGGATGATCCTCGACCAGCGCTATCGTGACCGCTATATCTTCGCCGGACTACAACCACGACAACGCTTCCCGAAGAGCTGGCGGGAAGCCGGCGTGGTGGTCGAGGCCGACACCCTGGCCGAGCTGGCCGACACGATCGGGATTCCGGCGGACCGGTTGGCAGCCACCGTCGCCCGGTTCAACGAGTTCGCCCGGACCGGCGTCGACGAAGACTTCCACCGCGGCGAAAGCGCGTACGACCGCTACTACGGCGACCCGCGCAACGCACCGAACCCGTGTCTGGGCGCTATCGACAAGGGGCCGTTCTACGCGGTGCAGATGGTGCCCGGCGACCTCGGCACCAAGGGGGGCCTGGTCACCGACGTCGCCGGCCGGGTGCTCCGGGAGGACGACAGCGTGATCGAGGGGCTGTACGCCTGCGGCAATTCCAGCTCACCGGTGATGGGGCACACCTACGCCGGGCCGGGCGCGACCATCGGTCCCGCGATGACCTTCGGCTACCTCGCCGTGCTGGATATCGCCGACAGAAAGAATGCCGACCGGAAGGCAGGCCGCTGATGCCGATCGACCCCGGCGTCGCGGTCGGCGCCGAGCTGCCCGCCGAAGACTTCTCCTGGACCGCGTCCGATGTCCAGCTGTATCAGCTGGCGCTGGGTGCGGGTGGTGCGCCGACCGATCCGGCCCAGTTGGGCTACCTGGACGACGTCGCGCCGCTGGTGCTCCCCACCTTCGCGACCGTTGCCGCCACCTTCCATCAGGTTGCCCCGCCGGCGGTCTCGTTTCCCGGGATCGATATCGACCTGGCCAAGGTGGTGCACGGCACCCAGTCGGTCACCGTGCATCGCCCCCTGCCCGCGTCCGGTAGCGCGCGCCAGACCTCGCGGATCGCCGAGGTCTGGGACAAGGGCAAGGCGGCCGTGATCGTGCGCGAATACACCACCGCCGACGAGGCCGGTGAGCCGCTCTGGACCGCACGGTCGTCCATCTTCGCCCGCGGTGAGGGCGGGTTCGGTGGCGAACGTGGGCCGTCGGAGAAGGCCGAGTTACCGGACCGGGAGCCCGATTACGACGTCACGACGGCGACGCTGCCGCAACAGGCGCTGCTCTACCGGCTGTGCGGGGACCGCAACCCGCTGCATTCCGATCCCGACTTCGCCGAGGCCGCGGGGTTTCCCGCGCCGATCCTGCACGGGCTGTGCACTTTCGGCATCGTCTGCCGGACCGTGACCGACGCCGTCCTCGGCAGCGACGCCGCCCGGGTGACCGGCTTCGGCGCCAAGTTCGCCGGGGTGGTGTTCCCCGGGGAGACGCTGCGCACCCGGATCTGGCGTACCGGTTCGGACACGCTGCAGATCACCGCCTCGGTCGTGGAACGTGACGATGCGCCCGCCCTGGCCGATGTGGTGCTGTCACATAGCTGATTCATAGCTCGGGCGTTTCATACAACACTGGAAGTATGCCGACATCGACCCAGCGGGCCCGCGAGTGCCGCCGACGCATGCGCGAACGCGGGTACCGCCCGGTACAGCGACGACATGGACTTCATCGAGTCGATCTCCGACATGGCCGGCGAGGAGTGAATCGCGGCGAACTATGGACGGTCTCCGGTGCCGACGCGCCGACGGCGCGCATCGCGATGCCCACAACCACCGGAATCGTCCAACCCGGCTTCGCCATGATCGACAAGATCACGACAGTCCGGCGATCGAACCTCGATACCCGGATAGGTCGCGTGCCCGCCGCATCGATGGCCGAGGTCGAACGTTCGCTGCTGGTGTTCCTCGGCCTGGCCTCCTGAACACTGCCGGTGCCACGCACCTGCGCCGAGCGAACCCGACTCGGGTCACCGACCCGACTACGCTGAACCGGTGACAACGCACTGGACTCCGGCCCGGCTGGGCGACCTCAGCGGCAAACGCATCATCGTGACCGGCGCGACGAACGGCGTCGGCCTCGGCACCGCCCGCGCGCTGGTCCGGGCCGGCGCGCACGTGATCATGGCGGTCCGCAACCCCGAACTGGGAGCGCAGCGCGCCGCCGAGATCGGCGGCTCGACGTCGATCGCGAAGGTCGACCTGGCCGATCTGGCCTCGGTGCGGGCGTTCGCCGACGCCCTCGACGAGGACGTCGACATCCTGATCAACAACGCCGGCCTGCTCACCGAGGGCCGGGAAGAGACCGTCGACGGGTTCGAGAAGACACTCGGCACCAACCTGCTCGGCCCCTTCGCCCTGACCAACCTGATCTTCCCGCGCATCCGTTCCCAGATCATCAATGTCGGCTCGCACGCGCACCGCAGCGCCGAACTCCGACTCGACGACATGCACCTGCGCACCGCCAAGTGGACGATGATGGGCGCGTACTCGCGTTCCAAGCTCGGCGTGATGCTGTGGGGACTGGAACTGGATCGTCGCCTGCGGGTGGCGAACTCGCCGGTGGTCAGCCAACTCACCCATCCCGGCTGGGTCGCCTCCAACCTGTCCCACCTCTCCGACAAGCCGCTGCTGGCAGCAGCCGACCGCGTGGTGCGCACGGTGGCCGGCGTGGTCGCCAACGACATCGACGCCGGCGCCGCCTCGACCCTGTACTGCATCAGCGAGCCGGTACCGCCGGGCAGCTACATCGGCTACGACGGTCCGCTCGGCCTGTCCGGACCGCTGGTGATGCTCGGCCGGACCGCACTCGCCGGCGACTACGACATCGCGGCCGAGGTGTTCGAGTTCGCCGAAAACGAAACCGGCACCAAGTTTCCGGGGTCAGCGATCGGCTGAACCGCCTACCGGCCTGCGGTCGATGCGCTCCGCTGCGAGGCCTAGCGTCCGTAGTGGTAACGGCACGCCGCAATACGGACCTCGGTGTCGGCGCCCTCGGACGCGACGACCTTGTACACCATGCGGTGCTCGTCGGTAATTCTCCGGGACCAGTACCCCGCGAAGTCATGCTTCAGCGGCTCGGGCTTACCGATGCCTTCGTTTCCGTTTCGGACGATATCCGCCACGAGGGCGTTGATCCGCCCGAGCACTTTTCGATCCTGCGCCTGCCACCACAGGTAGTCCTCCCATGCGTTGGCATCCCACACGAGCCGCACGGTCAGTCTGCCGTATCGATAAGCGGACGCTCCTCTCCCGCACCACTCTCGAGCCGCTCCATCGCGTCGAGCAGACGTCGGGCATTCGCCGGTGAACGCATCAGATAGGCGGTCTCCCGCAGCGACTCGAAATCGGCCAACGAGACCATCACCACCGGCTCATGACCCGCGCGGGTGATCACGATCTCCTCCCGGTCGTTGACCACCGAATCCAGAACTTCGGCGTACCGGGCACGCGACTCGCTGTAGCTCATCGTCCGCATCAGCAACCCCTTACTGTTTGTACAGAAAATTGTACGCCCTAGGGATGGATGGCAGCGACGCCCTTTGCCGGCGTCATCGAGCCAACCACGAGCGCAGGGCGCGGGTCAGGACGGGCATGACCACCCAGGTAAGCAGGACGACATTGACGACGGCATTGATCACGACCACGGCAAGGGTCGGCGCCGCAGGAAGAACTGCCTCACGAACAACGGTCACAGCCAAGGAGACCGGGATCAAGCCCGCAACGACCGCGACGGCTTGCTTCCATCGTTTCGGTCCGCCGGTTCCGCTGCCGGCGAACCAACCGGCGTAACCGCCGACGATATTTATCGTGCGGGGCCGGTCGAGCAACTCGGCCATGTCGTCGAGGACGGCGCGGCGTTCGGCAGACTCGAGCCATCGGTCGAGCTGAGCGCGGGAGCGAAAGGTCATGACCGCGACGGTGTCGGGCTGTGCGTTCACACATGCCGGGATCAGCTCAGCGCGAATCAATCCGCCCATCTGTCGGGCGTCGGCGACCCCGCGCTCGTGCAGGAGTCGATGTCGTTCCGCGGTTCCGTGGCGGAGCCGTACCGCGCTGACCAAAGTGACGCTGTCCGGCCCGGGATGCAGAATCCGTTGCTCGACGGGCTGATCGACGAGGTAGGCCGCACCGGCCTCGACCAGAGCCAGTCGCTTCGCGGAGCACAGCCAGTTGTCGAGATCCCCGGCCGACCGAAAGCGATAGAGCACCACCCACTCGCTGCTGCCGTCCGAATCCGGCGGCCGGACCGTCGTGGCGACGTGACCGGGGGCTTGTTCGACGGCGCGTTGCAGGCGGTGCAACCAGCGTTCGAAGTTGCGGGTTTCGCCGGGGCGCACCCGACGTGATACGACGACGGTGGCCTCGCCTGCCGCGTCTTGGTCCACGATGAAGCCCTCCTCGGCGGAAGTGGGATGCCGTCCCTGATCATCTATATCCGCATAGCGATCACTACAGGGTGAGCGGTGGTCATCATCGCTAAATATCATAGAAATAGCGACGAAACGCGGATATGCGCAGCTCCCGGATCTGACCTAATGTAGTATTATGAACAGTAACCAGGCTTGGCTTCCGGTGTCGTGCCAACGATAGGGCAGGAGGGCGGCGTGGCCGATGCAGCCAGGCGTGCCGGCCGTAAGACGCGGGCCAACGGGGAAGACTCCCGGGAGAAGATTCTCGATGCTGCCGCGGAGATCGCGGCGATGCGCGGGTACGAAGGAACCTCGATCGGTGCGGTGAGCAAGGCATCCGGCCTCCCGCCGAGTTCGATCTACTGGCACTTTGCCGACAAGGGTGATCTGCTCGCGGCTGTCATCGAGCGCAGCTACGGGCGCTGGATCGCAGCCGTTGCTGCGCCGGTGACTGTGACCGACGGGACTTACGCGCATGTGATGGCGGCCCAGGTGCTCAAGAGTCTGCAGGCCGCCCCGGACTTCCTGCGGTTGGGGCTCATGCTCGTGCTCGAGCGGCGCCCCGACGAACCGGAGGCCCGGAAGATGTTCGTACAGGTCCGTGACAACGCACGGGCATTCGCGAGCGAGAACCTACGGCGTCACTATCCACAACTCGACGAGCGGCAGGTCAAACAGTTGGCCGCATTCGTCATGTCGGCGGCAGACGGGTTGTTCATCGCCAGCGAGGCGGCTGGAGACCAGATCGACCTCGTCGCTCAATTCGATCTCATTGCCAGCGCGGTGGATGCGCTGGTAGCCCAGTTCGCGGCTGCGCATGAGGCGCGGGCGGAAGACTAATCCGAAGTTACGGCACGTGAAATAGAAGAATCCTGGGGTTGACCTGGGGATTTGCTGGTTTTGGTGGGAGGTTGTTCTGGCTACGCGGCGATGGTGAGGGGGATCGAGCGATCGAGTAGGTCGAACGCGCGGCGCTGCTCGGGGTGGGATCGGCGAGCTTGTCGATCTCGATGTTGGTGCCGTGGTAGCGGATCTGGTTGCGGGTGAGGGTGGCGAGGTGGTCGAGCAGGCCCCGGAAGACGGCAAGACCGAGCTGCCGTGGCACCCATCCCGCTACGGGTCGTGCACAGCCCTGGCGGCGACGAGTTCGTCGACGACTCCAGGTTTCAGACCCCATGCGCCGAGGGTGTCGGCGATATCTTTCGCGCCGTGATTGACCAGGCCGGGCTCGGCGGACGCGGTACGGCTGAACCGGGGTGCCGGCGCAGGCTGCAGCGCATCGCCGACTTTGATGAAAGCACGTCGTGCCTGGTTGTGGGGGTGCTCGTGGGCCTCCCACGGCGTGAGCACCGGCGATACGCAGGCATCGGAGTCGGCGAAGATCTCGGTCCATTCGGCCCGGGTCTTCTGCGCGAACACCCCGGCAATGGCGTTGCGGACTTCCGGCCAGCCACGGGCATCGAGCTGGTTCGGAAGTTCGGCGTCGGCAAGCCCGAGCTTGGCGAGCAGTTGCGCGTAGAAGTGCGGTTCGACGCATCCGACGGCCATGAACTTGCCGTCGGCGGTTTCGTAGGTGTCGTAGAACGGGGCGCCACCGTCGAGGGCGTTGGTTCCGCGTTCGCCGGGCCACATCCCGGCCGCGCGCATGCCGTGCAGGAAGGTGGTCAGCAACGCCGCCCCGTCCACCATCGCCGCATCCACCACTTGTCCCCGGCCGGACTGGTCGCGCTCGTACAACGCCGACACGATGCCGAGCGCCAGCATCAGCCCGCCGCCGGCGAAATCCGCGAGCAGATTCTGCGGGGCGTGCGGGCGTTCGCCCGCTCGCCCGATGGGCTCGAGGGCACCGGCGATGGCGATGTAGTTGATGTCGTGTCCGGCTCGCGCTGCCAGCGGACCGTCCTGGCCCCAGCCGGTCATCCGGCCGTACACCAGTCGAGGATTCAAGCCGCACAATGCTTCCGGCCCGATACCGAGGCGCTCGGCGACACCGGGACGGTAGCCCTCTACGAAGACGTCCGCGTGGGCCACGACCTCGTGGACCACGCGGACACCGGTGGGTGTTTTCAGATCGACGGCGATGGTCCGTCGGCCGCGGTCGAGCACCCCCGGTGGGGTGACCAGTCCGGCGTGGGCACCGGCACGGTCGATCCGCAACACCTCGGCGCCGAGATCCGCCAGGATCATGCACCCGAACGGGGCCGGCGCCAGGCCGGCCATTTCGACGACCTTCACGCCACTCAACGGACCCATGTTGTGACCTTCTTTCTTCGCGACAGTGTCAGAGACTGCGGGCGATGAGTTCTTTCATGATCTCGTTGGCGCCGCCGTAGATCTTCTGCACCCGGGAGTCGGCGTACATGCGCGCGATCGGGTATTCGGTCATATAGCCGTAGCCGCCGAAGATCTGCACGCAACGGTCCACGACCGTGCATTGCTGTTCGGTCAGCCACCACTTGGCCTTGGCGGCGCCGGTGACATCCAGCTCACCGGCGAGGTGCTTGGCGATGCAGTCGTCGAGGTAGGTCCAGCACACCGTGGCCAGCGTGTCACATTCGGCCAGAACGAATTTGGTGTTCTGAAAGCTGAATAATGGCTTGCCGAAAGCCTTCCGATCCTTGGCGTACTCGACCGAAACCTCGACCGCCTTCTCGATCGTAGCCGCCGCGGCCACCGCCAGCAGCAGCCGTTCCTGGGGCAGCTGTTGCATCAGCTGGATGAACCCCTGGCCTTCGGCGCCCCCCAGCAGGTTGGTCTGCGCCACCCGTACGTCGGAGAAGTTGAGTTCGACGGTGTCCTGCCCGTGCTGGCCCAGCTTTTCCAGGTTGCGGCCGCGGCTGAACCCGGCCAGATCGGCGGTTTCGACGCCGATCAGCGAGATGTCGCCGATGCCGCCTTCGTTGCCGGTTTTCGCCACCACCAGCACCAGGTCGGCCAGCCAGCCGTTGGAGATGAAGGTCTTGGCGCCGTTGATCACATAGTCGTCGCCGTCCTTGACGGCCTTGGTGGCGATGCTCTGCAGATCCGATCCGGTGCCTGGTTCGGTCATCGCGATCGCGGCGACCATCTCGCCGCTGGCCATCTTGGGCAGCCAGGCCTGCTTTTGGTCCTCGGTGCCGTAGGCGTTGATGTAGTGCGCGACGATGCCGCTGTGGACGGCGATGCCCAGGCTCGGCGCTAGCGTCCGCACCTGTTCGATCGCCAGGACCGCTTCGTGGGCGAAGGTGCCCCCGCCGCCGCCGTACTCCTCGGGGATGCTAACGCACAGCAGTCCGTGTTCGCCGGCCTTGTTCCACACGTCGCGGTCGACGTGCTGTTGCTTGCCCCACCGTTCCTCGTGGGGCGTGCAGTACTTGGTGAAGAAGTTCCGCGCCAGGTCCGCGACTTGGTCGAGGTCTTTGTCCATCCAGGATGACCGGTGCTTGCTCATGAGATTCCCTTGTGTCGTTTCTTGATTTCGTCGATCAGTGCGCGGGCGTGGGCCACGACCGCGTCGGGAGCGTCGAGTTGCGGGCAGTGACCGATGCGGTTCAGCAACACCAGTCGGCTGCCCGGATTGGCGTGGTGCAGGGTGCGGCCGGCCGAAACCGGCACCAGACGGTCAGCCGTTCCGTGCAGGACGGTCATCGGTACCCCGACACCGCCGTGCTCGACCGATGCGTCGAGTTCGGCGATGATTTGAGCGCCGAGAAGCAACAGCCGCCGGGCCGCGGCGAAATCGGCCACTGAGGCGCCGAAGGACGCAACGACCCGGGCGTCGACCGTGCCGCGCTCACCGTAGAGCAGCCAACCCAAGGCCCAGCGGGTCGTCGCTTGGTGCAGCCACCACGGCACCTGCAGGACCGGCATCCGGCGCAGCACCCGGGATACGTACGGCACCGATCCGGTCAGCCGATTCCAGCCGTGCCCCGCCGCACCCAGCGCCAGCACCGCCCCCACCGCCGGGTTGGCGGTCCGGGCGGCCCGCACCGCGACGGCCGCGCCGAGCGAATTCCCCACGACCACAACCGGTCCGTCGGTTCCATGCCGGGCGACGACGTCGGAGACGAACGCGTCGAGCTGAGGCATCAACGCACCCGGACGTAACCGATCGGCGCGGCCGAAACCAGGAAGATCGACGGCGAGCGCGGACTGGCCGAGCTCATGGCACCGCTGCAGAACCAGACGCCAGGTGTCGGCGCAATCTCCAAACCCGTGGAACAGCAGTAGCGTCGGTGTCTCACCGCTCACCGCCAGCTCGCGTGTCCGGAACCCGCCGTAGGAATTCGGCCGTTCCTGGATGGTCGTCACTTCGCCTAGGCCCAGGCGGCCAGCCGTTTGTGGATGTCGTCGATCTGCCACGGCCCGTCGGTTTCGACGGTCTGCCCGATCTGCATCGGTGTCACCTCCGAGATGGCGCCGCCCTGGACGGCGAACACCTTCCCGCTGAAAGGACACTCGTCGCTGGCCAGATACGCCACCACGGGCGCGATGTTGTCCGGGCTGAACGCGTCGAACTCGCCGTCTGGCACCTCGGCGGCGAAAATCGCGCCCATGCCCGGGGTGGCCAACGTCAACCGGGTCCGCGCGACGGGTGCGATCGCGTTCACCCGAACCCCGTAACGCTCCAGCTCCGCGGCGGCCACCGCGGTGAGCGCGGCGATACCCGCCTTGGCCGCGCCGTAGTTGCCCTGGCCCGGATTGACCATGAAGGTGCCCGACGCCGACGCGGTGTTGATGACCGCGGCTTTGACTGCCTCGCCGGCTTTCGACTGCGCCTTCCAGTACGCGGCGGCGTGGTGCAGCACGGCGGCATGGCCTTTGAGGTGCACTGCGATCACCGAATCCCACTCTGACTCGGTCACTCCGGCGACGAACGCGTCACGCAGGATGCCGGCATTGTTCACCACGATGTCGAGCCCGCCGTACTCGGCGACGGCCTGATCGACCAGACCCTTGGCGCCGGCCCAGTCGGCGATGTTGTCGGTGTTGGCCACCGCACGGCCGCCCGCGGCAACGATTTCGTCGACGACCTGCTGCGCCGGACCGGTATCGGCGCCGCTGCCGTCGTTGGCGCCGCCGAGGTCGTTGACGACGACCAGGGCACCCTCGGCGGCGAAAAGTAGCGCGTGCGCCCGGCCGATGCCGCGGCCCGCTCCGGTGATGACGGCGACCTTGTCCTGCAAAACAGCCATGGTGAAAGCTCCCTAACGATCGATGTGTTCCGGTCAGCTGACGAGTGCGGCGAGCTTGTCCAGCGATGCCTCGACTTCTTTTCCGGCGCTACGCTCGATGGCTTTGCCGATCGCCCCGACCACCATCTGACCTTCGAACTCCGCGTCGATCGCGGCGCTCGACCCGTCACCGTCTGCGCCGACCGACATGGTGAACGAGATCTTGGCCCCGGCCAGGCCGGTGCCGGAGATCTTGAGCGCCCTGGGGACCTCGCACTCGGTCACGGTCCAGTCGATCTTGTTGGTCATGCCCATGACGGTGCACATCTCGGTGAACGTGGAGCCCACACTCACCTCGGTCGGCGGCTCGCCGCGCCATCCATCGTGGATGGTCAGCCAGTCCGGGTAGCTGCTGGGGTTGGCGAGCAGCGCCCACACCTTCTCCGGTGCAGCATCGATCTGCTTGGTCACGTCAACTTTGGCCATGAATTGTTCCTTCTCTCGCGTGGTGGGTGTCAGCGTTGCGCGGGGCGGTAGGCGGTCACCACGACGGCACCGCCGAGGCCGATGTTGTGCTGTAGTGCGATGCCGGATGTCGTTGCAGCGGAATCGACTTGGCGTTTGTCGGCGGTGCCGCGCAGCTGCCAGGTGAGCTCAGTAGCCTGGGCCAGTCCGGTAGCGCCCAAGGGGTGGCCCTTGGATATCAGCCCGCCGGACGGGTTGACCACCCAGCGCCCGCCGTAGGTGGTGTCGCCGGCGTCGATCAGCTTGCCGCCTTCGCCCTCGCCGCACAGACTCAACGCCTCGTAGGTGAGCAGTTCGTTGACCGAGAAGCAGTCGTGCAACTCGATGACATCGATGTCGTCCGGACCGATGCCGGCCTGCTCGTAGACCTTTCGCGCGGCGTGACGCGTCATATCCGCACCGACGATGGTGATGGCGGAGTGGTCGCCGAAGGTGGACGCCAGATCGGTGACCATGGCCTGGCCGACGATCTCGACCGCCTGAGCGGCCAGGTCGTGTTCGTCGACGAAGCGCTCGCTGGCGACGATCACCGCCCCGGAGCCGTCGGAGGTCGGCGAGCACTGCAGCCGGGTCAACCCGGCGGGCTCGTAGATCATCTTCGCCGACGTGACCTCGTCGAGGGTGTATTCGTCCTGGAACTGGGCGTACGGGTTGTTCACCGAATGGCGGTGGTTCTTCTCGCCGATCTTGGCGAACTGCTCGGTGGTGGTGCCGTAGCGCTGCATGTGCTCCACGCCGGCGGCACCGAACATCCACGGCGCGGGCGGGAACGCGAACTCGAAAAGTTCCGCCTCGGCCTGGATGTGCCGCATCAAGGGTTGTTCGCGGTCCTCGTAACTGGTCGCCAGCGATCCCGGCTGCATCTTCTCGAAGCCCAACGCCAGCGCGCAGTCGGCCAGCCCTCCGCGAATCGACCGCGCCGCCAGGTACAGCGCGGTGGAGCCGGTGGAGCAGTTGTTGTTGACGTTGGTGATCGGGATCCCGGTCATGCCGAGCTCGTAGACCGCACGTTGCCCCGACGTCGATTCGCCGAACACGAACCCGACGTGCGCCTCCTCGATCTGGTCGTAGCGCAGCCCGGCGTCCGCTAGCGCCTTCGTGCCGGCTTCGGCCGCCATGGCCGGGTAGTCCCACCCCTCGCGGGCACCCGGCTTCTCGAACTTCGTCATGCCGACCCCGACGACGAAGACGCGGTTGCGTCCCATGATCATGCTCCCTCCACCTCTGCCAGACCGTCCTTGATCAGGATCTGGCCCTCGTTGCTGAGGCTTTCGAATCGAAGTGTCCCGTTGCCGGTGTCCCAGATCGAGGTCGTCATGACTTGGCCGGGACGTCCGGGCGTCGCGAAGCGCACCGCGAGTCGTTTGAGTCGTTCGGGGTTGCCGGGTGCCACCTGGTTCAGCACCGCGTGCGAGGTGAAAGCCATCGTGCACAGGCCGTGCATGATGATCCCAGGCAGACCCATGCTTTTGGCGAACTCGTCGTCGAGATGGATCGGCATCGGATCGCCCGCCGGTTCGGCGTAGCGAAACGTCTGGTCCTCGTCGAACTTCTGCTCCATCACGAAGTCTGCACTGCGCGAGCGCAGCTGCTCGTCGAAGGTGTGCTCGGGAGCCAGGGCGCCGACCTCGTGCGGCCACTGACCGCCCTTGAAGAACCCGGTGAAGTACTGCTCGTTGACCAGCTCTCCCGCCTCGTCTCGAGTCTCGGCGAGCGAGGTGACGACCACTCCGGAGGACTTCCCGTGGATGCCGACAACCTTGCAGCGCACCTTGAGGACATCCCCGGGAACGATGGGCCGGTAGAACCGAAAATCCTGCTCGCCGTGCAGTATTCGCAACATGAGCTCGTCGGGGACGGCGCTCATCGTGGTCTCGGCCAGGCTCGCGATAGCCGGAACGACGGCGAACACCGGCGGGGCCAGCGTGCCGTCGAGGTGCTGCGCGATGGGATCATTGGTCGCCTTGGCATAGTCGACCGACCGCTCGAGGTCGACCGGAAAGGTGATTGTCTCGCCCCACTGGTCCAGGACGGCGGTGTCGAACACGTGGTCTGCCATGACAGAAAACGTAGGTCGAACCCGAGTTCCGGCCAATGACTGCCGCTAGCGTCTTTCGTGACCGAACGGCGCATCGCCTTGGTGCTACCTTGACCGCCATGACGCGGCGTACCGTGGCGATCCAGTTCGTCCGCTCGGCGCTGCAGTCCGCCCAACTGCACGGTCTCGACGTCACCGCCGCTCTCACGCTTGCCAGCATCACACCCGAGTTGCTCGGTCAGGACTCCACGCGCGTCACCCGGGAGCAGGCGAACCGCGTGGTGCAGGCGTTGTGGAACGCCACCAACGACGAGTTGGCCGGGTTCGGTCCCAAACCCATCCCGCGCGGGACCTTCCGGATGATGACTTTGGGTGTCATCCACGCGCCCGATCTGCGCGAAGCCTTGCGCCGGCTCGTCGAATTCTCCCGAATTGCTGCCGGTTTCGATGCGGTCGAGACCTTCGACGATTCCGGTCAGGTGCGGCTTGCGCTGTATCCGGGCGGCCGCAGCGAAGCTGACCATCTCGTCGTCGACATCATCATTGCGGTGTTCCACCGCTTCGCCAGCTGGCTCATCGGTGAGCGGATCCAGCTGAACTCGGTCGAGTTACCGGGGGCCACCCCGCCCTACGCCGCCGACTATCTGCTGATCTATGGCACCGCCCCCTGCTTCGGCGCCCCGGCCGGCGGGATCATGTTCGACACGGTTTATCTGGACAAACCGGTGATCCGCGCCGAAGCCGAACTGTTCGAATTTCTCCGCGCCGCTCCCAACGACCTGCTTTTCCGCAACGACTACAACCCGACCACCTCCAGCCGGGTCCGCAAGATACTCGAACGTACATCCGACGACGAGGCGGTCAACGCCCCGGACGTGGCCACCCGACTGCATATCAGCCCCCAGCACCTGCGCCGACTGCTGCGTGAGGAGGGCACCACGTTCCGCGACATCAAAGAAGAGATCCTGCGCGACGAGGCGATCGCCAGTCTGGTGACGGGAAGCGAATCCATCGAGCAACTGTCCGATCGGCTCGGCTTTTCCGAACCCAGCGCGTTCCGGCGCGCCTTCCGCCGGTGGACCGGCAGCCCACCAGGCGCCTACCGTCCAAGCACGTCCCCGAGCGATTAGGTCATACACTGCGCGCCCCTCGGTCCTCACACCTCGGTTCGCCGCGCCCATATTGTTCGGCGCATGGCATCGACGGCATCGGTACACGGCAAGGTTGTCGTTATCACCGGGGGCGCGCGCGGTATTGGACTTGCGACCGCCCAGGCTCTGCATCGGCTCGGCGCGCAGGTCGCCATCGGCGACATCGACGACGTCGTGGCCAAGGAGGTCGCCGAGAGCGCCGGGCTGCCGCTCTCGGGCAAACTCGACGTCACCAACAGCGAGTCGTTCACCGCTTTCCTCGACCAGGTCGAAAATACCCTCGGCCCCATCGACGTGCTGGTCAACAACGCCGGCATCATGCCGGTCGGCCGCCTGATCGACGAGCCGGACACCGTGACGCGGCGCATCATCGACATCAACGTGATGGGCGTGATTCACGGGTCCAAACTCGCCGCGCAACGCATGGTGGCGCGCCGGCGTGGTCACATCATCAACGTGGCGTCGCTGGCCGGCGAAATGTACGCCGCCGGGATGGCCACCTACTGCGCCAGCAAGTACGCCGTGGTGGGCTTCACCGACTCGGCCCGCGTGGAACACCGCGGCACCGGCGTTGATTTCTCCCTGGTGATGCCCTCGTTCGTCAATACCGAGCTCACCGCCGGAACCAGCGGTATCCGGGGTGTCAAGAACGCCGAGCCGGCCGATATCGCCGCCGCCATCGCGGCACTGATCATCAACCCCCGGCCACGAGTGCGCGTCACCAAACTCATGGGAGCGATTTCAGCTGCCCAACAACATATCCCGCGCGCTATCGGTGAAGCCATCACCCGAGCGCTCGGCGGGGACACGGTGTTCACCGACGACGTCGACACCGAGAAACGCCGGGCCTACGAACAGCGCGCCCGCAACGGCTGACCACAACCGGAAGCCGACAGAATCACCGACAAGAAAGTCTGTCACCATGAACCGTCACGGATTGGGGACCGCTTCCGATTTTGAGGAAGATGGTCACCATGTCGAAGCGTTACCCGCCCGAGGTTCGTGAGAAGGCGTTGCGGCTGGCTCTGGATCGGTTGGACGAGTACGGATCCGCGTATGCGGCCGCCCAGGCGATCGGCTCGATGGTCGACGTGCATCCCGAAACGCTGCGGCTGTGGATCGTGAAGGCGCAGTCGGCCGGAGTGTCGGCATCGGCACCGACCATGCAGACCGCCGAGCAGGTCGAGCTCGAACGGTTGCGGCGTGAGAACCGAGAACTTAAGCAGGCCAACGAGATCGTGAAGTTGGCGTCGGCTTTTTTCGCGCGGGAGCTCGACCCGCGACACCGTTGATCGTCGGCTTCATCGACCAGTACTGCCAGGTCTAGGGCGTCGAGTCGCTCTGCGCCGCGCTCACCGAGCACGGCATCCAGATCGCACCCCGGACCTACCGCAAAGCCCGCTATCGGCCGGCCTCGGCTCGCGATGTCGCCGACGCACACCTCGAGCACGCGCTGCGGCAGCTGCGGGGCACGCCCGAGGAAATGTACCGACGCCGCAAGATGACCCGCTACCTGCGCCGAGCAGGACACGACGTGGCGTTCTGCACCGTCGACCGGATCATGCGCGATCTCGGTATGAACGGGGTGGTCAGAGGCCGCACGCTGCGCACGACGATCCCCGCGAAGGACGGTGTGCGGGCCGGTGACCGGCTCAACCGCGACTTCACCGCCGCGGCACCGGACCTGGTGTGGGTCGCCGACTTCACCTACGTGTCGACCTGGACCGGCTGGGCCTACGTCGCGTTCGTGTTCGACGCCTGCTCCCGCGCGATCGTCGGGTGGACCGCGTCGAGTACGAAGACCACGGGGTTGGTGTCCAAAGCGCTCAACATGGCGGTCTGGCGGCGCGAGCACTACGGGCGCCCGATCGAACCCGGACTGATCCACCACTGGGATGCCGGGTCGCAATACACGTCCGTGAAGTTCACTGAATCCCTTGCTCTGCGAGGGCTCTCGGCGTCGATCGGGAGTGTCGGCGACGCCTATGGCAACGCGCTCGCCGAGTCGATCATCGGGTTGTTCAAGACCGAGGTCGTGCGCCGGCACGGGCCGTTCAAGACCGTCGACGACGTCGAGTACGCACTCATGGAACGGGTCGACTGGTACAACAACGCACGTCTGCACTCACGGCTGGACTACCTCACCCCGGTCGAGTACGAGACCGCCCACTACGCTCGAAACCCGGCACGCCGACCGGCGCTGGTCAACACCTGAAGCCGGTCCCTTACCCCGTGACGGTTCAAGAACTGGCGTAACTTCGGACTAACCCAGGAACGCAGTTCGGTTCTCGGTCATTGCCGTGAGCTTGTCCTGCATCAGCGCCTCGATCCGGTCGCCGAACGCCTCGGCCGACTCCTCGTCGCGCGCAGTCATCGGCGGCAGTACCGACGTCGACAGTTTGGTCGGCAGCGGCACGTACGGCAGCATCCCTGCGCCGCCCACGGACAGTCCGAGCGGAAACGACAGTGTGATGGGCATCGCCTTCAGGCGAAAACTCTTGTCGAGCCCGAGGACACGCGCGAGCCGCGCTCCCGAGGAGAGGGAGATCACCGACTCGCCGCCACCGGCGGTGACGATCGGCACGATCGGCACACCGGCATCGAGAGCCAGACGGACGAAACCTCGGCGACCACCGAAGACGATCTTGTTGCGATCACTCCAGGTCTTGAACGCATCGAGATCGCCGCCCGGCAGCACGAGAACATGCGCGCCGGCGGCAAATGCCGCCTCGGCGCTCTCCCGGCTGGCCGGTCGCGCACCCAGCGGTTCGATGTATTTGCCTACCTTCAGTGTCCAGGCCGACTGATGGGTGAGCATCACGACGTCCTGCTCGACTCCCAGCTCGGTGAGAGCCGCGAAAATTGCCAGGATGTTGAGATCGAACAGACCCCCGAAGCCATGGTTGGCGACGAAGAGCACCGGGCCCTCGATTGCCGGGTCAGCCGTGCCGTCGATGTCGAGCCGGTTGTAGCGCCGAACGAAGTCCACACCGAGCTTGCGCACCAGCGACAGGGCCATTCGTACCGGATCCGCTGTCCCGTCGCTGTCCTCGCGGTCGCGATCCTCATCGACGATGTCTCGAAGTGCTTGCGACAGTCGTTCGGCGTCGGACGACGGCGCGTTGTCGGATGCGTTCATGGCGAGTTCCCTTCGAGGACAACGACTTGGGGTCGACTCGGGTGAGTTGTGCCGCCGTACACTAGCGCGTTCCGACGATCTTGGTGACGGCGCGGACGGTCGCCCGTGTGAGGTGTCGCCGTACGCGAGTCGCCAACGGTCCGTGCGGTATCGGTGGCGCGGCACCGAACCGTGGAAACAGCCGTAGCGCGTTCGTGCGGTCGATCGCTGCTCGAGCAGGTTCGTCGAGTGCGGAATCGGTGTCGAGGTGCGCGGCGAAGTACCGACCGGCTTCGGCAGGCGCGAACGGCCAGTCGCTGCCGAACAGCACGTGTCCGGGCTGGGCGAAGGCGAGCAGGCTCGGAAATGTCGCGGGACTCGCCGACAGTGCGGTGTCGAAGTAGAACGAGGCGAAGTCGTCGAGGCAGTCCAGCGGGCTGCGGCCGGTGTCGGCGGTGATGGCGAGCGCCATACGATGGGCCGCGTAGGGCACGAACCCGCCGGCGTGGGACAGAATGAAGCTTATGTTCGGATATTTTCGGCGAACACCGTTGCGTACCAGTAGGTATGCCGCACGGGTGGTGTCGAGGAGAAAGTCTGCGGCAAACGGTGCGATGCCTGGAACTGTAGGGCCGGGCAGCTCGGCCGGGTGGATCAGGACGACGCCGTGCCGGTCGTCGAGGACCTGCCACAGGTCGTCCTGTCCGTCCTGTCCGAGATAGCTTCCGGAGTTGTTGGCCAGCAGTACGGCGCCGTCGGCGCCGAGGATGTCGATGGCGCGGGCCGCTTCGACGCCGGCGGCTGCCGAGTCGGGGAGTGGCACCATGGCGAAGAAGCCGAGCCGGTCGCGGTGCGGTCGAAGGAGTTCTGCTGTCTCGTCGTTGGTCGCGCGAGCGAGTGCCGCGGCATTCTTCGGCTCGGCGACAAATGTGGTGCCCGGTGCGGACACCGAAAGCACGGCGTTGGCGGTACCCACGTCATCCATGACTTCGAGCGCGGCCGCGGTGCTCCATTGCGGTAGGTCTCGGCCGCCCACGGCCGTGATTCCGTGTGCCCGCAGGGCAGCTCGGTAGGAGTCGGGTATCAGATGCTGGTGCACGTCGATGCGGTTCATGGTGTCTTTCTCGGCGTCAGCCCAGGATCGGTGTGCGGCCGGCAGTTTGCCGATCGAGTTCCGCCTGCATGACCGAGTGAACCCGTTGTGCGTAGTCGTCGTCGGATTCGTCCGGCGCCGGCCGCATGGCCGGCAGAATCGTGCTGCGCAGCTTGGTGGGTAGCGGCAGGTAGGGTAGGAGCCCGACGAGTCCCAGATTCAGGCCCCAGGGAATCGACAGCGAGATCGGTAGTCGATGTAGCCGGAACCGTTCGCGGGCGCCGGTGAGTCGGGCGAGCCATTCACCGTCGTCGAGGACGACCACGGACTCGCCGGCGCCGCTGGTCACGACGGGCACGATCGGTACTCCGGCTTCGATCGCCAAGCGTGCGAAGCCGCTTCGCCCGCCGAATTCGACGGTGTTGCGGTCCTTCCAGGACTTGAAGGCGTCCATATCGCCGCCGGGGAAAACGAGGACGTGCTTGCCTTCGGCAAAAGCGTCGAGTGCGGTCGCGCGATTGCCGAGCCGGGCGCCGAACGGTTCGAGGTATTTGCCGACACCGATCTGCCACGCGACCTGGTGGGTCAGCGCGATCACCGGCCGCTGGTCGCCGGACTCGTTGTGCGCCAGGCTGAATGCGACGATGTTGAGGTCGAAGACGCCGCCGAATCCGTGGTTGGCCACGAACAGTACGGGTTCGTCCGGGATCGGTTCGAGAATCGAGGCTTCGTGGCGGTTGTAGTGCCGGACGAATCCGTCGACGGCCGCGGTGATCCGATCGGACCATGCCGTCATGACCCGACCGCGTCTCGGAGTCGCGGCAACTGTCGGAGCGGGTTGAGGCGTTCGATCTCCATGCGCTGGTCGGTGGTGAAGACTTCGCTCAGTCGCGGCGCCGGGTCGTGGTCCCCCTGCTGCGGCAGGGTGAGGGAGCTGAACGGCCAGTCGGAGCCGAAGACGATCTTGTCGCGTCCGGCGACCGCGAGCACGCTGTTCATCGCCGCGGGTGCGCCGCTGAGTGCGGTGTCGTAGTAGAACGTCGAAATCAGGTGCTCGGTGTCGAGCAGCGAGATCCGGGGTAGGCCGAGCGTGCCGAGGATGGTGTCGTTGGCGACTCCGATCCGGTGCGACAGGAACGGTAGCGTGCCGCCGGCATGGGAGAGCTGGAAGCGGATGTTCGGGTACCGGTTCATGACGCCGGTGGTCATCATCATCGTCGCGGCGCGAGTGGTGTCGAACGTGAACTCTTCGAGGAAATCCGGGAGCGGCAGTTCGGGTTTCGCGTCCGACGGGATGGCGGCCGGATGGACGAACACGAATGCGCCCCGGCGGTTCAACTCGATCATCAACGGTTCGTAGCGGGGGTCGCCGAGGTAGACGCCGTCGTAGGCGGACAGCAATGTCACGCCGTCCAGGTGCAGCACGTCGAGTGCATAGGTGAGTTCGGCGATCGAGGCGCCGATGTCGGGCATCGGCAACACGGCGAAGCAGCCGAACCGGGTGGGATAGCGCTTGAACAGGTCGGCGGCATAGCTGTTGCAGTAGCGGGCGAGGTCGTTGGCCTCCCTGCCGCGCAGAAACGAGACGCCCGGGTCGGACACGGCGAGCACACGTGCGGAGATCCCGTAGTAGTCCTGGAAGGCGAGGTCGTCCTCGGGTGACCAGGTCGGCGTGGGGTAACCGCCGATCGTGAAGTGGCCGTGTTCGAGCAGGGCGGCGCGGTAGTCCGGTGGCAGGAAGTGGGCGTGCAGGTCGATCCGGTAGGCACCCGAGGGTGCGGCGGACGAGCGTGCCGGTGACCCGGCAAGAGCCAGGCCTGCGGCACCGGCGGCGGCGACGGCGCCGCCGATCAGGCGGCGTCGGTTGACGGTCATGCGTTCTCCTTGGCGGCGACGAGGTCGAGTGCGATGTCGACGAGCATGTCTTCCTGGCCGCCGACCAGGCCGCGGCGGCCGACCTCGACCAGCAGCGAGCGGGCGTCGAGATCGTAACGGGCGGCAGCGGTTTCGGCGTGCCGCAGAAAGCTGGAGTACACCCCGGCGTAGCCGAGGGTCAGGGTTTCCCGGTCGACGCGCACGGGTCGGTCCTGCAGTGGCCGCACCAGGTCGTCGGCGGCGTCTTCGAGGGCGAACAGGTCGCAGCCGTGGTCCCAGCCGAGTCGGGCCGCGGCGGCGACGAACACCTCCAGCGGCGCGTTGCCCGCGCCGGCTCCCATGCCGGCCAGGGACGCGTCGACGCGGTACGCGCCGTGCTCGACCGCGACGATCGAGTTGGCGACGCCCAGGGACAGGTTGTGGTGCGCGTGGATTCCGATTTCTGTTGCCGGAGCCAGGGTGTCACGTAACGCATCGACGCGGTCGGCGACGTCGCGCATGGTCAGCGCGCCGCCCGAATCGACGACGTACACACAGGTGGCGCCGTAGTTCTCCATCAGTTTCGCCTGCTCGGCGAGCGCGGCGGGCGTGGTCATGTGGCTCATCATCAGGAAGCCGACGGTGTCCATGCCGAGCTCCCGGGCGGCTGCCAGGTGCTGGGCGGAGATGTCGGCCTCGGTGCAATGGGTGGCGACGCGCACGATCGACGCGCCCGCGGCGTGTGCCTGTTTCAGGTGGTGCACGGTGCCGATTCCGGGCAGTAGCAGCGTCGCGATCTTCGCGCGGTCGACAGCGCCGGCGACGGCTTCGATCCATTCGAGGTCGGTGTGCGCGCCGAACCCGTACACACAACTGGATCCGCCGAGGCCGTCGCCGTGGGCGACCTCGATCGAGTCGACGCCGGCGGCGTCGAGCGCTCGGGCGATCGCGACGGCTTGGTCGAGGCTGTACTGGTGGCGCACGGCGTGCATGCCGTCGCGCAGGGTGACGTCGCTGATGTAGACGTTCGTGGTCATGCCGGAACTCCTGCGGTGGCGGCGATGCGTTCGGCGGTCGCGAGCGCGGCCGAGGTCATGATGTCGAGGTTGCCCGCATACGCGGGCAGGTAGTGCGCGGCGCCGGTGACTTCGAGCAGCGCGGTCACCCTGGTACCGACGAATTTCCCGGTTTCGGGAATGTGCAGCGGGTTGTCGTGGCCGAAGGTTTCGAATTGGACGCGCTGTTTGAGTCGGTAGCCGGGCACGTACCCGCGAACCTTCTCGACCATGTCCAGGATCGAGTTCTCGATCGCGGAGTGGTCGGCGTCGCCGTCGACCAGGCAGTAGACGGTGTTGCGCATCAGGATCGGCGGGTCGGCGGGATTGAGGATCATCACCGCTTTGCCGCGTTGCGCGCCGCCGACCTTTTCCAAGGCGAGGGAGGTGGTTTCGGTGAACTCGTCGATGTTGGCCCGGGTTCCGGGACCGGCCGATCTGGACGAGATCGAGGACACGATCTCGGCGTAGGAGACGATGCCGACCTGGCTGACCGCGGCGACGATCGGCACGGTGGCCTGTCCACCGCAGGTCACCATGTTCAGGTTCGCCTCGTCGAGGTGGTCGTCGAGGTTGACGACCGGGACGCAGTACGGTCCGACAGCGGCCGGGGTGAGATCGAGGACCCGCACGCCGGTGTCGCGCAGCTTCGCCCAGTTCGACAGGTGCGCTCCGGCCGATGTCGCATCGAACACGACCTTGATGTCGGCGAAGTCGGGCAGGGCGAGCAGGCCGTCGATGCCGTCCGAGGTCGTCGCAACGCCGAGCCGGCGCGCCCGGGCCAGGCCGTCGGAGTCCGGGTCGATACCGACCATCGCTCCCATCTGCAGATGCTGGCCGTTTCGGATGATCTTGAACATCAGATCGGTACCGATGTTGCCGGACCCGATGATGGCCGCCGACCACTTCTCGGGTTCTGTTGAGCGGGACACGAAGAACTCCTCCGTCGAGATAACTGGGTGGACTAGCGGAAAGTGATCGAGACGTCGCCGAGCCCGGCGAAGCGGGCCGTGACCTCGTCACCGGCCTTGACGAACGGCGCGGGGGTGCATGCGCCGGGCAGCAGGACCTGACCCGGCTGCAGCACGACACCGAAGGGTGCGACCGCGTTCGCCAGCCACGCGACGGCTTCGGCGGGGTGGCCGAGAACGTCGGCACCGGTACCGGTGGCCACGACGTCACCGTTGATCTCGAGCTCGACGGCGACATCGGGAAGCAGGCCCACGCGGTCGATCGATATCCATTCCGCCAGGACGACAGCGGCTGAGCTGGCATTGTCTGCAATGGTGTCCGCGAGCTTGATCTTCCAGTCCGCAACCCGGCTGTCGACGATCTCCACGGACGCCGCAACCGACTCGGTCGCCGCCATCACATCTGTGGCCGTCACGCCGGGACCGGCCAGGGCCGTGTGCAGGCGGAAGGCGATTTCGGGCTCTACCCGCGGAGCGCACAAGTCTGCGGCACGCACCTCGTCACCGGAAGCGAAAACCATGCTCTCCAACAGGTGGCCGTAGTCGGGCTCGTCGACGCCGAGCAGTGCCTGCATCGCCTTGGCGGTGAGGCCGATCTTGTGTCCGGCCAGCGCATCACCCGCGGCCACGCGAGTGTCGATGTTGATCTGCTGAATCGCGTAGGCCTGGGCCGGGGTCAGGCCCGGGAAGAGTTCGGTCAACGGCGGGATCGGCGCCTTGTTCAGCTCCGCCGCGCGGAGCTGGGCCGCCGCATCCTCCAGGTCGGTCTCGGGTAACGAGGAGGCGGCCGTCATGGGGTTTCCTTCCGGTTGCTGCTGGTCTGGCCGAGTTGTTCGGCGAGTTGGGAAATCGACGTGGCGAGCAGGTCGAACTGCGCGGGCAGGTCGTCCTCGAGGTTGCTGGCTTCGCCGGCGACAAAGAGTCCGTCCGCGGTCGCCAACGCGTAGTTCGCCAGCAGCTGCACGGAGCGGTCGTCCAGGTCCGGGTAGTGCGAACGCAGGTTTTCGCGGATCAGGCTGCGGGCGCCGTCGCGGACCTGTAGATACATCGCGCGAGCCTTCGGCTCCTCGGGGCGATGCTCGAGCACCAGCATCAGGCCGAGGCGCAGAAAGTCCGGGGCCGCCCGCAAGCTACGAAGCGCTTGCTGGGCCAGCACATGCGCGTAATTGCCGTCCTCGGCACCCAACGGCGATGTCACAACCGCCACCCACGCCCCGTAGCTACGTTCGATCACCGCGGCGAGCAGATCGTCCTTGTCCGCAAAATGCCAGTAGATCGAACTCGGCGGCAAGCCGGAAACTTTGCTCACCGCCGCGATGGACGTTCCGCTGTACCCGCGCATCGACGCAATCTCCGAGGCGGCATCGAGGATCCGCTCGCGCGACTCGTCACCGTTCGAACGCCTGCGGCGACCGGGACCATTGCCGACGTCTGCCACAAACCCTCCTCTCCCTCGACGAGCAACTGCCCCGAGCGTACTGTAGCGATCGATACGGTACAACCGCTTTGGGCGGCCCCACCCATGCCGGGCCAACTTAACGAAAACGCGCAGTCGACACCGGAATATGGTGCATAATCGACGTTATCGGAATGACCACTACAGTAGTAGTCATCCCTACAGCTCTAATGATCGACAGCCAGCAACCTGACCCGAACTCAGGCCACTCGACGAGGAGTCACGCCCCCATGACTGACCAGCCCTACGACGTCGCAATCGTCGGCTACGGCCCGACCGGCGTCACCGCAGCGAATCTGCTCGGCCAAGCCGGCCTGAAGGTCGTCGTGATCGAACGGGAGCCGTCGATCTACGCACGCGCGCGGGCGATCTCCACCGACGAAGAGGTGGTCCGCATCTGGCAGCAAGTCGGTCTCGCCGACCGCCTCAAGGAGGACATGCTCACCGAACGCCCGATCGACTTCGTCGACGCCCACAACAAGACGATGGTCAGCTTCGCCGCACCGGTGCGTGGTCACGGCCACCCGCCGCAGATGTTCATCTATCAGCCGGCGCTCGAACAAGTGCTGCGCGACGGCGTCGACCGATTCCCCAACGTCGAAGTAATGCTCGAGCGCGAGGTGGTGAAGGTCCGGCAGGACGCCGCCGGAGTCGAGCTGATGGTCGCCGACAACACGTCCGACACCTTCGTCCGTGTCCACGCCAAGTACGTGATCGCGGCCGACGGAGGTTCGAGTGGCATCCGCGGACTCCTCGGCGTCGGCTACGCAGGCAAGACCTACGAGGACAAATGGGTCGTCATCGACACCAAGGTCCTGAAGAGCTGGCCGGACGTCGATCGCTTGCGCTTCCACTGCAACCCGCTGCGGCCCGCGGTCGACTGTCCGACCCCGCTCGATCATCACCGTTGGGAGTTCCCGGTCCTACCGGGCGAGGACGCATCGAAGCTGACGACCGACGACAACGTCTGGAAGCTGCTCGACTGGCAAGGGGTCACCCGCGACCATGTCGACGTCTTGCGTGCCGTCGTCTACAGCCATCACGTCCGGTTCGCCGATCGGTGGCGGGTAGGACGGATCTTCCTCGCCGGCGACGCGGCCCACGCGATGCCACCGTGGATCGGGCAAGGCATGGCTGCCGGAGTGCGCGACGCGGCGAACCTGTGCTGGAAACTCGCCGCGGTCGTCAAGGGCGAACTTCCCGATTCTGTTCTCGACAGCTACCAGACCGAACGCATGCCCCACGTTCGCGACATCACCGACAAAGCGGTATTCGTCGGAAAGATCATCACCGAGCGCAACCCGACACTGACCACATTGCGCAACCCCGCACTGCGGATCCTGAATGTGTTACCGGTGGTCGGCAAGCGGTTCAAGGACGGGAACTGGGTCCCCGAAGCGCACTACCCCGACGGATTCTTCGATACCGACAAAGCCGGTGCGACCGGGTGGAAGACGATCCAGCCGTGGGTACTCGACTCCGAAGGAACCCGCCGGCGACTCGATGACGTGCTGGGCAGTCAGTGGACGGTGCTGTACCGGACACGCACCGGCGGCATCGATGCCTGGACCAAGGCGGGAGCGCAGCTCGTCCAACTCGTTCCCGGCGGAAGCAACCCGGAATCGGACCGCATCGTCGACATCGACAACACCCTCATCAAGTGGATGAAGACCAAAGGCGCCACGGCCATAGCGATCCGTCCCGACGGATTCGTCTATTCCGCGGCCGGCGACGGCAGCCCACTCCCCCCTCCGCCGGCGGGCCTCAGGGCTTCAGCACTCTCGCCCGCCTGACCCCGATCGCTCGAAAGGACGCAGACACCATGATCACCTCACTCACCGAAGGAACCGTCGACTACGACGGCAACACCATCTTCTACGCCGAGGCCGGGTCAGGACCCGCCGTCGTGCTATTGCACGGCGGTGGCCCCGGAGCAAGCGGAGTGTCCAACTACGGCCGCAACATCGACACGCTCGCGGAGCACTTCCGGGTCATCGTTCCGGACATGCCCGGATACGGACGTTCGAGCAAGGTCGTCAACCGCAGCGACCCGTTCGGCGGGCTCGCCGACGGGGTACGCGGACTGCTCGACGGCCTGGGCCTGGACAAGGCGGACCTGGTCGGCAACTCCTACGGCGGGGCCGCGGCCCTCCGGTTCGCGCTGGAAAGCCCCGAGCGCGTGGGGCGTCTCGTTCTCATGGGACCCGGCGGTATCGGAACGACCCGCGCGCTGCCCACGGCCGGCTTGAACTGCCTGCTCGACTACTACGGCGGCAGCGGACCCAGCCGCGACAAACTCGCAAAGTTCGTCAAGGAGTATCTCGTCTACGACGCCGCCGAAGTGCCGGACGAAATCATCGACATCCGTTACGAGTCGAGCATCGACCCCGACGTCGTCGCCAACCCACCGCTGCGCCGTCCCTCCGGCATCACCGCGCCGCTGACCCTGTGGCGCATGGATTTCACCCGCGATTCCCGGCTGAAGGAACTACAGACTCCGACCCTGGTCGTCTGGGGTGCCGAAGACAAGGTGAACCGGCCCGACGGCGCCAAGATGCTTGCCGACACCATGCCGAACTGCGACCTGTTGCTGGTGTCCAAGGCCGGCCACTGGGTCCAGTGGGAGCGCGCCGAATTCTTCAACGCGATTACCCGTGACTTCCTCACCGAAAGCAACTGACAAATGACCAAGCCGTTCTTGGCACCCAATTCCGACGAGTCGGTGTACGGAAACGTGCATCTCGGCTACATCGTCATCGAAACCGACAAATTCACCGACTGGCACCGTTTCGGCAAGGATGCCATCGGACTGCACGTCGACACCCTCGGAGTCGACACCATGCGATTCCGCATGGACTCCCACGAATGCCGATTTCTGCTGCAACGCGGGCCGGCCGAAGACGTCGCCGCCACCGGCTGGCTCATCGACGACCACGAAACCTTCGAGCAGATCGTGGGCCGTGTCCGCGACCGCGGTGTCCCCGTCGTCGAAGGCACCGAGGAAGAGGCCGCGATGCGCGGTGTCGAGCGGTTTCTTCGCTTCCCCGGCCCGAAGGGGATCGACCAGGAGATCTTCACCCGGGCGAAGACCGGGCCGATGCCACTGGACATGATCACCACCAGCTTCGTCACCGGCGACGCCGGCATGGGGCATGTCGCGATCACCACGACGCGCCCCGATCAGCTGCGCAATTACTACAACACCGTTTTCGACGCCCACCTCACCGACTGGATCGATGAAACGATCAGCGGGGTCAAGCTCAAGATCAAGTTTCTTCGCGTCAATGAACGCCACCACTCGATCGCACTCGCCAACACCGCACCGCTCAAGATCGACCCGGTCCGCACGAAGATTCAGCACCTCAACGTCCAAGTGGACAGCCTCGACGACATGGCGCAGTCCTATCGCCGGCTCCGCAAGCTCGGATTCGAGATGGCGCTCGGGGTCGGGCAGCACACCAACGACCGAGAACTGTCCTACTACGTCGAGACGCCGTCGGGATTCGAGTGGGAAACCGGCTGGAACCCGGTCACCATCCCGGCCGGCGCGGACCGGACGTGGGAGCCCGTCGGCTACGAAGGCATCAGCATCTGGGGACACACTCCGATGGGTCAGACGATCTACGACAAGATCGGCCAGTTCCGCAACGCTGCCCGCAGCGTCACCAAACGAGAAGAGACCGTTCCGGCGATCAGCGGGACCTGATCTTCGCGCACATCGCGATGCTGGGCCCGGCGCCGGTTACGCGACCTCGTGCGGCACGGCCGTCCGGGTGATCCCGCGCAAGGTGTCGACGATCACCTCGACGTCGGCGTCGGGAATTCGCTCAGATAGATCGCTGCCTGGCCGCTCGGAAATGGCTCCGCCGCAATTCGATCCAAGCGACGCCAGCACTTCGCACTGTCTCCGACCGACCTCATGCAGTGGAGTCTGCGCCAGCCGATTCGTTGTTCCGTCGCTGGTATGCCTGCAGCCAGGACTGCACCCTTGGTCCGCTTCTGGGCAGTGCTCCTGCGCGCTCGGACAGGATGTCGAGGTCGACCAGGTGCGCGTCGAGCAGGCTGGCCGCGAACACGATGTCCTTTGTCACGGCCGGCAGCCAACTTGCTCAACACCACACGTGCGGTTCGAGGAACCGTGGCACGGCGGGCGCACTGGACCGCAAGGACCACGTCACGAGGCGCCCTCGCCATCCGGTGGGGAGTTCCGCGGTATCGATGTGTACACCTTCGGCATACACCCGGTTGGTGTCATGGAAGGTCGACATCTCTCCAATTGCGCCCTCGACGGCATCGGCCTTCCCACGGTCCGGGTCCTCAAGGAAGGCAATGTCTACTTCCCGCGAAAGTCTTACCAGCTCTGGCAATTCATCGTCGTCGAAGCTGCCCAGGATCGCTTGCGATCCGATCACCAAAATGTCGGCATCCTGGACGATTCGGCACGAGGCACGAAGAATATGGGCTAGCTCCTGGCGTCTCATGCAACTCCGGGAGCAACTTGCTTCTTGCGATAGATACGTTTGATCGCCTGGACCTGCCCGGAGTCGAGCACCCCAGTAAACGGAGTGCACGACCGCAAAGTCACCCCGCGATCGGACGGGTCGAGCATTGCCTCGATCAACGCCGGGAGGCCTTGATCGATCAGCATCTCCCACTCACGACTGTACCGGAGATCATGAATACTGCCGGTATCGATGTCGCGCTGCAGGTTTCGTCCCGCAATACCAAGTACCCGCTCCGGATCATCGATCAGTTTCGCCACGACAGCCGCGTGCAATGCCAGCGACTGTTGATGACCATCCGAGTATCGACCACGACCCGGGGCCAGCATGGCGATGACCGCGCTCTCCGGGATTCGCCGATGCGAACCGATCAAGACGTACCGAAGCTTGCCCTGCGTACACAAATCGACGACATGCTGCCGTGACACACCCAGGCGATCAGCGACTTCGCCGGTGCGCAGAAACAGATCGTCCATGCTTCGAGGATAGGCATCCAAACACAAAAAACACAATCTCGACCGTTCCCCGGCTGGATCGCCCACCGAATACTAGCGCTTTCGCGCCTGGCGTCCTGGTTCCAGCCGTTACGCGACCTCGTGCGGCACGGCCGTCCGGGTGATCCCGCGCAAGGTGTCGACGATCACCTCGACGTCGGCGTCGGGAATTCGCTCAGATAGATCGCCGCCTTGGCGCGGAACCGCTCGAAGTACGTGCCGGGCACGAATGGTCCATCGCGGGCGGAACCGGATGGAGCGATGGTTCATCCGACAGATATGCGGGTTCGGAAATCGCTCCGCCGCAATCTGATCGGGGGAAACTTGACCATCGAATATGCGACCGCCGCTGGCCTCATCACCGCGGTTATGGGTGCTGCGGGATTGTCGCCGACCATTGCCGCTGCCACGCCAGGCGACGCGAGCTGCCATGTAGAGGCCAACAATCCACACGAGTCCAAAGGTTTGAACCGCCCCGGAGTGTCCGGAGACCTGTCCGTTTGGGAAGGATGGGTTCATGTCGGGGAGTACGTCGCGGAGGTATCCGCCGGAGTTGCGGGATCGGGCGGTGCGGATGGTCGCGGAGATCCGTGCGGGTCACGAGTCGGAGTGGGCGGCGATGGGTGAGGTCGCGCGCTTGTTGGGGGTGGGGTCGGCGGAGACGGTGCGTAACTGGGTCCGCCGGGAACAGGTCGACTCCGGTGAACGCGCTGGGGTGACCTCGGAGGAATCGGCGGAGCTGAAACGGTTGCGACGCGAGGTCGCCGAGTTGAAGCGTGCCAACGCGATCCTGCGTTCTGCGTCGGCTTTCTTCGCGGCCGAACTGGACCGGCCACAGCGTTGATCGTTCGCTACATCAGCGAACACCATGGCCACCGTGACGGTGGGGGTATGGCGTGGGATGTCCAGTCGATCTGCACGGTACTCAGCGAGTTGGGTGTGCCGATCGCCCCGTCGACCTACTACGAGCACCGGTCCCGGCCGCCGAGCCGACGGAAGGTTCGAGACCGGCAACTCGAGGTGCTGATTCGCCGGGTGTACGAGGAGAACTACCAGGTCTACGGCGCCCGGAAGGTGTGGCTGGCCCTGAACCGGGACGGGACCCGAGTGGCTCGCTGCACGGTGGAACGGCTGATGCGTGAGCTCGGGCTGGCCGGTGTGGTCCGTGGGGCGGTCAAACGCACCACGATCGCCGACCCGGCAGCGGCGCGGCCGGCGGACCTGGTCCGGCGCAGGTTCACCCCGGTCGCCCCGAACCGTTTGTGGGTCGCCGACATCACCTACGTGTCCACGTGGTCGGGGTGGGTGTATGTCGCGTTCGTGATCGACGCCTACGCGCGGCGCATCATCGGCTGGCGCACCGCCACCACGATGTCGACCTCGCTGGTGTTGGATGCGGTCGAACACGCGATCTGGACCCGGAACCGGGAAGGTCGATACCGGATGGACTCTGTTGTCCACCATACGGATAGAGGATCCCAGTACACGTCCATCCGGTTCGCAGAGCGACTCACCGAGACGGGTATCACACCGTCGGTCGGGGCGGTCGGTTCGTCCTACGACAACGCGCTCGCCGAGACGATTAACGGTCTCTACAAGACCGAACTCGTGCGCCGCCGCGGTCCGTGGCGCGGCATCGACCCGCTCGAACTCGCCACCGCCGAATGGGTCGACTGGTTCAACCACCGACGACTACACCGCGGCTGCGGCGACGTCCCACCCATCAACCTGGAGGACGCCCACTACGCTCAACACAGTGCCCAGCCACCCGCCGAGCACTCAAGACCGTAGGTCTCCGGACACTCCGGGGCGGTTCAGTTCGCCCGGCTGGATCGTGGGCAAAGGGAGAATCTTCTGCACCGCAGCGATCGACTCCCTGGAAGTGCTGGTTCGACTCGAACGGAACACGAATGGGAGCTGGTTCGCCGTCGGCCCCCGGGCTTGAATCCGGTCGTCGCCCCCAAGGCGTCCCAGAAGTACACATCTCAGGGCGAATTTCCCTGCCAGCCAGGCGAGTACAGAACTGCCGCTAAAGGAAGTGGTGTTTATGGGGGTCGCTCCGCCGGTTCCGCGGCATGGCAGCATTCGGGAACGACCACCAATCCGTGTGGCTGAGCAAGGAGTGCTGCGGTGGGCGAGCAGGGCAGTTGGGACGAGTTCGTACTCGGATTGTGCGATCTGGCCGTCAAGTACGACGCGGTGACCTACCTGTACGAATCAGTGGTCTCCTTGGCGTCACGAACACCCCGCCACGGTCACGAATCAGCAACAATCCGGATTACCCGGTTCGACGATGAAGCCGCTCGAATCGAGACCGGGTGGTGTTTCGATCTGGTCGTCGATTACGTTGCCGGCGACAGCAGTCGGCCAGTTCCCGCACTCGGTTTGGTCGAGGCGATCTGCTCCGGCAGCGCCGAGGAAAGCTGCCTGATCGATGCCGGCGGGCGGTGGGTAGGCGTGTTCCTCAAAGCTTGGGCACCCAATGGCGATCGCTGGGAATCGGGCAGCCCGGGCAGGCTCGACCAGCGCGCAACACGCCGATTCCCGAGCTGGATCGACCCGAACTGATGATGCGAGCCGATGTCGTCATCGACACGCCTCACCCCGGCGTCCTGAGTTCGATAGCTGCTACCCGACCTCGTGCGACCAACGATCCGATGCTCGGCGAAAGCTAGGGTGCACCATGAACGAGACCCGATGGGACCGGCTGCCCGCGGCGACCCGGCAGCGGTTCGGCCAGCGCTTCGCGGAACTGACCGCGCGCGGCGCGGACATCGACGGGGAGGCACGGCTCGCCGACGCGCTCGCACCGCGTGGCGCAACCATTCTCGACGCGGGTTCCGGCTTGGGCCGGGTCGGCGCGGCACTGGCCGCTCGGGGACACGCGGTGACGGCGGTGGAGAAAGATCCCGTGCTGGCAGCCGAGTCGCGGCAGACCCACCCGGATCTCACGGTCGTCGAGGCGGACCTGGCAGAACTGACGCCGGAACTTCTGCGCGCCGCGGGCCGTCCGGCCGAGTACGACATCATCGTCGTGGTGGGCAACGTGCTGATCCTGCTCGCCGAGGGCACCGAGCGGGCGACGCTGAACCGGCTGGGGGCGCTGCTCGCATCGGAGGGTCGGATCCTCGCCGGGTTCCATCTCGCCGCCGGCGCCCCGGGTAGCCGGGTCTACCCGTTCGCCGAGTTCGAGGCGGACGCTGTGACCGCGGGGCTGCGGGTCGAGCTGCATGCGAGCACCTTCGATCTACGCCCGGCGGGCGGCGACTTCGCCGTGGTAGTGCTATCGCACGCGACCGACCCAGCGACGAGGCCGTGCGCCGTCGTTCAGCGGCCGGTCCGGTAGGCCTGCCGGCGGTGCACGACGTCGAGGACCGTCACGATTCGTTTCTCGTCGTCGATGCGGTAGATGACGCGATAGGTGCCTCGTCGTGCACTGTGCCGATCGTCGAGGGGAGCTCGCAGCCGTTTGCCGACTCGCTGTGGACTGTCGAGCAGCGGACCGACGATGAACTGGTGCGCAGCGAATGCAATCGCAGCGGGGAGGTGCTGCGCAAGCTGCCGCCGGGCTGTGGGAGCGATGCTGAGCGTGTACCGGGCCGGATCGCCTCTCACGCCTGTTGCCGGCGTCGCTCGTCCATCGCCCGAGTCAGTTCCGCTTCCGACTCTCCCTCGCCGCGCGCAAGTTCCGCGTCTGCTGCGGCGAGGCGGCGGACCGTATCGGGGTCGGACAAGATCGCTATGGTTTCCTCGAGCGTCTCGAGGTCGTCGGTCGCGACGAGTACCGCCGAGGGCTTGCCGTGCACGGTGACGGTGACCCGTTCGTGCTGGGAACTCACCCGGCTCACCAGCTCGGACAGGTGCGCCTTTACCTCTGCCAGCGACAGGATCGCTGAATCCAACCGTCACCGAACGGATGCCTGATCCAGCCGCGACGCAGCTCGACGATCAGCGCCGGACCAGCATTCCCGAATTGCGTCGGCCGGCCCGCGATTTTATAACTAGTTTAATATATGACTGTCGGTGAGGTGACCTTTTCAGAACTGCAGTTGCAGGGAAAAGCGACTGTCGAACGACTGCGCCACTCGCCGACACAGGCCCTCCTGGTGCGCCGGCGGGACGCGGAGGATCTGGTGTTGAACACTGCGGCACGAGCCGAGCTCGAGCACACCGCGGCATCGGTGACCACCCGAATGTTCGTGGCGCTGATGCAGCGCGATCCCCGAGCCCGCGAGTTGGTGACCGACGTACTGCCCGAGGTGTTCCCGTGGGTGGCGTTCCTCTCCCGGGCAGAGGTCCAGGAGTTCGTCGTCGAACTTGTCGCGACGCTGCGGGCCGCCGAAGCGCTCCACAATCCGGTGCCCGTGGTGCAGATCATCGACACACTGCCGAAGCCCTCACCGATCCGGAGTTGGCAGCCGTTCTCGCTGCAGAACCGACGGCGATCACGGCTTCGTGCCCGCGCCTGATGCTGCGTGAGCTCGAAACGCGGAGACCGGGTCGCCCCTCGCGGCACCATCCACTCGAGGGCTCGCTCGCGACCGCAACGCACGGAGGAAAACCGATGGAGCAGTGGCAGTACGAAATCACCGCCGCGGGCCGCATCTGGTATCTCGTCGATGTCGATCGGCGCACCTTGTGGCTCAAAGCCGCCAGCACGGGACACCCCCGGGCAACAGATTGAGCTGGACGAAACGCCGAGGTCCTGCCGTGCCGCCGCCAGTCCGTAGCCGATGTTCGCGCTGGCCTCGGTTCTGAAGGAAGAGGCAAAGGCGTGTCGGACCACTATGCCCCGCAGTCGCGCGGACTGACAGGCTTGGCCAAACCCTGCCAGAACGCCGAGGTCCGCTCGTGCTGCTGAACCAACTGCGGTAGCACCGGGTCGGCCGCGCTCCCACGCACCAGGATGTCGTCCAGCGACGCGACGACGTCGAGCACCGAACGCGGTTCGAACTGCCCGGCAAGCTTCTTGGCCTTGACGCGCACATTGTTCGGCGTCGGACCAGCGTCGATGACCGAGTGGTGCCACAAACGACAGTGATGCGCGCAGCGGTTTCGTAGGTAGACCAGCGCTCGGACCCGGTAAGGAAATCCGGCCTTCGCGACCCCGACGCTGGTCGCGACGGCATCCGACAGTGATCCTTGCCCGCCGCGCTCGATGCACTTGGACAAGGTACCGAACGAGAACGCCTCCACCGCCGACCACACGGGCAGGTCGGCTGCCTCGTGTCCGGCCGACATGTAGCGCAAAATGTGGCGCTCCTTGCTGCGCGCGATGTCCGCCAAGCACGACTCGGCAGTCGACGTCGAGTTCGCGGCCTCGGTGTAGAAGTCCTTTTCGAGATACCGGCCGCACGGCCCGTCGTCATTGGCGATCACGTAGGCAGTGTGGGTACGAAGCAGAATCTCAGCCCTGGCGAGACGCTGGTAGAGCAGCGACCGTAGCCCCTCGTCGGCTTGGTAGACGGCGTAGATGTCGTCGAAGGCAGTTTGCGGCCGGAAGCTGTTGTCACCGAGGTGTGGCGCGTTCTGGAAGTAGCGCATATAACCGGAGAATCGATAGTAGTTGTTCGCCGCAAGAAACCGCGCGCACGCGGCCCGATCGCCAATGGCCAGACCGCGTCGGACCAGCAGGTCGACTTGCTCATTCCATGACAGGCTCGGCTTCAACAGGCACCTCAGACCCCCAATAAAAGGCCCCTCCCATTTGAGCATCGTCGAGAGGCTTGGGAGGGGGTCGATCCACACGACCATAACCGAGCGCGCCGACAAGCTGCAATCTCACCGGCCGCCGGCTCGTCCGTACGCGTCGTCACACCCAGACGACCACGTTCTCCTCGACCTCCGCGACCCGGTACACCCGCACAGCGTCCATCCCGGCCTCCGCGCAGCCGCCGTCGGCGAACCGGAACGCGTACTGGTGCAGCGGACAGACCACCTGGCCGAGGTCGAACTGGCCATCGGCGAGCGGGCCACCCCGGTGCGGGCAGACCGCGTCGGTGGCGCGCAGGGTGCCGTCGGTCATCCGGAACACCGCAACCTGGGCATTCCCGACGGCGTAGGTCCGGCCCTCACCGGGCACCAGATCGGCCGCCGGACCGAGCCGGACCCCGGTGCCGTTCGTGACCGCGGTCATCGGACCGGCACCTTCGGCAGCGGCAGCAGCGGTAGCGCCGAAGTGAACTGGGCCGGCGACTTCGGCTGGTCCCGATCCAGCCACGGATCGACGTACCCGGCGACCGCGTCGTCGATCCGTTCCTGCAGCCCGGCGACCAGGCCGTCCCGATCGTCGAGCAGGATGGCTTGCAACTCCTCGATCCCCACCCGAGGCACCCAGGCATAGGTCCGCTCGAGCCACTTCGCCTGCTCCCGGTAGTACTGGATGAACAAGCCGCACAACCGGATCACCTCGCCGGCCGAGTCGACCGTCGCCAACAGGTCCCCCTTGCGGATGTGCGCACCGGCCGCGCCGCCCACGTAGATCTCCCAGCGGTCGTCGCCGACCGCGACCACGCCGAAGTCCTTGCACAGCGCCTCGGCACAGTTGCGCGGACACCCGGTGACCGCCAGCTTCAGTTTCGCCGGGCACTCCAGACCCTGGTAGCGGGTCTCGATCGCGATGCCCAGCGAGGTCGAATCGCCGAGTCCGAACCGGCAATAGTCGGTGCCGACACAGGTTTTCACCGTGCGGAAGGACTTGCCGTAGGCGTAGCCGGAGGGCATGTCGAGGTCCTTCCAGACCTTCGGCAGGTCCTCCTTCTTCACCCCGAGCAGGTCGATCCGCTGCCCGCCGGTCGCCTTGATCATCGGGATGTCGTACTTCTCCGCGACATCGGCGATCCGCCGCAACTGCGCCGGCGAGGTCACCCCACCACGCATCTGCGGCACTACCGAAAACGTGCCGTCCCGTTGGATATTCGCATGTACCCGGTCGTTGACGAACAACGCGCCGGGCTCGCGTTTCCAGTCCGCACCCCAGATCACCCGCAGCAACGAGGCCAGCGGCATCTTTGCGGCCGCATCCTCCCCGGCGGGGGCGAGCGCGGCGAACACCTCGGTCACCGAGCGCAGGTTCTGTCGGCGGATCGCGTCGATCAGCTCCGGTTTGGTCAGCGGGATCGCCGGGACGTACCGGTCGGCCGCGGCGTCCACGGTCAACGCGGCACCGGCGGCGCACTCGACGATGTCGGCGACCAGTTGCTTGCACGAGCCGCAGCCCTTGCCGGCCCGGGTCGCCGCGCACACCTGCGCGACGCTGGTGCAGCCGCCGCGCACACAACCGACGATGTCGCCTTTGGTCACGCCGTTGCAGTTGCAGACCTGCACGTCGTCGGCCAGCTCGGCGGCACCGGTTTCCGCACTGGGCGTGCCCATGTCGAAGAGCATCGAGATACGCTCGTCGGGTAGCGGCACCTTCTCGTCGAACGCCTGGGTGAGGAAGTTCGCCTTCGAGATGTCGCCGAGCAGTATCGCGCCGATCAGCTTGTTGTCCCGCACCACGACCGATTTGTAGATGCCGCTGCGCGGTTCGTAGAACTGGACGAACTCGTCGTCGTCGCGCTCGGGGCCCTTGACGCCCATCTGCGCCACATCCACCCCGGCGACCTTCAACTTGGTAGTCAAACGTGAGCCGTGATACGCGGCATCCGGATTCGCACCGGACAGCACGTCGGCGAGCACCACCGCCTGCTCCCAGAGCGGGGCCACCAGGCCGTAGACCTCGCTGCGGTGCTGCACGCACTCCCCCACCGCGAAGATGGATCCCTCGTCCTCGCAGCGCAACTGGTCGTCCACCACGATGCCCCGCTCGACCACCAGACCGGCACGGCGGGCCAGCTCGACGTTGGGCCGGATGCCGGCGGTCACCACGATCATGTCGGCCGGCAGCGACTCGCCGTCGGCGAACCCGACCCCGGTCACCGTGCCGTCGTCTCCGCGCAGCACGGCGGTGGTCCGCCGGTTGGTGTGGACGCCGACGCCGAGCGCCTCGATCTTGTTCCGGAGCACCCGCCCGCCGCGTTCGTCGAGCTGCTGGTTCATCAGGTGGCCGGGCGAGTGCACGACGTCCACTACGACACCCTGCGTCGTCAGGCCGTAGGCGGCCTCCAGACCGAGCAGCCCGCCGCCGATCACCACCGCGCGCATGTCGTCGCGGGTCGCGGCCAGCTGGAGCATGCCGTTGGTGTCGGCGATCGTGCGGAACCCGAAGACGCCCCGGGCCAGCCGACCGTCCGGCTCGCGCAGCCCATCCATGTTGGGGAAGAACGTGTTCGAGCCGGTCGCGATGATCAGCGCGTCGAACTGCAGGGTGCGCCCGCTCGCACAGGTCACCGTCTTGGCGAACCGGTCGATCGACTCCGCGCGGTCGCCGGCGTAGAGCGTCACCCCGTTCTCCCGGTACCAGGCCATCGGGTTCAGCATCAACTCGTCGTCGTCGAGCGCGGCCGAGCCGGCGAGCACGTGGCTGAGCATGATCCGGTTGTAGTTGCCGTACGGCTCGTCGCCGATCATCGTGACGTCGAATTGCTCGCGACCCCCGCGCGCGAGAATTTCTTCGACGGCCCGCGCGCCGGCCATGCCGTTGCCGACCACCACCAGCCGCTGTTTGCTCGCGCCGGACATCAGAACACCACCATGCCGAAGTCGATGACCACGTCGCCGCTGGTCCCCTCGGGTGCGGATAGCACGAGTTCGAGCGTGGTGTCCGGGTCGACGTCCTCGACCACCCGCAGCGGCACGTTCACCGACGTCTTCGCGCCCATCGGGAACAGCCGCATCGGCTCGCCGTCGCGCAACAAGGTCACGCAGATCAGCTCGTCGGAGCTGTTGCCGCCGCGGAAGTAGAGCGGCTGCGCGGTCAGCCCCGACGGCACCCGGAACGTCATCGACGGGTCGATCGGCGCCGGCTTGGCGAGACCGGAGCCGCTGAACGCGAACACGCCTTGCAGGAACCGTGGAGTACTGGCCATGTTGCCCACTATCGCGAGACCGCGTTAATCCGCCCTTGCCTCGGTGTTACGAGCGGGTTGTCGGGACCTCACCCCGGCGGTGGTGATGCCGCGCGCCGCCTGGCCGGGTGGACCCGATGTGCACGGGGTCACCGTCCAGCAAGCAAAGACCCAGCTCTCGCAGTTGCTCCGGCGGGTCGAGGCGGGCGAGGAGATCGTGATCCGGCGCGGGCCCGAGCGGGTCGCACTGCTCGTTCGAGCCCCGGCAGCTCCTGGCCAGCGGCAGATCTGGGCCGATCTGAAGGGGCGCGATGCACGAGGACTTCGACACGCTTCCCGACGACTTCGATCCGTACCGGTGAACGAACTGCTGCTCGACACCGACGTCGTCGTGTAACTCCTCCTCGGGGACCGCCAGCGGTTAATGTGTTAGGTTTTCTGGAATTTCTTAACATGTATTGCCGATAGGGTGGAAGAGTTACCACGTGTGGAACCCTGAGATCCCCTTCAACGCCCTGCCGCCGCTCCCGCCGAAAGACATCGATCTCGAGCCCCGGCAGGTACTCAAGGCCACCATCGACGCCCGTATAGCTCTGGCAACTCTGGCCCAGGCCGGTCGGCTACTGCCCAATCCCAACATCCTGACTCACGCCGTCCCGCTGCTGGAGGCGCAGGCGAGCTCCGAGATCGAGAACATCGTGACCACAGCAGATGCGCTGTTCAGGCACGCCGACTCCGGCGGAGGAGACCAGGCAACCAAGGAAGCACTGCGATACCGGAGCGCGCTGTTCACCGGAGTGGAGTCGATCAAGAACCGGCCGCTCACAGCGGCCACAGCCGCTCAGGTCTGCTCGACCCTGCAGGGTCGCGACATGACGATTCGCGCGGTGCCCGGAACGCGGATCTACAATCCCGCCACCCGACGGATCATCTATGCCCCGCCGGAGGGCGCAGACCTCATCCGCGGGAAGCTATCGGACTGGGAGCGGTTCGTGCATGCCGACGACGATCTGGATCCGCTCGTACGCGTAGCGTTGGCCCACTATCAGTTCGAGGCCATCCACCCGTTCCACGACGGCAACGGCCGAACCGGACGGGTCATCAACATCCTCATGTTGATCGAAGCCGGCTTGCTGCACGACCCGATCCTCTACCTCTCGCGGGCGATCATCGCCCGCAAGAACGACTACTATCGACTACTGCGAGCGGTGACGGCCGACGGCGCTTGGATCGAGTGGATCCTGTACATGCTCGATGCGGTTCGCGTGTCGGCGGCATCGACGACACGCAGGATCGACGCCATCCGGGTATGCCAGGACGACATCGCCGAGCGGGCGCGCGCCGCCACCACAGGCGGGCGTGACGCGCGGTTCCTGGCTGTGTTGTTCGAGCAGCCCTACTGCCGCATCAACACGGTTGCCGATCGCTGCGACGTCTCGCGTCAGACCGCGTCGTCGTGGCTGCACGCCTTGGTCGGCACCGGGCTCTTGAGCGACCGGAAAGTGGGCCGGGAACTCCTGTTCGTCAACGACGAGTTCCTGGGTGTTCTAACCCGTCCAGAGTGATTGCGAAGGAACTGATCCCTTGCGATACATCATCATTGCGTGGTGGGTTCAGATGAGAGTGTCCTTGGGACAACGGTCTCCGCCGCTGCCTCGTCGTGGCTCCCGCATAGACGGTCGTTTGCGATAGACCGTGCGGGTCGGCGTGCCGATCCGGCATCGTTTCGGTCACCGAGGAGATAGTTGGGTCGTGTCGTTGGAGTCCGTCCTTGCCGCCTACGGAGCCAGAGCGGGCGAGTACATCGATGTGGTCGGCCGCATCGACAATGCAGCCGCGCCCGATTTGATGCTCGTGCAGCGGTGGGCGCACAGCGTCGAGGGGCGTGTGCTCGACGTGGGTTGCGGCCCTGGCCAGTGGACGCACTACCTCGCCGGCCTCGGAGTCGACGTCGAGGGGCTCGATCCGGTAGCCGAGTTCATCGAAAGCGCGCAGGCCACCTATCCCGACGAGCGCTACCGGATCGGCCGAGCGGAAGCCTTGGGTGTTGGTGACGGCGCGCTCGGCGGTGTGTTCGCGTGGTACTCACTCATTCACACCGATCCCAAGCAGATCGACGCTCCGCTCGACGAGTTCGCGCGATGTATCCGTCCGCGCGGCGGCCTCGTGCTCGGATTCTTTACCGGCTCGGAACTCGCACCGTTCGAGCACGCGGTCACAACGGCGTACTGCTGGCCGCTTGACCTCCTGGCGTCCAAGGTCGAGGCGGCAGGGTTCGCCGTCACGCACACCGAGTCACGGGCGGATCGCCCCGGACGAACGCTCGCCACGATCCTCGCAACCCGCACAGTTGGTTCACAGTTGGTCCGACCTCTGCGCCCCTAGGCGGAGTCGCGGAGTTCGTGTTCGACGGCACGGCGAATCCGGGCTGAATGCGCCCTTCACTGCAGAGCTGCTCGAGCGTGGTGAGCCGATAACGGATTGCAGCACTTCTGCTCGGGTCAGGGCAGGTCACAGCGATGGTGCGATGTACTCGCACCGTAGGTCGGAGACCCGAGCGATATGCCCGAAGTCGCGATCCGCGGCAAGCACAGTGGCATCGTTGACGATGGCGTAGCCGGCGATGAGAATGTCTTGGTGCGTCGGCCGCACGGACCAGCCCACCGCCCCGCAGTGCCGCCTGGATATCCAGCACGAGCGATTCGTCGGGTGCCCGCTCGAGCGGGAACCCGAGGGAGATCCGCTCCCGGTAAGCCGCATGCTCCTCAGGGGTCCGGGCGCTGTGGCAGAACTCGAGCACCTGGGGCGGGCAGGTGACGAAAAGGTCGGCCGGAGCTCGCTCGATCCGCCGCAGCCGCGCTGCAACGCCCGCGTCACCAGCGGCCAGCCTTGCCCAGACCGAGTTGTCGACCAGATAGTCGGTCACAACGCCCGAGGCTCGTCCGGGACAACTACCGGCGCCCCGATCTCACGACCGAGGTCGGTCAACTCCGAGATACCGTCGATCATCGCGCCTTTCTGTTTTGCGGCAATGAGTCGACGCAATGCGAGATCGAGGACGGCCCGATTCGATCGCTCGCCGGTGAGCGCCTTGGCTCGCTCGATGAGCCGCGGATCCAGGTCGACACTTGTGACTGCCATCGCACCCCCACCAACAGGGAACCGGAACCGTCTGGCGAGTCCCGCTATGCGGAGAGCACCAGACCGGAGGTCGGCACGCCAGTACCGGCGGTGACCAGCACGTTCGACACGTCGTTCACTTGGTTGACCGAGGTGCCGCGGATCTGCCGAACAGCTTCGGCGATCCCGTTCATCCCGTGGATGTACGCCTCGCCGAGCTGGCCGCCGTGGGTGTTGATCGGCAGCCGGCCGTCGATCTCGATCGCGCCATCGGCGATGAAGTCCTTCGCCTCGCCCGGGCCGCAGAAGCCGAGCTCTTCCAATTGCATCAGCACGAACGGGGTGAAGTGGTCGTAGAGGATCGCGGTCTGGATATCGGACGGACCCAAGCCGGACTGCGCCCACAGCTGCTCGCCGACCAGGCGCATCTCCGGCAGCCCGGTCAGTGCATCCCGGTAGTAGCTGGTCATCACGTACTGATCCGCACCCGAACCCTGTGCCGCCGCAGTCACATACGCGGGCCGGTTGGGTAGATCCGCGGCCCGCTCGGCCGAGGTGATCACCAGCGCGATACCCCCGTCGGACTCCTGGCAGCAATCCAGCAGGTGCAACGGCTCGGCGATCCACCGCGAGTTCTGGTGATCCGCCAGGGTGATCGGCTTGCCGTAGAAGAACGCGGCCGGATTCACCGCGGCATGCCGCCGGTCGGCCACCGCGACCCGGCCGAAATCCGCACTGGTCGCGCCGGTGACATGCATATACCGGCGGGCGACCATCGCCACCTGGGCCGCGGGAGTGCCCAGCCCGTGCGGGTAGGACCACGAGGCGTCCACCCCGTTCGAGGTCGGCGCACCGGCGAGCGCGGTGGAGAACTGGCCGAACCGGGTCTCAGAACGCTCGTTGAACGCACGGTAGGCGACGACCACGTCGGCGATGCCGGTGGCCACGGCCAGCGCCGCGTGCTGCACCGTGCCACACGCCGCCCCACCACCGAAATTGATCCGGCTGAAGAACGTCAGCTGCGGGACACCGGTCGCCCGGGCCACGGCGGCCTCGGAGTTGGAGTCCATGGTGAACGTGGTCATGCCGTCCACGTCACTCGGCCGCAACCCGGCGTCGGCCAGCGCCGCCTGCACTGCCTCGGCGGCCAGCCGCAGCTCGGTGCGGCCGGAATTCTTGGAGTAGTCGGTGGCACCGATCCCGACGATCGCTGCCTTTCCGGAGAACACCGCATTTCCCGAGCTGCTCACGACTGTCCTTCCGCGTACACCACGGTCGCGATCACGTGGTCGCCCAACGAGTCCCGACCGGTGACCGCCACGGTGACCACCCCATCGTCGACGGCGGTCACCTCGCCGGTGAGCGTCACCGTGTCGTAGGCGTACCAGGGCACGCCGAGCCGCAGCGAGATCGAGCGCAGCATCGCGGTCGGTCCGGCCCAGTCGGTGACGAAGCGTTGCACGATCCCGGTGTCGGTGAGGATGTTGACGAAGATGTCTTTCGAGCCGCGCTCGACCGCCTTGTCCCGATCGTGGTGCACGTCCTGGAAGTCCCTGGTGGCCAACGCGGTCGACACAACGAAGGTCGGGTCTGCGGTGATGATCAGCTCGGGCAGCTTGTCGCCCACCGCGGCGGCCGTCATGCCTGCTCCTGGATCGCGGGGCGCCAGAAGGGCAGCGTCACATCGTCGTCGACGGCGAGGTAGTCGACCCGCACCGGCAGGCCGATCTCGACGTCGGCCGGATCGATCCCGCGCAACTCACCGAGCATCCGCACCCCCTCGTCCAGTTCCACCAGCGCTACCACGAACGGCAGCGCGCGACCGGGCACTTTCGGCGCGTGGTGCACCACGAAGCTGAACACGGTGCCGGTACCGGCCGCGACCTGATAGTCGACCGGCGCCGAGCGGTCCTGCCAGATGGCCGGGATCGGCGGATGGCGCAACCCGTCCGGGGTGCGCTGGATCCGTAGCTCGCCGACCTTCGTTCCGGCCCAGAAGAACTCGGTGTCCCGGGAGATCGCCGGGCGCACCAGCTGCGACACGTCCGCTGCGGATTCCCGCTTCGGCGCCGTCCCCGGCGCGAACTTCAATACCCGGAACAGCATCTCGGCCACCGGCTCGCCGACGGAACCTTCCCCGTCGCTCCGGACCGACCACACATTGCGGGTGGTCACGAACCAGCCCATGCCGAGCGCGGTCTGCTTGGGGCCCACCACCTTCTGCAACTCGATGGTCAGGGTGACCTGCTCACCGAGGCGGAGGTAGCGGTGGTAGGTCTGGTCGCAGTTGGTCGCGACGATGGAGGTGAACCCGGCATCGTCGAACAGCCGGATGATCCGGCCGAGCGGGTCGTCGGTGGTCCGCGAGCCGTGCAGCCCGGGCATGGTCCACACCTGCGCCATCGCCGGCGGCGCGACGATTCCCGGATGCCCGGCCGCGCGCGCCGCGGCATCGTCGACGTAGATCGGGTTGGCGTCGCCGATCGCCTCCACCCAGTTGTTGATCATCGGCTGGTTCACCGGGTCCCGCGCGGTGCGCGGCTTGCTCGGGCCGTCCGCCTTGATCCGCTCGGACTCGACCAACAGCTCTGCGGCGCTTATAGTCTCAGTCATCGGGGCACCCTCGGCAGATCGAGTCCGGCGGTGGCGATCAGTTCACGCATCACTTCGTTCACCCCACCGCCGAAGGTGATCACGACGTTCTGTTTGGTCCGCCGGTCCAGCCATTCCAGCAGTGCAGCGGTATCCGGCTCGGCCGGGTCGCCGTAGCGGCCGACCACCTCCTCGGCGAGGCGTCCGACCCGCTGGATCCGCTCGGTGGCGAAGACCTTGGTCGCTGACGCATCCGCGATGTCGACCGCCCCGTCGGTGGCGGCGACCTGCCAGTTGAGCAGCTCGTTCAGCCGGAAGGTCGCGTGGATCTCGCCGAGGATGTTCGCCACGTCCGGCTCGCCGAGCAGGTCGTGATCGGCCGCCCAACGGCGCAGCCGATCGTAGATTCCACCGATCCGGCCGGCCGGACCCAACATCACCCGCTCGTGATTGAGCTGGGTGGTGATCAGCCGCCAGCCCTCGTTCTCCGTGCCGACCAGCATGCTCGCCGGCACCCGGACATCGCTGTAGTAGGTGGCGTTCACGTGGTGCGCGCCGTCGCAGGTGATGATCGGGGTCCAGCTGAACCCCGGGTCGGCGGTGTCCACGATCAGGATCGAAATACCTCGATGCCGGCTGTCCGCGGGGCCGGTGCGGACCGCCAGCCAGATGAAGTCGGCGTCGTGCCCGCCGGTGGTGAACGTCTTTTGCCCGTTGACGATGTAGTGGTCGCCGTCCCGGACCGCCGTGGTGGTCAGGGCGGCCAGATCGGTGCCCGCCTCCGGCTCGCTGTAACCGATCGCAAAATGCACCTCGCCGGCCAGAATCGCCGGCAAAAACCGGGCCTTCTGCTCGTCGGTGCCGTAGGTCTGCAGCGTCGGCCCGACGGTCTGCAGCGTCACCGACGGGAGCGGCACGTCCGCCCGGGCCGCCTCGTTGACGAAGATGTCCTGCTCGACCGGGCCGAACCCGCGGCCGCCGTACTCGACCGGCCAGCCCACGCCGAGCCGGCCGTCCTTACCCATCCGCCGGATCACCTCACGGTAGGTCGGGCCATGTCGCTCGGTGGCCATCACGGCCGCCTCGGCCGGGGTGACCAAGCCGGCGAAGTACTGCCGTAGCTCGCGTTGCAGCGCTCGCTGATCGTCGGTCAGGTCGATGAACATCAGCGCGCTCCCACCGATCGCCCCACTTCCGCCAGCCGTGCGCTCGGACCACCGAGGCCCCGCACGAGATCCTTCACCTGTGACGAATAGCGATGCAGCGGATAGTCCACATCCACCCCGATCCCGCCATGCAGGTGGTGACAAATACGCAGGGCCGGTGGCACCTCCGCGGCGATCCAATACCCGAGCACCGCCAGGTCGTCGTCGGGATCCAAGCCCTCGGCCAACCGCCATGCCGCCGACTGCGCGCCGACGTGCAGCGTGCGACCGGTCACGTAGACATCGGCGATCTGCTGCGCCACGGCCTGGAAGGTAGCCAGTGGTTTACCGAACTGATGTCGGGTGCGCACATGCCCGGCGGTGAGCCCGATGGCGCCGGCCAGCAGGCCGTCTGCGACCGCGCCGACGGTGGCGAGCCGGTAACGATGCAGCACGGCTGGATCGGCCTCGATCAGGTGTCGGGCCCGGGCACCGTCGAGCACCAGCGTGGCCTCCGGCGTTCCGGCCGAGGTCCGGGTCGGAATGCATGACACGCCTTGGTCGGTCGGGCCCACCACGGCCAGGCCGAGATCGGTCGGGAGCAGGATGGCAGCCGCCTGTGCCGCGTACGGGACGCCGACCGTGCGACCGAACAACCGACCGCGGGCGGCGTCGGTCTCGACCCTGATGGGTGCACCGGCACCCGGCTGCCGGAGCCCAGCGGTCAGCACCGCACCGGTCGCCACCCCGGCAAGCAACTCGTCCGCTACTTCGGGCCGGGCGGTTGCCAGCACCGGCAACACCCCCAACCCGAGGGTCGCCTGCGCCGGCACCTCCGCCGCGCCCCGAGCCAGCTCGTAGAGCAGGGTGCACACGCCGAGCAGACCGAGGTCGTCACCACCGAGACGAGCCGGCAACGGTGCAGACAGCAGCCCGGACTCGACCAGCGCCGGCCACAGTGCCGCGCCCGGTGCGCGTCGGACCAGCTCCACCGCAACCTCGGCTACCGCGGCCTGGCTCTCGTCCCTGGCAAAGTCCACTGGCGCTCCCACCGATTAGAACGTGTTCCAGTTGTATCACACCGCGCCGAGCGCCGTCGCCATGCCCGGCGCACCACTTCGGCGATATTGCACCGGATTTACGTCCGGAAAAGTGTTGCGGGAACGTAAAAGTGGTGCGGTCAGCGGGGGAGGCCGAGGATACGTTCGGCGGCGACGGTGCGCAGGACCTGGGTGGTGCCGCCGGCGATCGACAGGCACCGGGTGAGCAGGAACTCCTGACCGTCCGGACCGGCCGCGGCGCCGGCCGCGCCGGCCAGCTCGAACGCGAACTCGGCGACGTCCTGCCGGTACTGCACCCCGACCAACTTGCGCACGCTGGATTCCGCGCCCGGCCCGGCACCGGCCAGCTGCCGGACTGCCGCCCGCAAGCCGAGCAACGACCCGGCCACACCGGTGGCGATCAGCGCGCCGAGCCGGGCGGATGCGACCGCGTCGGCTGCCGGCACCGTCGTCAGCAACCGCTCCAGGGTCGCGTCGAGCCGGGTCCCGCCGATCGCCACCCGCTCGTTGGCCAGCGTCGTGTTCGCCAGCTTCCAGCCTTCGTTCACCGCGCCGACCACGCACTCGTCGGGGACGAGTACGTCGTCGAGAAAAACCTCGTTGAACCGGGGCTCGCCGATGATCTCGACCAGTGGCACCACCCGGATGCCGGGCGAACGCATGTCGACCAGGAAGTAGGTGATCCCGCGGTGTTTCGGCGCGGCACGATCGGTGCGAGCCAGGCAGATCCCCCAGTCGGCGTCGGATGCCTTCGACGTCCACACCTTCTGCCCCGACAATCGCCAGCCGCCCTCGACCCGGGTTGCCGTGGTGCGCAACGACGCCAGATCCGAGCCCGCCTCCGGCTCGCTGAACAGCTGACACCAGGTCAGCTCGCCACGCAGCGAGGGCCCGACGAACCGCTCGACCTGCGCCGGGCTGCCGTGCGCCAAGATCGTCGGCAACGCCCAGGCACCGATCACCAGGTCCGGCACCTCGATTCCGGCCCGATCCAGTTCCTCGGCGATCACCAACTGCTCGGCCGGATCGGCATCCCGGCCGTACGGGGTGGGCCAGTGCGGCGCGAGCAGTCCGGCGCCGACCAGCGCAGCACGCTGCTCGCCCGCCGGGCGGCCCGCGATCTCGGCGACCCAACCGGCGATCTCGGCCCGCAGCTCGGCGTCGCCGGCGTAGCCGATCCGGGCCGTCCGCCGGGCGCCGGCGCGGCTCAACTCGGCGACCCGGGTATGCCAGCGGTCCGCTCCGCCGCACAGCTGTCGCATCGCGGCGACCCGACGCAGGTAGAGGTGCGCATCGTGTTCCCAGGTGAAGCCGATCCCGCCGAGCACCTGGATGCAATCCTTGGCAACCTCGACCGCCGCCGCGAACGTGACCGACGCCGCCACCGCCGCAGCGATCGGCAGCTCGGTACCGGACTCGGCGGCGAGCGCCGCATCCCAGGCGACCGCCCGAATCGACTCGACCCGGCAGAGCATTCCGGCGCAGAGGTGTTTGACCGCCTGGAACTTTCCGATCGGCTGACCGAACTGCTCGCGCACCTTGGCGTAGGCGACCGCGGTATCCAAGCACCACCCGACGACCCCGGCTGCTTCGGAAACTGCCAGCAGCACAGCGAGATCGGCCAGCTCCGGAAGTGGGCCGAGGATGCGATCGGCACCGATCGGGGTGTCGGCGAACCGGACCTCGCCGAGTGGGCAGCTCGGGTCCAGCGGCTCGACCGGCACCAGCTCGACGCCGAGCCCGCCGGCATCGACCAGGCACCAGACCCGCTCCCCGGGCAGCTCGGCCGCCACCAGGAGTGCGACCCCGGGGGCGGCACCCCGCACCGGACCGGCCGACCCGCCGAGCACGATCCGATCGCCGTCGCGGCGGCCGGATACCGATTGCCCGACAACGGCACACGGCAACTCGCCGGCCACGATCGGGGCACACCAGCCCCGCGCCGCCGCCGCACCGCGGGCGACCGCCAGTCCGGCCAGCGCGGTCTCGGCGATCGGCCCACCGGCCAGTTCGCGGGCGCACTGCTCCAGCATCACGGCGAGGTCGAGCAGGGAACCGCCGAAGCCGCCGCAATCGTCCGGCACGGCGACCCCGAACACACCCAGCTCGGCGAGGGCCGGCCAGCTCACCCGCCAGCTGTCGGCGGCTGCAGCCGGGTCGGCCCGCCGGGTGCCGATCGGATCGGCCGCTCCCGCCCAGGCCGCGATCGATTGCTGAACCGCACACTGTTCCGCGGTTGTGGCAATTGTCCCGTCGGTGGCAATCGTCACAGCACCTGCCGCCTTTCCGGGCCATTCGAAATGGCCTAGAACGTGTTCTAATGAATTCTTGGATCAAGAGTCAAGTTGCGGTATCGATGCAAGAACAGGATTCGCCATGACCCCGCCCGCGAGCCCAGCCGGAAACCCGACCGCGGCAGAGGAACCGGTAACCCTGCCGGCGACCGTCGTCACGCTCACCGATTCCGATCTGAGTTCGTCGGCCCAGCGCAAACGGCGGCGGCGGATCCTGGACGCGACATTGGCGCTGGCCTCCAAGGGGGGCTACGACGCGGTGCAGATGCGGGCCGTCGCCGAACGTGCCGACGTGGCGGTCGGCACCCTGTATCGATACTTCCCGTCCAAAGTGCATCTGCTGGTTGCGGCCCTGGGCCGGGAGTTCGAACGGATCGACAGCAAACGCCGCGGCCCGCTGGGGGACACGCCGCACCGGCGGATGCATACCCTGCTCGGCCAGATCACCCGGTCGATGCAGCGTGACCCGCTCCTCACCGAAGCGATGACCAGGGCATTCATGTTCGCCGACGCGTCGGCTGCAGCGGAGGTGGACCGGGTCGGCCGATTCATGGACCGAATGTTCGCGCAGGCCATGCGCGGCGACGACGAAGAACCCACCGAACGGCAGCTGGCCATTGCGCGGGTGATCAGTGAGGTCTGGCTGTCGAATCTGGTCGCCTGGATCACCCGCCGTTCGTCACCCAGCGACGTCGCGGCACGTCTCGACCTCGCGGTTGATCTGTTGCTCGGCGATTCGAGCGAATAACCTTGCCCCCGTTGAAGCGCCGAGCGGCGACGCGCACTATTTTGACGGGGTGACTGCCGGAGATCTACCTGTCGAGCTCTGTCGTGAACTTGCCCGGATCGCGCGTACCCCACGCTTGCTCGTGGCCTCGGACTACGACGGCACGATTGCGCCGATCGTGTCCGACCCCGCCGAAGCCCACCCCCATTCGGAATCGGTGCGCGCGTTGCGGGCGCTGGCCGGACTGACGGCGACGACCGCGGCGGTGATCTCCGGTCGGGCGCTCCGCGACCTCGCGGTGCTCTCCCGGCTACCGGTCGAGGTGCATCTGGTCGGCAGCCACGGCTCCGAATTCGACCTCGGATTCGTGCACGCGATCGACAACGACGCCAAACAGCTGCTCGACGAGATCATCACCGAGCTCACCGACCTGGCGTCCACCCATCCCGGGGTGACCGTCGAGGTGAAACCGGCCAGCGTCGCGTTGCACGTGCGTAATGCCACCCCGGAAGTAGGCCGCCAAGCGCTGGATCGCGTCCGCCACGGCGCCGCCAGCTGGGTCGGGGTGCAGGTGACCGAGGGCAAAGCGGTGATCGAGCTGGCGGTGGTGCCGACCGACAAGGGTTACGCGCTGGATCTGCTCCGGCACCAGGAGAGCGCCTCGGCAGCAATCTTCTTCGGCGACGACGTCACCGACGAGAAAGCGTTCGCCCGGTTGCAAGGCCCGGACATCGGGGTGAAGGTGGGCGAGGGCGCATCACTCGCCGGCTTCCGCGTTCCGGACACCGGGTCGGTGGCCGCCGCGCTGGCGTTCCTCCTGGAAGAGCGCCGCACCTGGCTGGCCGGGGCGAGCGCCCCGCCGATCGAGCGGTGCACCATGCTGGCCAGCCCCCGATCGGTTGCCTTGCTGACCCCCGACGCCGTGGTCACCTGGTTCTGCCACCCCGAACCGGACTCGGCCGCGATGTTCGCGCACCTGCTCGGCGGACCGGCTGCGGGACACTTCTCGATCCGCCCGGAGCGGACCGGGCTACCGCTGTCCCAGCGGTATCTGGACGGCACGATGACCGTCGAAACCCGTTGGGCAAAGCTTCAAGTGGTCGACTACCTGCCGCACGACGTCACCCCGGACCGGACCGATCTCACCCGGGTGATCACCGGTGAGGCGCCGGCGATCGTCGAGTTCGCGCCGCGGCCCGAGTTCGGCCAGGTGCCGGTACAGATCGAAGCCGAGGCCGAGGGTCTGCGGGTGCACGGGCCGAACGACCCGCTCGTGCTCCGCTCGCCCGGCGTCACCTGGGCGGTGGTCAGCGACGGAACCCACCAGACCGCACGCGCCGTCGTCGACCCGTCGACCGGGCCGATCGTCCTGGAACTACGCTGCGGCACCGGCGATCTCGGCGCCTCGCCGACCGACGAGGCGGCCCGGCGGGACCGGGCGGAAACCTACTGGTCGAGCTGGACCCGCACCCTGCACCTGCCGCCGCTCAAGCCCGACCTGATGAAACGTTCCGCGTTGACCCTGCGCGGGCTGGTGCACCAACCGTCCGGATCGATCTTGGCCGCCGCCACCACGTCGCTGCCCGAAGACATCGGCGGGGTGCGCAACTGGGACTATCGCTACTGCTGGTTGCGCGACGCGGCGCTGACCGCATCGGCGCTGGTCTCGGTGGGCTCCCTCGGCGAGGCACAGGCCTACCTGGGCTGGGTGCACGACGTGTTGGCGACGCTGTCCGGACCGGAATGGCTGCACCCGCTCTACACCCTCTACGGCGGTGGCCTGCCGCCCGAAGCCGTGATCGACTCGCTACCCGGCTACGCCGGGTCCCGCCCGGTGCGGGTGGGCAACGCCGCGAACATGCAGGTGCAGCTGGATGTGTTCGGCCCGATCGTCGATCTGATCCACCTGCTGGCGCGGGCCCGAGCCGACCGCGGCATGCCCGACCCACTGCCCGATCGGGATTGGGAGTTGGTCTGTGCCATGGTCGCTGCGGTCACCCGGCGCTGGCACGAGCCGGACCACGGAATCTGGGAGATCCGCGGCAACCCGCGGCACCACGTCTACTCCAAGGTGATGGGCTGGCTGACCGTCGACCGGGCGACCGACCTGGCGCAGCGATACGAGCGGGAGGTCGACCCCGCGTGGCCGCAACTGCGCACCACGATCGCCGACGACGTACTCACCAACGGCTGGAACGACGAGGTGCAGTCGTTCACGGCCGCCTACGACGGCACCGACCTGGACGCAGCGTCGCTGCACATCGGATTGTCCGGACTGGTCGATCCGGCCGACCCGCGGTTTGCGGCGACCGTCCTCGCCACCGAGGCCGACCTCCGCAGCGGTTCGACGGTGTACCGGTACCACCACGACGACGGGTTGCCGGGCGGTGAAGGCGGATTCCACCTGTGCGCGGCGTGGCTGGTCGAGGCATATCTGCTGGTCGGCCGGCGATCCGATGCCGAGGCCCTGTTCGATCAGTTGGTGCACGCGGCGGGTCCGACCGGGCTGTTGAGCGAAGAGTACGACCCGGTCGCGGAGCGGTCGCTGGGCAACCATCCGCAGGCCTACAGCCATCTGGGGCTGCTGCGGTGCGCCCAGTTGTTGAGCGCCGGCTAGCAGTCGCGCCGGCGCTACTGCGCGTTCGCCAGTGGCCGCATCACCGAGTAGAGCGTGCGGTACGCCTCCAGCATCCGCTCCGGGCTCTCGGCGAGGCCGGCCAGCATGACCAGGTAGCCGTAGGATCCCTCGCCGTGGCCGACCGTGGCCTGTTCGGCGCGCACATCGATCTGTCGTACACCGTCGATCCCGTGCAGTACCTCCGACCAGCCCGGCGTCAGCGCAACCGGGGTATCCAGCGGCGGCTGCAGCGCGATCGCGAACGACACCCCGTTGCGCGGGCCGCGCTGGTCGAGTTCGGGCTCGATCTCGGCGCCCACCGCGGCCAGCGCCGCACAGCGGTACAGCGACACGCCGGTGGTGTCGGCGACGATGCCCGGAACACCGCCGCCCCCGATCCGGCCGTTCACCTCGATGATGCGAGGGCCGTCCGCGGTCAGCTTGATCTCGGTATGCAGGCAGCCGGTCCGGATACCGAGCGCCGCCGCCGCATCCGCTACGGTCGCGGCCAGCTCCGCCGACCGCTCGGGGCAGAGTCCGGCCGGTGCAAACGCCCCGGTCTCGCGGAACTCGGCGGCCAGCGGCATCCGTCCGACCACCTGAACGGTGTGCACCACGCCGGCGCCGACCACCGACTCGACCGAGACATAGTCGCCGTACTCGCCGCGCTGCCCGGGCGGGTACTCACCGAGACACTCTTCCAAGATCATCGGGCGGAGGTCGCCGGCCGCGCGCAACGCAGCGAGCTGCCACGCGGCTGCACCCGCGTCCGGAGCGGCGAACGTGGTCCGGCCCCCGGCACCCACCGTCGGCTTCAGCACCGCCGGGTACCGCACAGCGTCGAACGACGTCGGCTCGGTGGCGACGCCGAGCTCGACGAACTCGGGCACCGGGACACCCGCCGCGGCCAACGCCCGCCGTTGCTCGCCCTTGTCGACCAGCCGGTTCGCCACCTCGGGTGGATTACCGGGTAACCGCAAGATCTCGGCGATCTCCGCCGTACGGACCAACTGTGCGTCGGCGAACGTGGTCACTCCGTCCACGCCGGCCGATGCCAGCACGGCTGCGGCTTCGTGGACGGAACCACCGATATCGCATACCCGGCCGAAGCGGCCGAGCTGGCGTCGATCGGCTGCCGTGAGCCGAGCGTCGTCCACCGCCCAGACGATGTCCATCCAACCGGAGTAGATCCGGGCCAGGTGCAGCAGCGAAATCGAGTCCACTTCATGGACGATCGCCAGCGTCGGTACGTCGCGCAGCACAACCCCCTCGATCCGAACGGACGATGGACGGTCCAACTACCCTGCAAACTTTCTCGGCCGCCATACGGTAACTCGAGCGGTCGACCTTTGCCGGGCACCATCGATCGACATTGCACCTTGTCGATCTACACTCACCAGTCATGGACGGGCAGCGGGTGAAATTCATCGACGAACTGACCAGCTTGCCCGACCGGCGTCAGCTCTCCACCATACTGGCTCGCGCGGCCGATGGGGGCGACGCCGAAATGATGGTCGGCCTCTGCCTGATCGATCTCGACGAGAACTTGAAAGTGATCAACGACACGCTGGGCCACTCGGCCGGCGACCGGGTGCTGATCGACGTTGCCCAGCGATTGCGGCAGGCCGCACTGAACGCGGGATTCGAGCTCTTCCGGGTCCGTGGCGACGAGTTCGCCGCGCTGCAGATTTCCGCGGGCAATGTCAGCATCAGCCTGGAAGCGCTGGCGATCGTCTTCGCCACCGCGATGGAGGCGCCGTTCGCGGTCGGCACCGGCACCCAGTCCATCGGGGTCTCGATCGGCGTCGCGGTAGCGGCAGCGACGACGGCGACCGCCGACGACCTGCTGGAGCTCGCCTACCTGGAACGACGCGAGCGGCCGGCGCCGCAACGGCGTAGGTCCGGCCGGGACTCCAATCTCGACGCGGGGCTCACCGCCGATCGACCGCAGCTACCCTCGTTGTACAGCCTCACCCAGCCCTGGCCCGACCGTGACGTGCTCGACCAGGTGCAACGTTGGGTGAGCCGGCATCTGGCGCAACCGCATCCGGACCTGGGCCGGGCCGGGCCGGTCTGCCCGTTCGTTCCGGCCGCGATCAGCAACAATCTGATCACTGCCGACTGGGTAGTCGGCGCAAGCCCGGATATCGACGGCGTCTGCGTCCGGCTACGAACGCTGATCGCGGTGTTCACGGCGACGCCACCGACCGAAGGCGCGGCCGCGCTGTTGAAGGCGCAGCTGATCCTGTTCCCGGATGTGCGCGACTATTCGATCATCGACGAGGTGCAACGGCGCCTCAAATCCGAGTTCGTCGAGGCCGGATTGATGATCGGACAGTTCTATCCCGGCTGCACGGAGCCAGGCTTGTGGAACCCCGATTTCCGACCGCTGGATGCGCCGATCGCGATGATTGCGATCCGGAACATGGTCGCCAACGACTTTCCGTTCCTGGCCGGGGACCCGGTATGGATCGAAAGCTATCTGCGCCAGTTCGCGCCGAAGGTGCCGGCTGCGGTCCGCGGCACCCTCGCCGACCGGTTGACCCAGCTCTGACCCAGCTCTGCTCCGGCGACGGGTGACGCTAGGATAAGTGGAAACGATTTTCGTTTGCACTTTGGAGGTCGACCTCGTGACCGGAGCTACCGCGCGTCCCGCCGTTACGCTCGTCGCCGCCACGCTCGTCGCGCTCACCCTCGGCGGTTGCGGATCCGGCGAACCCGAATCGGACCGGCTCGACGTGGTGACCACGACGGATGTGTGGGCCGGCGTCGCCGCAGCGGTCGGCGGTTCCGGGGTGCAGGTCCGGTCGATCATCAGCGACCCCACAGCGGACCCGCACTCGTTCGAGCCGACCCCGGCCGACGCGGCGACGGTGGCCGATGCCGCCCTGGTGGTTTACAACGGCGGTGACTACGACCCATTCGTGCCGACGATTCTGGCCGCCGAGAACGACCCTGCTCGGCAGGTGGTGAACGCGTTCGAGCTGCGGCACGATCGCGCCGACACCAACGAACACGTCTGGTACGACCCGGCGACGGTGGCCGCGGTAGCCGACGCGATCGCGACCGAGCTGGGCCGGCTCGACCCGAGCCGACGCGACTACTACGCCGACCGAGCGACCGACTTCGACCGGCAACTCGACACGGTCCGGGCGGTCACCGACCGGATCGCCCGGGAACATCCCGGCGCACCGGTAGCCCAGACCGAGCCGGTATCGCATTACCTCCTGGTGGCCGCGAAGGTCGACGACCGCACTCCGGCCGAGTTCGAGAACGCGATCGAGACCGAGACCGATCCGCCGCCGGCCGCACTCGCTGCCGTCCAGGACTTGTTGTCGCAGAAGCAAGTTCGCGCGCTGATCGACAACACGCAGACCACCGACAGTCGCACCCGAAGCCTGCGGGACACCGCGACCCGGGCCGGGGTGCGGGTGGTGGAGGTCAGTGAGACGCTGCCGGCCGGGACCGAGTTCATCGACTGGCAGGTCCGCACCGCACAAGCGCTCGCGGACGCGCTGCGATGACCCCCGAATCGACCAGCCCGGGACCGACAAACCCGGAACCTGCGGTCACCCTGTCCGGTGCGCAGCTGAGCCGCGGCGGCCGGACACTCTGGTCCGGCCTGGACCTGGCGGTCCGCCCCGGCGAGTTCGTCGCCGTGCTCGGCCCGAACGGCTCCGGCAAGACCTCACTGCTGAACGTCCTGCTCGGCCGCGTACCACTCGACGCCGGAAGCGCGACGATCACCGGCGCACCGGTTCGCGTGGGCAACCCACGCATCGGTTACATCCCCCAGCAACAGCCGGTCGATCCCGGGGTTCCCCTGCGCGGCGTCGACCTGGTCGGTCTCGGGGTCGACGGGCACCGCTGGGGCGTCGGCCTGCGGCACCGCTCGCGACGCGACGCACGGATCGCCGCGGCGATCGCCCAGGTCGGCGCGGAGCGGTTCGCCAGCACCCGGCTCGGCTCGCTGTCCGGCGGCGAACAGCAACGACTGCGGGTGGCCCAGGCACTGGCCGGTGACCCCGCCCTGCTGCTCTGCGACGAGCCGCTGCTGAGCCTGGATCTGGCCAACCAGCAGTTGGTCGCGAACCTGATCGAACGTCGGCGGCGCGAACACGACACCGCGGTGTTGTTCGTCACCCACGAGATCAACCCGATCCTGCCGCTGGTGGACCGGGTGTTGTACCTGGTGGACGGCCGGTTCCGGATCGGTCCGCCGGAGCAGGTGATGACCTCGACGGTGCTGTCCGAGCTCTACCACACCGACGTGGACGTGTTGCGGGTGCGGGGCCGGCTGATCGTGGTCGGCACCGGCGACGCCGTCGATGCGCTCGGTTCGGTGGGCGGCCATCATCCCGGCCCGGAGCAGCGATGAACGAGCGACTGTCCGGCGCACTGGGCAAGCTCTTCGACTTCGGCACCACCGCCCACCTGCTGTCCTACGGATTCGTCCAACAGGCGTTGCTCGCCGCCGCGATCCTGGGTGTCCTGGCCGGCGTGCTCGGCCCGCTGATCGTCAGCCGGCAGATGTCGTTCGCGGTGCACGGGACCAGCGAACTCGCCCTGACCGGGGCGTCGGCGGCACTACTTGCCGGGATCAGTGTCGGGCTGGGCGCGATCGTCGGTTCGGTCGTGGCGGCGGTGCTGTTCGGTCTGCTCGGCGGCCGCGCGCGGGAACGCGACTCGGTGATCGGCGTGCTGCTGTCCTTCGGTCTGGGCCTGTCGGTGCTGTTCATCTGGCTCTATCCGGGTCGAACCGGCACCAGCTTCGCGCTCTTGGTCGGGCAGATCGTCGGGGTCGGCAGCAGCGGGCTCGGCCTGCTCGCGGCCTGCTCGGTCACGGTGCTGGCGGTGCTCGCGGTGGTGTATCGGCCGTTGCTGTTCGCCAGTGCGGACCCGGAGGTGGCGGCGGCGCGTGGGGTCCCGGTCCGGGCATTGTCCATCGTGTTCGCCGTATTGGTCGGGATCGCCGCGGCGCTCGGCGTACAGATCGTCGGCGCGCTACTGGTCCTGGCCCTGTTGATCACCCCGGCCGCAGCCGCGGCTCAGGTCAGCGCCGACCCGGTCCGGGTGACCTTGCTGGCGGTGCTGTTCGCCGAGCTGGCTGCGGTCGGCGGAATCGTGGCATCGCTGGCGCCGGGTGTCCCCGTGTCGACCTTCGTGACCACGATCTCGTTCGTGATCTACCTGGCCTGCCGGGCGGTTGCCGCGCGACGACCGACCCGGTCGTGACCACCGGACCGACCCGAACCGGCTACGGTCCACGATGACGGAATTCGTCAGTGAGATCCTCGGCCGATACCAGTTCGGGAAGCCAGCGAAATGTCATCTGAAGTGCAGGTCGACGTCACCGACCGGGTCGCCCTGCTCACCCTGAACCGCCCGGCGCAACAGAACGCCATGACCCCGACGATGGCCGACGCGCTCGGCGGCGCCCTGCACCGGTGCGACCTGGAAGATGCTGTTCGGGCCGTGGTGATCACCGGCACGCCGCCCGCCTTCTGCGCCGGCACCAACCTGACCGGCCGTGGTCGCAAGCCCGACCCGAAGGCGGTGTCGATCACCGTCGAGCCGGCACCGTGGCGGGTACGCAAACCGGTGATCGCGGCGGTCAACGGCCACGCGGTCGGGTTCGGGCTGGCCTTGGCCCTGCAGTGCGACCTGCGCTACGTCGCCGACGACGCGATATACGGCCTGGTCCAAACCCGGCGCGGGGTGCTGGCCGACGGCTACGTGCACTGGACCTTGCCGCGGTTGATCGGGGTCGCGCGGGCCGCCGAGCTGATGCTCACCGGGCGATCGTTCGACGGCACCGAAGCCCAGGCGCTCGGCCTGGCCAACCTGAGCCTGTCCGCCGACGAAGTGTTGCCGACCGCGTTGGCCGTCGCCCGCGACATCGCGACCGGCACGGCACCGCTGGCCACCGCGCTGTCCAAGCGGCTGCTCTGGGCAGCGCTGGACATGAGCCCGGACGCAGTCGGTCGACTGGAGCAGGACCTGCGCCGACACCTGTCTCAGATGCCCGATGCCGGCGAAGGGGTCGCGGCGTACCTGGACCGCCGGATGCCCGACTGGCACGACAGCGTGACGACGAACTGGCCCGCCGGGCCGTGGGACGGACCGCAGCAAACCGGCTCGATCGGCTCCTGACCGCCCGGCTGTTCGTTCGGTGCTAGTGCAAGCTGTCGAGGATCAGCAGCAACCAGAGGAGAACTGCGCACACCATGAACACCGTGGTGATGATGCCGAGGACGTAGCCGATTCTGACTTGGGAGCTACCGCCGTACGCGCCACCGGAACGCTCGATCTCGTTGAGCGTCCGGCGCCCCAACACCCAAGCGATCGGACCGCACAACCCACAACACAGCAAACCGACGACGCCCAGCACCAGAACCGTCGTCGCGCGGGGATGTTCGACCGTTCCGGCGAGTGTCACATCCCGAATATACCGGCGGCCCGGTGCCCGCAGCAGCCACCGACCGCCCGGTCAGCGGGCGCGGCGACGCTGCCGGGCGATATCGGCCAGGACCACCCCGGCCGCGACCGAGGCATTCAGCGACTCCACCGGGCCGGCCATCGGAATGCCGAGCACGAGGTCGCACTGCTCCCGAACCAGCCGGGACAGGCCCTTGCCCTCGGAGCCCACCACCACCACCGTGGGCCCGGTGCCGTCGAAGTCGTCGAGCGCGGTGTCGCCGCCGGCGTCCAAACCGACCACCTGCGGTCCGGCCGCCGCCCAATCCCGCAGGGTACGGGTCAGGTTGGTCGCTCGCGCCACCGGTAGCCGAGCCGCCGCGCCGGCGCTGGTCCGCCACGCCACCGCCGTCACGCTCGCGCTGCGCCGCTGCGGGATCAGCACCCCGTGCCCGCCGAACGCCGCGGTCGAGCGCACCACGGCGCCGAGGTTGCGCGGGTCGGTGATGTTGTCCAGCGCGACCAGCAGCGCCGGCTCGCCGGCGCTACGCGCCCGGGCCAGCAGGTCGTCCGGGTAGGCGTACCGATACGGCGGCACCTGCAACGCGACGCCCTGATGCAGGCCGTTGGCGCTCAACCGATCCAGCTCGGCGCGCGGCACCTCCAGGATCGCCACGCCGGCGTTCGCCGCCAGCTGCACGCTCTCGGTGAGCCGCTCGTCGTTCGCCGTACCCACCGCTACGTACAGCGCAGTCGCCGGCACCCCGGCTCGCAGGCACTCCACGGTCGGGTTGCGGCCGAGCACCCACTCGGGACCGTCGTCGGGCCGACGCGACGGGGCCGGCTTGCTCGGCTTGCCGGCCTTGGCCGCAGCTCGCGCCCGCTTGGCCGCCGGATGGTTTACCCGTTGTTCGGCCGGCGGGGTGGCACCGCGGCCCTCCAGGGCCCGACGGCGTTGCCCGCCGGAGCCCACCACCTGCCCCTTCTTGCTGCCGGTCTTGCGGACCGCGCCGCGCCGATGCGAATTACCGGCCATCGAGTTCCCACCTCGGGCCGTCCGGCGTATCGGTGATCGAGATGCCCGCGGCGGCCAGCCGGTCGCGTACCTCGTCGGCGGCGGCCCAGTTCCGGTCCGCTCGGGCCTGGGCCCGACGCTCCAGTTCAGCGCGCACCACGACGTCCAAGGCCTCGAGCGCCGCCGACGACGTGTCCGCGGCGTCGTCCCATTGCGGATCCAACGGATCGACGCCGAGCACAGCCAGCATCGCGCGAACCTGGCCGGCCAGCGCGTCGGCGCTTTCCACCAGGCCGCTCTCCAACGATCTGTTTCCCTCGTGGACGACCCGGTGGATCTCCGCCAGCGCCCGCGGAACTGCCAGGTCGTCGTCCATCGCCTCGGCGAACGCGTCGGTCCACTTACCGATCGGGACGTCGCCGGCCCGATCCCGGGCCCGCCGGACGAAGGCCTCCAAACCCCGGTACGACGCGGCCGCGGCCTGCAACGACCCCGCTGAGTACTCCAACATCGAGCGATAGTGCGCACTGCCCAGGTAGAACCGCAGCTCGACCGGCCGGACCGACAGCAGCACGCTCGGCAGCATCGCCACGTTGCCCAGCGACTTGGACATCTTCTCGCCGGAGAGGGTCACCCAGCCGTTGTGCAGCCAATAGCGGGCGAAACCGTCGCCCGCTCCGCGCGCCTGCGCAAGCTCGTTCTCGTGGTGCGGGAACAACAGGTCCAGGCCGCCGCAATGGATGTCGAACTCGGCGCCGAGATAGGTCTCCGCCATCGCGGTGCATTCCACATGCCAACCCGGCCGACCTGGCCCCCAGGGTGTCGGCCACGACGGTTCACCCGGCTTCGCCGCCTTCCACAGGGTGAAGTCGCGCGGATCCCGCTTGCCGAGGCCGACGCTCTCACCCTGATGCACGTCGTCGAGTCGGTGCCCGGACAGCACGCCGTACTGCGGGTCGCTCGACACGTCGAAATAGACGTTGCCGTCCGCCGGGTAGGCATGCCCCCGCTCGATCAGCCGCTCGATCAGGCAGACCATCTGGGTGACATGTCCGGTCGCTCGCGGCTCGACCGACGGCGGGAGCACGCCGAGCAACCGGTAGGCGGAGTCGAAGGCCCGCTCGTGGGTCGCGGCCCACTCCCACCACGGCCGGCCGGCTTCGGCGGCCTTGTGCAGGATCTTGTCGTCGATGTCGGTGACGTTGCGCACAAAGGCCACGTCGTTGTCGTGCGCGGACAGCCAGCGGCGCAAAATGTCGAAAGCGATGCCGCTGCGCAGATGCCCGATGTGCGGACTGCCCTGTACGGTTGCGCCGCACAGGTAGATCGACGCGTGACCGGGCACCAACGGCGCGAATTCCCGGACGGTTCGCGTCCCGGTGTCGAATAGTCGCAGCGTCACGACGGGCGATCCTACCCCCCGACCGACCGGTCCGATCCAGCCTGATGCCGATCGGCCAGGAGCGCGGTGGCGACCGCCGCCACGCCCTCCCCGCGCCCGGTCAGTCCCAAACCGTCGGTGGTGGTCGCCGAGACCGATACCGGCGCATTCAGCACCCGACCGAGCTCGGCCTCGGCCTCGGCCCGACGCGGACCGATCCGCGGTCGGTTCCCGATCACCTGGACTGCGGCATTCCCGATCTCGAAACCGGCGGCATCGACCAGTCGCCGCACCTCGGCGAGCATCGTGACGCCGCTCGCGCCGGCCCACTCCGGGCGGTCGGTGCCGAACACCGCTCCGACGTCACCGAGTCCCGCCGCGGACAGCAGGGCGTCGCACAGCGCGTGCACCCCGACGTCCCCGTCGGAATGGCCGGCGCACCCGTCCGCCTCCGGGAACAACAACCCGACCAGCCAGCACGGCCGACCGGCCTCGATCGGATGGACGTCGGTGCCGATACCGACGCGATATCCACCGGTCATCCGGCTACCAGCGCCTGCGCCAGGCGAAGGTCCAGCGGCGTGGTGATTTTGAATGCCAACGGGTCGCCGTCGACGGTGTGGACCGGCACGCCGAGCCGCTCGACCAGACCGGCGTCGTCGGTCACGACGGCGTCGCCGACGTCCGCGGCGTAGGCCCGACGCAACAGCTCGGCACGGAATCCCTGCGGCGTCTGCACGGCACGCAACCGCGCTCGATCCGGCGTTCCGACGACCCGTCCGAGCGGATCGACCGCCTTCACCGTGTCGACGAGCGGGAGCACCGGCACCACCGCGTCGGACCCGTTCCGCAGCTCCGCGACGATCCGGGCGATCAAGGCGGGCGGGGTGAGTGCACGAGCGGCGTCGTGCACGAGAACGTATTCGGCGGATTCGACCGCACCCAGGGCCGCACGCACCGAGTCGATCCGCTCGGCACCGCCGGCCACAACTTCGACCGCGGCGGGAAGCCAGGCGGTCACCGCATCTCGTTCTGCGGCGGGAACAGCCACCACCACTTGATCGATCTCCCCCGATTCGATCAAACTGTCTACGGTCAGGCGCAACATCGGCCGTCCGCCCAACGGGACCAGCGCCTTCGGGCACTCGGCGCCCAACCGCACGCCACGCCCCCCAGCTGGAACGACGGCGACAACCATGTTGCCGCCGTCGTTACCGAACTCCACTCAGGACGCCGCTGCGAGAACCTCGTCCAAGATGGTCGAGGCCTTCACGTCGTCGGTGCCCTCGGCCAGCGCCAGCTCACCGACCAGGATCTGCCGAGCCTTCGCGAGCATCCGCTTCTCGCCGGCCGACAAGCCACGATCCTGCTCGCGCCGCCAGAGGTCACGCACGACCTCGGCGACCTTGTTCACATCACCGGAAGCGAGCTTCTCCAGGTTGGCCTTGTATCGGCGCGACCAGTTGGTCGGCTCTTCGGTGTGCGGCGCACGAAGAACCTGGAATACCCGATCCAGGCCTTCCTGTCCGACCACATCGCGAACTCCGACATACTCGGCATTCTCGGCAGGAACGCGAACAGTCAGGTCGCCCTGGGCGACCTTCAGAACCAGGTATTCTTTCTGTTCGCCTCGGATCGTTCGGGTTTCGATTGCCTCGATCAGCGCCGCTCCGTGATGGGGGTAGACGACGGTGTCGCCGACTTTGAAAATCATGTGTCCCGTGCCCCTTTCGATGGCCTGATCGTATCACGCGACCAGATAACGGTGGGATCAAGTGCGCAGGTCAGGGGCCCCAATTCGGATCACCGGAAAACTTGACAGAGGCATGGATTCGTGCTGTTCAGGGTTGCTCGAACACCCCGCGCAAAGGTGTGAATCGAACCTTTTCCGGGTAGCCCGGCACGGTTCGGTCGTACCGCGTGCGCGGAACTACTACTCTCCCTAGTGGACCGCAGCCGGATTCCCGGCGGGCGAACGACTCGATGGAGGAAACCGTGACTGCCGTGAGCGCGATCAATCGCCGTGCCGTCACCGCAGGGGCCGTTGCGGTCGGCGCGGCTCTCACCCTCACCGGCTGCGGCGCCGGCCAGGTGTCGCAGACCGCCGAACAGGCCGCAGCGGTGAACGGCGCCAGCGCGAACGTGGGGTCGGTGGCATTGCGCAACGTCCGGGTGCTGTTTCCGGACGCCGCCACCTACACCAACACCAAGGGCGGCAAGGCAGCGCTGGCCTTCGCCGCGGTCAACGACAGCGCCGAAGCGGCCGACAAGATCACCAAGATCTCCAGCGATGCCGGCACCGTGACCATCACCCCACAGAGTCGCGCCGTGATCCCGCCGCAGCGAGTTCTGGTCGCGGCCGGCCCGGAGGCGGCTACCGACGAGTCGGCGAAGCCGGCGGAGACGAGCGAGACGGCCGCGGCGGCAGACGAGACGACGGCGGCGGATTCGGCCACCGAGCCCATCCTGGTGGAGATCAGCGGACTGAAGAGCGATCTGCAGCCCGGCCTGGTGGTTCCGGTGACGTTCGAGTTCGAGCGGGCCGGCAGTGTCGACATGCAGGTACCGATCGACGCCGGGACCGAAATGGAACGGCACGATTCGGCAGCCTCGGGCGAGTCGGCCGAGGGCGGCGGCCACTAGCCGGCACTGCTCGGCCGCGCCGGACCGGTCGTGTCGGTGGCTCGGCCTAGGCTGCCCGCGTGGCAAAACCGAAGTCGGTCTACCAGTGTTCGGCCTGCGGGCACGAGGCGGCCAAGTGGCTCGGCCGGTGCCCGGACTGCGCTGCCTGGGGCTCGATCGCCGATGATCCGACGCCCCGTGCCGCCACCAGCGGTCTCGCGCTGCGGCTGACCAGCACTCCGGCAACGGCGATCACCCGGATCGACGCCCGGACGGCAGTCGCAAAATCCACCGGGTCGAGCGAACTGGACCGGGTACTCGGCGGCGGCATCGTGGCCGGCTCGGTGGTTCTTCTGGCCGGCGAGCCCGGCGTCGGCAAATCCACCCTGCTGCTCGACGTCGTGCACCGCTGGGCGCAACGCAGCGCGGACGATCGCGCGCTCTACGTCACGGGTGAGGAATCGGCCCAGCAGGTCCGGCTGCGGGCGGACCGGACCGGCGCGTTGCACGACCGGATCTATCTGGCAGCCGAGTCCGACCTGGCCGTGGTGCTGAGCCATGCCGAACAGGTCCGACCGTCGCTTCTGGTCGTCGACTCGGTACAGACGATCTACGCGACCGACGTCGACGGCGTGCGCGGCGGGGTCACCCAGGTCCGGGCGGTCACCGCCGCGCTGACCTCGTTCGCCAAAGCCACCGGGATCGCGGTGCTGGTCGTCGGACATGTGACGAAGGACGGCGCGGTCGCCGGGCCGCGGTCGTTGGAGCACCTGGTGGACGTGGTCCTGCACTTCGAGGGTGACCGACATTCGACCCTCCGGCTGGTCCGCGGAATCAAGAACCGCTTCGGCGCGGCCGACGAGGTGGGCTGTTTCGAGCTGCGCGATGACGGGATCGTCGGCGTGTCGGATCCCTCCGGGCTGTTCCTGCACCACCACACCGCGCCGGTGGCCGGCACTGCGATCACCGTGGTGATGGACGGCAAGCGCCCATTGCTCGGCGAACTGCAGGCGCTGGTGGTGCCGACCCAGGCGCCGATGCCCCGCCGGTCGGTCAGCGGCCTGGACGCCAGCCGGGTCGCGATGGTGGTTGCGGTGCTGGACAGCCGATGCAAGATCACACTCGGTCAACGCGAGGTGTACGCGGCTACGGTCGGCGGCATGCGGGTCACCGAACCGGCCGCCGATCTCGCCCTCGCGGTCGCGATCGCCACCGCGGCACAGAACACCGAAATTCGCCCGACGGTCGCCTTGGGCGAAGTAGGTCTGGCCGGCGAAGTGCGGCGGGTGACCGGTCTGGGTCGCCGGCTGAGCGAGGCACAGCGACTCGGTTTCGAGCACGCGTTGGTCCCGCCGAATCCCGGACCGGTACCCGCCGGGATACGTGTGACCGAGATTTCGACCGTCGCCGACGCGATAGCTGTCGTGCAGCGCCGCTGAGTAGGCTGACCACCCGAGGGATGCGGGGGAACGGAGTTCACGCGATGCAAGATCCGATGCCGGCGACCGTGCGGTCGGCGGTCGCTCGGCTGGCCCCGGGCACCGAACTGCGCGAAGGGCTGGAGCGAATCCTCCGCGGCCGGACCGGTGGTTTGATCGTGCTCGGGCACGATGAGCAGGTCGAACGACTCTGCGACGGCGGCTTCGAGCTCGATGTCGAGTTTGCGCCGACCCGGCTGCGTGAGCTGTCCAAGATGGATGGCGCCGTCGTGCTCTCGACCGACGGGAAGCGGATCGTCCGGGCCAACGTCCAGCTGGTCCCGGACCCATCCATCCCGACGGTGGAATCGGGCACACGGCACCGGGCAGCGGAACGGACCGCGATCGAAACCGGGTATCCGGTTGTCTCGGTCAGTCAGTCGATGAGCATCGTCAGCGTCTACGTGGGCGGCCAGCGGCACGTACTGGCCGGCTCGCCGACCATTCTTTCCCGGGCCAACCAGGCGGTGGCCACCCTGGAGCGATACAAGGCGCGGCTGGATGCGGTCACCCGGCAGCTGTCGATCGTCGAGATCGAGGACAGTGTGACCCTGCGCGACGCCGCCACCGTGGTGCAGCGACTCGAAATGGTCCGCCGGATCTCTACCGAGATCGACGAGGACGTGCTCGAACTCGGCACCGACGGCCGCCAACTGGCGTTGCAGCTGGAGGAACTGGTCGGCGACAACGAGCATGCGCGCAAGCTGATCGTCCGGGATTACCTCGCAGCCCCCGCCGCGCCGACCACGATTGCCGTGAACTCAGCACTGCTGGCACTCGAGGATGCCTCCGACGTCGATCTGCTGGATCTGACCACCATCGCCGCCATCCTCGGCTATCCGGCCACCATCGAGGGCCTGGAGCTGTCGATGACCCCGCGCGGTTACCGGGTGCTGACCCGGGTTCCGCAGCTACAGTTCAGCCGGATTCACGACCTGGTAACCGCTTTCGGCACACTCCAGGGCTTGCTCGCGGCGACCGCAGCCGACCTGGAGCGCGTGCCCGGGATCGGCACCACCTGGGCCCGTCCGATCCGCGAGGCATTGTCGCGGCTTGCCGAAGCAAGCATCTCCGGGCCGTTCGACTGACCGGCCCGGAGATGCTCATGTTCGGAGATCAGGCGATGTTGAACGGTTCCGGTGTGCTGCGCAGCGCACCGAGCTGAGCGACCACGGTGTAGGCGCCGGCGGAGACCGGTGTGCGCTCACCCTCGCAGTTCGGCTTCGATGTCGCGGCCGACCAGGTGACCGTGAACGCTGCCTGCTGGCCGGGGCCGAGCGTGCGAATGTCCGACGTCGTCGAGGGGAAGCAGTCCGAGTTCGACCACAACCGCTGCTGCCCGTCCAAGCTGTAGACCAGCACTTGCAGCAGGCCCGCACCGAGGTCGCGAGAGCAGGACGTGGTCGAGATGTTCGTGATCACGACCCCGAACACCGGCTCGTCACCGGACTGGAAGGTCGGCTGCTCGATGGTGGCCTTGACCGCGAGCGAGGTGTCCGGACACTGTGTCCCGGTCGACGCGGAAGCCTGATTCAGCGGGAAGCTCCCGTTGTGGCCACCACCGGCGGACGAGCCGCCGCCGGACGACGAGCCCCCGGTGCCGCCCCCGGTGACGGTGCCGGTGCCGCCACCGGACGAAGAACCGCCACCGGATGATCCGCCGCTCGACGAACCACCGCCGGTACCGCCACCGGTGACCGGGCCACCGGTTCCACCACCGGACACTCCGGAGCCGCCGGCACCCGAGCCGCCGTCACCACCGGAGTTACCTCCGGTCTGAACACCGCCTCCGGTACCCGCAGCGCCGGGCGGCGCCGACGGGAAAGTGCTGCTGGAGTTCGATCCAGCAGCAGCCGCGTCGCCCGACGAGTCGTTGTCCCGACTTACGCTCGAGTACGCCCAAAACGAAAGCAACAAAACCGCGACCGCCGCAGCGACTGCCGCTACGCGCCGCCGCCAGTAGATCTCCCGCGGCAACGGTCCGCTTGGTTCCAACACGCTTTCACGTTAGGCCCAGAGCTGGTGACTGCGGCTGACCTCGGACCGGCGTGTCGGTTTTAAGTGTCAGACTCAGACCGCTTCACCGAGGTTTCCGATGATCTCTTGGACACGGATCCGACCGTCGGACAGGGTGTAGGTGACACAGGCGATCGCGCACCGGCCGGCGGCAACCCGCTCATTGATCACCTGCGAGCGCTGCACCAACAGCCGCGCCGTCTCGATCACGTGCCGGGCTTCCAGTTCGTCGACGGTCTGCAGGCCCTCACTGCGTCCCATCAGCACCGACGGCATCACTCGCTCCACGATGCTCCGAACGAAGCCACCCGGGACATCGCCGTCGTCCAGCGCGTCCAGGGTCGCACGCACCGCACCGCATCCATCGTGTCCCAACACCACGATCAACGGCGTGTCGAGGATGCCGACGGCGTACTCGATCGAGCCCAGCACCGACGAATCCACGACGTGACCGGCCGTTCGGACCACGAACATGTCGCCCAAACCCTGATCGAAGATCAGTTCGGCCGCCACGCGGGAATCACCGCAACCGAACAGCACAGCGGTCGGATGCTGCCCACCGACCAGCATGGCGCGGTCGGCGACGCCCTGGCTGGGATGGACCTGCTCGCCGCTCACGAAACGCGCGTTCCCCTCGCGCAGCGACTTCCAAGCACTGATCGGGTTCGAGTTCGGCATGGGTTCATTGTCCATCGCGGCGGCTGGCTACCGTGCGGATGTGGACGCCGATGTGGATATCGTCACGCTGACGGACTGGTACCGCCGCAACGCCCGGGACCTGCCGTGGCGCGCGCCGGGCACCGCCGGCTGGCCGATCCTGCTCAGCGAGGTGATGCTGCAGCAGACCCCGGTCGCCCGAGTGGCCCCGATCTGGGCCGAGTGGGTAACGCAGTGGCCGCGGCCGTCGGCGATGGCCGCGAGTACGCCGGCCGAAGTATTACGGGCGTGGGGCCGGCTGGGCTACCCGCGACGAGCGCTGCGGCTGCACGAGTGCGCCGAGATCCTGGCGACCGAGCACGCCGACCGGGTACCGGCCGAGGTGGACGTGCTGCTCACCCTGCCCGGGATCGGCGACTACACCGCCCGGGCGGTCGCCTGCTTCGCCTACGGGCGGCGGGTACCGGTGGTCGACACCAACGTCCGCCGGGTGATCGCCCGTGCCGTGCACGGCCGGGCCGACGCGGCGCCGGCGGCGCGACGTGACCTGGCGGACGTCGAGGTGCTGTTACCGGCCGACCCACCCACAGCCGCGGTCTTTTCCGCCGCGCTGATGGAGTTGGGCGCCACCGTCTGCACCGCCCGCAATCCCGCGTGCGCGCGGTGCCCGCTGACCCGGTGCGCATGGCGGTCCGCTGGCAAACCGACAGCGTCCGGCCCGAAGCGGCGCGCCCAGCGCTACGCCGGCACCGACCGTCAGGTACGTGGACTGCTGCTGGCGGTATTGCGGGACGACCCGGATCCGGTCGAGCGGAACCGACTGGACCTGGTCTGGCCGAACGATCCCGGGCAGCGGAATCGGGCACTCGATTCGCTGCTGCAGGACGGGTTGATCGAACCGGCCGGGAACGGTCGATTCCGGTTGCCGACCACCTCTCGGACGAACGAACAGATATCCCGGATCCTCGACGATGGTTCGTCCGGTCGGGACGCGGTCGAATAGATCGCATGAACGACCACCCGACGACGCTCGTCACCGCAACGGTCATCTGCGGCGCCGCCGTCGGGGGCCTGTTCTACGCCTTCTCCTCGTTCGTGCTGCGTGGCCTGGACCGAACCGGACCGGCCGCGGCAATCACGGCGATGCGCGGAATCAACGCCGAAGCCGAACGGAATGCGGCACTGCTGATACTGCTCTTCGGCTCGACACTGCTCGCCTCGGTGGTCGGCGTACGCGCCGCTCGCCGAGGCGTCCGAGCCGGGCAGCGGATACCTGCTGGCGGGCGCGATCCTGATCTCGGTCGCGGCCGTGGTCACGATCGCGTTCAACGTCCCGTTGAACAATGCGCTGGCCGTGATCGACCCGGGGATGCTCACCGCGGCCGACGCCGCGCGAGAGTGGCAGCGCTACGCCGACTCGTGGACCGCGTGGAATCATGTCCGCACGATCGCACCGCTGCTCGGCTCGGCATTACTGCTGGTCGGCGCCCGGTATCCGGGAACGTGATGACGATCTGCGGCCGAGCCGATCCAGGAATGCCCCGACCGCCGCGCGATACTCGGCCGGGCGTTCGTCGTGTACGAGGTGCCCGGCGCCCACGACCCGTACGTAGTCGGTGGCCGGGCGGGCCGCCATCCGTTGCATCTGTCCGGTCGGCGTGACGGTGTGTTCGGCCTCGATCAGCAGGGCCGGACAACGGACCGCGGCCCATTGGGGCCAGAAATCCCGGGTACCCCATTCCGCTGCGATCGCGACGAAGGTCGCCAACGGGCCGTGTAATCGGTAGCCGTCCGCGGTAGGTCGCAGCGCGGCCAGAAAGTACGGTCCGGCGATCGGACCGAAGAAGTCCAGCACATCGGCCGCGGTGGCGAAGCGCGGCCAGCCGGCGATCGTTGCTGCCCAGTCGTCGGCCGTGCGGCCGCCGAAATCCGGTGCCATGTCTTCGACGACCAGCCCGCTGACCCGACTCGGATAAGCGGCGGCGAACATCCAGCCGTGCAGGGCACCCATCGAATGGCCGATCACCACCGCCGGTTCGGTCAGCGGCGCCAAGGCGGCCGCCAGATCGGCGACGAACTCCTCGGTGATCGGTCGGGCCGGGGCCGGGCGACCGTGTCCGGCCGCATCGAAGGTGTACACGTGGCCGTACCGACGGAACCAACCGACGTGCGCCGACCACGTCGCCGCACTCCCCATCAGGCCGTGCAACAGCACCACGGGTCTGCCGGAACCACCCTCGTCGTGCAGCATCACCACCGACGGTAGCGGTTCCGGTCGGTACTGTGCCTGCTATGGCTGTGGTGAAAATCAATGCGATCGAGATCCCCGACGGCGCCGGTGCGGAGCTGGAAAAGCGGTTCGCCCAGCGGGCCCACGCGGTGCAGGATTCACCCGGCTTCCGCGGGTTCCAGCTGCTCCGACCGGTGGCCGGCGAGAACCGCTACTTCGTCGTCACCGAGTGGGACTCCGAAGAATCGTTTGCCGCCTGGCGCGACGGCCCAGCCCGAACTGCCCACGCCGGGCAGCAACGCCAGCCGGTCGCCACCGGGGCCAGCCTGCTGGAATTCGAGGTGGTGTTGGAGGTCGCCGGCGGCGAGACCCCCTGACCGGAACCCGGCGACGACACAACCCGCGACGAGACAACAGAGAACGGCCCGGGTCGCAGCTGCGACCCGGGCCGTTCTCTGTTTGCGACTACTCGCTCTCGGCCGCCGCGCCGCCGTCCGCAGCACCCGCGGAGACCAGCGTCTTGTCCGTGTTCCCCTTGGTCAGCCGGGCCTTGCCGGTGAAGGTGAACTTGGCATCGTCACCGGAGCCCTCGCCGTCCCAACCGTCGACGTCGACCAGCACGACCTGCCCCGGACCGATCTCGTTGAACAAGATCTTCTCCGACAACTGATCTTCGATCTCGCGCTGGATGGTCCGCCGCAACGGTCGAGCACCGAGCACCGGATCGAAGCCGCGCTTGGCGAGCAGGCTCTTCGCCCGGTCGGTCAGCTCGAGCGACATGTCCTTGCTCTTCAGCTGCTTCTCCACCCGGCCGATCATCAGGTCGACCATCTGGACGATCTGATCGCTGGTGAGCTGGTGGAAGACGATCACATCGTCGATCCGGTTCAGGAACTCCGGCCGGAAATGTTTCTTCAGCTCGTCGTTGACCTTCTGCTTCATCCGCTCGTAGTTGCTGCCTTCGCTCTGCGACGAGAAGCCGAGGCCGACCGCCTTCGAGATATCCGAGGTGCCCAGGTTCGAGGTGAAGATCAATACGGTGTTCTTGAAGTCCACCGTACGACCTTGGCCGTCGGTCAACCGCCCGTCCTCGAGCACCTGCAGCAGGGTGTTGTAGATCTCCTGATGCGCCTTCTCGATCTCGTCGAAGAGAACGACGGAGAACGGCTTGCGGCGCACCTTCTCGGTGAGCTGACCGCCCTCTTCGTAGCCGACGTACCCGGGTGGGGCACCGAACAGCCGGGACGCGGTGAACCGATCGTGGAACTCGCCCATATCGATCTGGATGAGCGCGTCGTCCTCGCCGAACAGGAAGTTCGCCAACGCCTTGGACAGCTCGGTCTTCCCGACGCCGGACGGCCCGGCGAAGATGAACGAGCCGGACGGGCGACGCGGATCCTTCAGGCCGGCGCGGGTACGACGGATCGCCTTCGACACGGCCTTGACCGCATCTTCCTGCCCGATGATCCGCTTGTGGAGCTCGTCCTCCATCCGGAGCAACCGGGTGGTTTCCTCTTCGGTGAGCTTGAACACCGGAATCCCGGTCCAGTTGGCCAGCACCTCGGCGATCTGCTCGTCGTCGACTTCGGCAACCACGTCCAGGTCGCCGGCCCGCCATTGCTTCTCCCGCTCCGAGCGTTCGACGACGAGCTGCTTCTCCTTGTCCCGCAGCGAGGCCGCCTTCTCGAAGTCCTGGGCGTCGATCGCCGACTCCTTCTCCCGGCGCGCATCGGCGATCTTGTCGTCGAACTCACGCAGGTCCGGCGGTGCGGTCATCCGGCGAATCCGCATGCGGGCGCCGGCTTCGTCGATCAGGTCGATCGCCTTGTCCGGCAGGAACCGATCGTTGATGTACCGGTCGGCCAGCGTCGCGGCGGCGACCAGCGCGCCGTCGGTGATCGAGACCCGATGATGCGCCTCGTACCGATCGCGCAGGCCCTTGAGGATATTGATCGTGTGCTCGACCGTCGGCTCACCGACCTGCACCGGCTGGAACCGGCGCTCCAGGGCGGCGTCCTTCTCGATGTACTTGCGATATTCGTCCAGCGTGGTCGCACCGATGGTCTGCAATTCGCCACGGGCCAGCTTGGGCTTGAGGATGCTCGCCGCATCGATCGCACCCTCGGCCGCGCCCGCACCGACCAACGTGTGCAGCTCGTCGATGAACAGGATGATGTCGCCGCGGGTGTTGATCTCCTTGAGGACCTTCTTCAGCCGCTCCTCGAAATCACCGCGGTAGCGGCTGCCGGCCACCAGCGAACCGAGATCGAGGGTGTAGAGCTGCTTGTCCTTCAGCGTTTCCGGCACCTCACCGTTGACGATGGCCTGCGCCAGACCCTCGACCACCGCGGTCTTGCCGACGCCGGGCTCGCCGATCAGCACCGGATTGTTCTTGGTGCGCCGGGACAGCACCTGCATCACCCGCTCGATCTCCTTGGCGCGGCCGATCACCGGATCGAGCTTGCCTTCCAGCGCCGCCTGGGTCAGGTTGCGGCCGAACTGATCGAGCACCAGCGAGGTGGACGGCGTCCCGGACTCGCCGCGGGCGCCGGCTTCGGCGGGCTCCTTGCCCTGATAGCCGGACAGCAGCTGGATCACCTGTTGGCGCACCCGATTCAGGTCTGCGCCCAGCTTCACCAGTACCTGCGCGGCTACTCCCTCACCCTCGCGGATCAGACCGAGCAGGATGTGCTCGGTACCGATGTAGTTGTGCCCGAGCTGCAACGCCTCACGCAGGCTCAGCTCCAGCACCTTCTTGGCCCGCGGGGTGAACGGGATGTGCCCGGACGGCGCCTGCTGCCCCTGGCCGATGATCTCCTCGACCTGACTCCGCACACCCTCCAAGGAGATCCCGAGCGATTCCAGCGACTTCGCAGCAACCCCTTCGCCCTCGTGGATCAGGCCCAGCAGGATGTGCTCGGTACCGATGTAGTTGTGGTTGAGCATCCGGGCCTCTTCTTGGGCCAGGACGACGACTCGACGTGCGCGGTCGGTGAACCTCTCGAACATCGCTCTTCCTCACTTCCTGCTCCGGCTCGCGCCGAGCACCTGGCCCATGGGCCGAACAAGCTGTGCAAAGCCGCGAGGTGGCCGCCGGGAATCCATGATCGCTTCGAACCACTCTAGTGGCCCCAGCACCCGCCCGTCGGATCGCACCCCAGTCTTGCGGGCACCTCGCGCTCATGGGTGGACAACGCGCCGGTCGACGGTTTCGTTCCGATCGAAGTCAGCTACGAGCGAACAGCTCGGCAAGCACGGGCGAACGCTCGTCTCGTCGGTGGACCCGAGCGATCCCGCAAAAGCCGAGCGCGCTACGCCTTCGCCTTGTTGTAGGCGTCGGCGATTTCGGCCGAGATCCGGCCACGGGCGGAAACCTTGTGGCCATTCCGCCGGGCCCACTCCCGAATAGCGGCGCTCTGTTCCCGATCGACGACGGCGCGACCACTCTTGCCCGTTACCTGAGCGGCCGGCGTCACCCGCGCCCGCCGCCGGCCACTCACCTTGCGCGCGCTGGACACCCAGGTATCGAGTTCGTCACGCAGCTTCGCGGCATTGGACGCAGACAGGTCGATCTCGTACGAAACGCCGTCCAGCCCGAACTCGACCGTTTCGTCGGCGGCGGCCTCGCCGTCCACGTCGTCGATGAGCGTGACGGTGACCTTCTTAGCCATCGGGTAAGCGTCCCTTCGGAAAATCCGACCGCTCCCTCCGCGGTCGATTACTCGTCGACAGCGTACCCCGGATCGGACTATTTCCAACCCAGCCGATTAAAACTTGTGGCGAACGCCGCTCAACGCGCGCGCGGCCGAACAATTGGAAAGAGCACCGTATCCCGGATTCCCAATCCGGTGAGCGCAATCAGCAGCCGGTCGATTCCCATGCCCGTGCCGGTCGTCGGCGGCATGCCGTGTTCCATTGCGACCAGGAAGTCCTCGTCCAGCGCCATCGCTTCGTCGTCGCCGGCCAGCGCCAGCCGGGCCTGGTCGACGAAACGCTCGCGCTGCACCACCGGGTCGACCAATTCCGAATAGCCGGTCGCCAATTCGAAGCCGCGCACATACAGATCCCACTTCTCCACCACCCCGGGCTCGCTGCGGTGCTGCCGGGTCAACGGGGAGGTCTCCACCGGAAAGTCGCGCACGAATGTGGGCGCGTGCAGCTGCTCGGCGTAAGCATGTTCCCAGAGTTCCTCGACCAACTTCCCATGGCCGTAGCCTTTACCGTCGGGGATTTCCAGACCGACCCGCTCGGCGAGCCGGCGCAATTCGGCGACCGACGTCTGCGGTGTCACCTCGACACCCAGCGACTCCGACAACGACGGATACATCCGAACCGTTGTCCATTCGCCGCGAAGGTCGTATTCGCTGCCGTCTGCGAGCGGCACGATCTGGGTACCGAGCGCTTCTTCGGCGACTTCCTGGACCAACTGGTTCATCATGCGAGCCGAGTCGTCGTACGTACCGTATGCCTGATATGTCTCCAGCATGGAGAATTCCGGCGAGTGCGTGGAGTCGATCCCCTCGTTGCGGAAGTTCCGATTGATCTCGAACACCTTCTCGATTCCGCCGACCACACACCGCTTCAGGAACAGTTCCGGCGCAATACGCAGATATAGCTCGATATCGAGCGCGTTCGAATGCGTGACGAACGGCCGAGCGGCAGCACCGCCGGGCAGCGTCTGCAACATCGGCGTCTCGACCTCGAGAAACCCCCGCCGTTCCAGCGCACCGCGCACCGCGCGCACCACCGACACCCGGGTACGCGCGACCTGCCGCGCCTCCGGACGCACGATCAGGTCGACATAACGCTGCCGGACCCGCGACTCGTCGTTCATTTCCTTATGGGCGACCGGCAACGGCCGCAACGCCTTCGAGGCAAATTCCCAGCTATCTGCCAGCACACTCAGTTCGCCGCGCCGGGAGCTGATCACCTTGCCGTGTAAGTAGACGATGTCGGCCAGGTCGACGTCGGTCTTCCAGGCGGCCAGCGCCGCGTCGCCGACGCCGGCAAGACCGATCATCGCCTGCAGCTGGGTGCCGTCACCAGCCTGTAACGTGGCGAAACACAGTTTGCCGGTGTTCCGCAGGAAGATCACCCGACCGGCGACGCCGACCACCGCACCGGTATCGGTATCCGGCGCCAGGCCTTCGTATTTCGCTCGGATCTCGGCCAACGAATGGGTTCGGGGAATGGTCACCGGGTACGGATCCACGCCCTCGGCGAGGAGGCGCTCCCGTTTCGCCCGGCGAACCCGGACCTGCTCGGGCGTGTCGGCAGTTTCTGGGTTGTCGGTCACAACCGGTCAGCCTACTGACGGGCCGAAGAGATCCTTACCTGCGGCCAACAATTCGCCAGGTCAGACTCCGGCGAGCCCCACCAGCTCACGGACGAAATGTGGTTGGCCGGTAGCGACATCGAGCAAACCGGCGGCACGGAGGCCGCGGTAACCACCGATCAGATCGGTGGCCCGGTGTAGTCCCAGCGCACGCAATGCCGCCGCGGCGCGCGGCGAGTCGCCGCCGTCGGCGCAGATCACGACCCAGGCGACCGCGTGGTCGGTGGCCAGCCGGAGTCGCGCCGAACCGGCCGGATCACACCGCGACACCAGCAGATCCGCCTCGATGGCCAGGGCCCCGGGCAACGCCCCTTGACGGCTCCGTTGCGCCTGCGAACGGATGTCGACCAAGATCGCGCCGCGCCGAAGCGCTTGCGGCAGTTGGACACCGCGCAGTCGCGGGGAACGAGCCAGGGCGGGGGCCGGGGAGATACGAGAACGCAGGGAAACAGACATGATGTCGCTCCGGGTGAGATGTTCGACAGGAGAGGGCGGAAGTCCCCAGGCAGGGGTCAGCCGCGACAACACTCCTGGAACGTCATCAGCCGGCGCACGGGCCGAGCATAGCAGTGAATTGCATCGGCGAACTGCATCGAGCTCACGACCGCCGGAGCCGGGCCTTGTCCCGATTGCGCTCGTAGACCAACCGCAGTCCGTGCAGGGTGAGGTTCGGCTCGTGGTGCTCGACCGTCTCGGATTCGGGAACGATCAGCCCGGCCTTGTCCCCGGTCGCGACGACGGCGACATCCTTGCCGGCGAACTCCTCGAACTCGTCGCGGACGCGGTCGACCAGCCCGTCGATCAGGCCGGCGAAGCCGAACACGGCACCGGACTGCATACATTCGGTCGAGTTCTTGCCGAGCACCGACCGCGGCCGAGCAAGCTCCACCCGGCGCAGCGCCGCCCCGGTGACCAACGCCTCCATCGACAGCTCGACCCCGGGCGCGATCACCCCACCGAGGAATTCGCCTTTCGCCGACACCAGATCCAGGCAGGTGGCCGCGCCGAAGTCGACCACGACGGCCGGGCCGCGATAGAGCTGGAAAGCGGCCAGCCCGTTGACGATCCGGTCGGCACCGACCTCCTTGGGATTGTCCACCAGCAGCGGCATCCCGGTGCGGACGCCGGGCTCGATCAGCACGCCGGGCACCTGGTCCCAGTACCGGGCGAGCATGTACCGCAGTTCGTGCAGCACCGGCGGTACGGTGGACAGCGCCACGATCCCGGCCACCTGCTCGACATAGCTGCCGAGCAGACCGCGGATGTGCATCGCGAGCTCGTCCGCGGTCGTCCGCGGGTCGGTCGGCATCCGCCAGACCTGTACCAGCTCAGCGTGTTCGGCACTACCGGCGAACAGACCGAGGACCACCTTGGTGGTCCGCACGTCGATCGCGAGCAGCACTAGACGACAGCCAGCCCGCGCGGGTTGCGCAACCCGGAACCGGCGGGAGCGTATGCCGGGTCGGCACCCGCCTCGACCGCCACGTTGTGTTCGTCGACGAATACCACCCGCGGCTGGTACGCAGCGAGTTCGGCCGCGTCCAACATCGCGTAGGCGATCAGGATCACCAGATCCCCCGGATGCACCAGATGCGCTGCGGCTCCGTTGATCCCGATCACTCCGGAACCACGTTCGCCGGCGATCACATAGGTCTCCAGCCGGGCGCCGTTGGTGATGTCGACGATCGCCACCTGTTCGCCTTCCAACAGGTCCGCCGCGTCCAACAGATCCTGATCCACCGTCACCGAACCGACGTAATGCAGGTCCGCATGGGTCACCGTCGCGCGGTGGATCTTCGACTTCATCATGGTGCGGTACATCGCTGTCCCTTTCCGTCGCGCGCCGGTCGGCGGCTATCCGGACGCCCGAACGGGCGTGGTCTGCCCGCCGGGATGGTCTTCGATCGCCGCACCGATCCGGACGGCGGTGTTGTCGATCAATCGGGTGCCGCCCACCCGGACGGCGATCAGTAGTCGGCCCATCCCCTGGGTCGGCGCCGGCCCCAGATCGGCGTCGCGCAGTTCCAGGTAGTCCAGCTCGATACCGGAGGCCGCGTCGACCACCGCGCGCGCGGCAGCCAGCACCGCGTCCGGGCCGGCGCTCGCTGCATGCGCTCCCGCGGCCAGCGCCGCGGACAGCGCCGTCGCCGATTCCCGTTGTGCCGGATCGAGATAACGGTTACGCGAGGACATCGCCAAGCCGTCCCGCTCGCGGACGGTCGGCACCGCCACGATCCGGGTACCGAAATTCAGGTCGGCGACCATCTGCCGGATCAGAACCAGCTGCTGGTAGTCCTTCTCGCCGAAGAACGCCTCTCGCGGACGCGCGATCTGCAGCAATTTCGCTACGACCGTGAGCATTCCGGCGAAATGTGTCGGCCGAGTTCCGGCCTCCAGGTCGGCGCCGGCCGGACCGGGTTGCACGGTGGTCCGCGGTCCGGTCGGATACATGTCGGCGACACTCGGCGCGAATACCAGCTCCACCCCGGCGTCGCGCAGCGACGCGAGGTCGGCATCGAATGTCCGCGGGTAGGCGTCGAGGTCCTCACCGGCGCCGAACTGCAACGGGTTCACGAAGATCGATACGATCACCACGGAGTTGTGCCGCCGTGCCGCCCGGACCAAGGCCAGATGCCCGTCGTGCAGTGCCCCCATCGTCGGGACCAGCGCGACGGTGCGACCGACCGAGCGCAGGGCCTCGGAGACCCGGGTGACCACCGTCGGATCGTGATGCACGGTGAGTTCGCCCGGACGGAACGCGGTCCGCAGCGCGGGATCGGGGGTCATCGCTGCTCCAGAAGATCGATCAGTTCGGCGTCGCTGCCGACGTGCTGGGCGGTCCGTAACGACATCGCCCGATAACCGGCGGCGAGCTGCGGATCGAGGGTGGTGAGCGCGGCCAGGTGCGCGGCGACCGCGGCGGCGTCGCCGCGCGCCACCGGACCGGTCAGCCCGGCCGTGCCGCGGCGCAACGCATTGTCCAGTGCGGCCGACAACAGGGGTGCCAGCAACCGCTCGGCGAGCCCGTTGGGCGCCGGATCGACCCGTTGCTGACCGAGCAGTTCGACCCCGGCCAGCGCGCTACGCAGCGCTTCCGCGGCATCGACAACCAGCGTCACCAGGTGATTGCTGCCGTGCGCGAGAGCCGCGTGGTACAGCGTGCGCTGGTGTTCGGGCACCCGGACCGGCTCGCCGCCGATCTCCAGGACCAGCGACTGCGCGATCGCATACGACACCTCGTCCGCGGCGGTGATTCCGAAGCACGCGCCGGCCAGCCGAGCGGCATCCTCCTCGTGCCCGGTGAAGGTCATCGCGGGATGGATCGCCAGTGGTCGGGCACCGAGCGCGGCGAGCGGGCCCAGCACCGCGATCCCCCAAGCTCCCGCGGTGTGCACGACGATGGTGCCGGGGCGCACCGCGTCCGCCGCGGCCAGCTCATCCACCACCCCGGCCAGCTCGGTATCCGGCACCGCCAGCAGCAACAATTCGGCCTGCGCCGCGACCCGCTCGACCGGCAGGATGCGCGCTTCCGGCAGCCGGGTGCGCGCACGATGAATCGACCTGGCGGAGTTTGCCGATACCCCGAAGACCACATGGCCGACCCGCTCCAGCGCCGCGCCGAGCGCGCTACCGACGCGGCCGGCGGACACGACACCGACGGTCAACCGCGCCGGCGCCGGATCGGCATAGGCCAGTGAGGTCACCGTTGTCCTCTCGGGCGCTTCGTTCCAGTCCCGCTACGGCGGGTACCAGACGTTACGAGAGAAGGGTAACCGCCACGGCGACGCACGAGTCCGCGCCGGGACGTGATCTGGGCCTCACTTGTGCGCGACGTTCACGCGCCCGCGCGCTCGGCCTGCAGGTTGGCCAGAATCTGGGCCACCGACAAGCCTTCGGTGTGGGAGCCGTCGGCCTCGGCGGTGGACTCGTCCGCATCGATCCTGCGGCGCCGGCGCGGGCTGTCCAGGCCGATCGATGCCAGCTCGGTCGCGGATGCACCGGCATCGGGCCCGTCGGTGTCGGTCTCGCTGTCGGGCGCTTCGGTGTCGGGTGCCTTGGTGTCGGGTGTCTCGGTCTCCGCGGTTTCGGCAGCCGGTGTCTCGGGCTCGGCCGGCTCAGCCGGCGGGGGCGGCTCGGCTGGCATGGCCGGCTTGGCACCGTTGGTGGCCGGCCCGGCGCCGATTCCCCACCACTCGGTCCACCCGGTCGCACTCACCCCGACCGGGAGGACCAACGACCCCGACTCCAAGCTCACCACCGCGGCATTACTCACGGCGGTATTACTTACCGCCGCGACATTGCCGACCACCGCCGTCTCGCTCACCACCGCCGTCTCGACGGTGAGCGGCTCGTCGTCCGGGTTGGCGAACTGTGGGCGATCGGTCACCTCGGGAGCGAACTGGGGTGCCGGCGGAGTCCCGTCCGGTACCAGCAATCCGGATGCGGACGGCTGAAAATTCTGGAACGCGGTCGAGGTCAGCTCCTGCACCCGGGTCAGCTGGGCGCGGAGGGCAAGCCGCTCGACCGGTAGGCCGCCGCCGAACAGGGCCTCCAGGTTCGACCGCAAGGAAGTCAATTCGGCCCGTAGCGCCGCTATATCCGGGTGACCGAGCTCCGCAGCCGCGGCTCCGCCGCGCAATCGGTTCTCGAACTCGCGTCGCGCAGCGATCTCACGATCGAGCTCGAGCTCGTACACCTGCTGCAGATCCGCCAGCTTGGCACGATCGGCGAGCGACTCACGGCGATACCGAACCATCGCGAATACGCCCAGAACAGCGGACCACAAGCCGACGACCACACCGATCCGGAGCATCTGGGCACTCTGACTGAACACGAGTACCGCACTCGCCGCCACACCGAGCGCGACGATAACCCCGACGACCAGCGATGCCGGAGGCCGGAGCTTGCCTATCCGAGCGGACACACCCACGCAACCAGCGTAACCGTCGCACCGGAATCGCACGGTGGCAACGCCGACCTGGTCGGTATCTGCCGTCAGGTCGAGCTCTGCGCAGCTTTTTCCCGCGGGTTACCGACCGGTATCGCGATTATCCCGCCGAGGGTTGCGCCGGTCCGGCGCTGCCGGTTTTCGTGGGGTCCTCCGGAGTGCTACAGCAATGCTCCAACCAGAGTGCCGCCGCCACTAGCAAAAGTCCAGCTACCAGCCCCACAAGTGCCCCGGGGAAGTCCTCGACGGCGGCGCGCAGAATCCGGCGTTGCGGCAGCACGAACAGCAGAAAGCCCAGCCAGACCCCGGCCGACGCCGCTCCGACCAATGCCGATGCCTTCGCCAGCGCCGCCGCTTTCGCCGCGGTCAGCGGATTCAACTCGCGCGGACCGGTACCGATCCGCCGGTCGTCGATCCGCGCCCGGATCAGGAAGGCGGCGATCACTTCGACCAGCGCAACCGGGTAGAGCGACGCGCCGGCGTACAGCGGGATCGGCGGCAGGCTGCCGTATGCGACACGGACCAGCAACCAGGTAGCGACGGTCGCCACCAGCAACAGCACCACCAGGTCCCAGAGTCGGGTCGGTTTGGTCACCGCCGCCGCTCCAGGAGCAACTCGGTTCGGTGGACCCCGGCCCGTTCGGCGGCCGGCAGGGCCGCGTACCACTCGACGACCGGGCGCGTCCGTCCACCGACCTCGAGCGCCGCCGCCGGCTGCACGTCCAGCCACGGCCGCAGCACGAACGCCCGCTGATGTGCGCGGGGATGCGGCAGGGTCAGCTCCGGCGTGTCGAGCCGGCCACCGCAGGTGATCACGTCCACATCGAGCGTGCGTGGTCCCCAGTGAACCTCCCGGGTGCGGCCGGCCGCATCCTCCAGCTCGTGGCCGATCCGCAGCCAATCCGGACAGCTGCGCGCCGGATCGTCGACGACGACGACCGCGTTGAGGAAATCCTCCTGCTCGACACCACCCCACGGGGCCGTTCGGTAGACCGCCGAGATCGCCTCGACCCGCGCGCCGAACCGGTCCGGCACCGACTGCAACCAGGCCAATCGATCCCCCAGGTTCGACCCGATCGACAACACGGCGCGACTCATGATGCTGCGCCGGTCATCCGGGCCACCCGTCCGGTGGGCGGCGCAGGACGACGGCGACGTCGTCGAAACGATGCGCGATCGGGGCTTCCGGCTTGTGCAGTACCACCTCTACCCGCGCCACCCGCGGGTCGGCCAACACGGCGTCGGCGATCTCGCTCGCAACCGTCTCGATCAGGTCGCGCGGCGGGCCGGCGACGATCGCCACCACCCGGTCGGCGAGTTCGCCGTAGTCGACCGTCTCGGCGAGCTCGTCGGACGCCGCGGCCGGACGCAGATCGAGCCACAGCCGCAGGTCGACCACGAAGTCCTGGCCCGTTCGACGCTCGTGCTCGAACACGCCGTGCGTGCCCCGAACCCGCAGCCCGGACAACTCGATTCGATCGTTCATCGCGCCGGCCCGCCCCACCCCGGTCCGGCCGATTCCAGCCCGCTCGGCACGAGTTCCGCCCGGCGCCAGGCGGTTGCCGTCCGCACCGCATCCACCGTGGCCGGCACGTCGTGCACCCGCACACCCCACGCGCCGCGCAGGGCGGCCAGCGCCGAGATCGCGGCAGTGGCGACCTCGCGGCGGTCCGGTGGCCGGGGGCCGGTCGAATCGGCCAGCAGCGCACCGAGAAACCGCTTTCGCGAGGCGCCGATCAGCACCGGCAGCCCGTGGATCGACAGGTCGGGCAGACCGGCGAGCAACGCCCAGTTGTGTGCGGCCTCCTTGGCGAAGCCGAGCCCCGGATCGATCACCAGACGGCGCAGCGCCACCCCGGCGGCCACCGCATACTCGACCTGTGCGGCCAGTTCCGCGCGTACCTCGGCCGTCACGTCGCCGTAGCGAGCGGTCGAGCCGGAATGCCGGTGCCCGGGGTCCGCCCGCCAATGCATGAGAATCCACGGCACCTGCGCGTCGGCCACCACCCGAGCCATGTCGGGGTCGGCCTTCCCGCCGGACACGTCGTTGACCACCGTCGCGCCGGCAGCCAACGCTGCCTCGGCAACCGCGGCGCGCATGGTATCCACGCTGAGCCGGACGCCCGCGGCGGCCAGCTCGGTGATCACCGGTCGAATCCGCGCGATCTCCAGTTCCGGGTCGATCCGGTGCGCCCCGGGCCGGGTGGATTCGCCGCCGACGTCCACCAGGTCCGCGCCGGCGGCGTGCAGCGCGAGGCCGTGCGATATCGCCGCTGCCGGATCGACAAACCGGCCACCGTCGGAGAACGAGTCGCCGGTCACGTTCAGCACCCCCATGACCACGCAGCCGCGGTCCGGCGGTGGGACGGGCAGTTCGGTCACCGGATGGCGCTCATCGGGAGCGCAGGATCAGGTCGAGCGCCTCGGCCCGCGACACCGCGCTGGACTGGAACAGTCCGCGCACGGCGGACGTCGTGGTGCTCGCCCCGGGTTTCCGGATACCGCGCATCGCCATGCACAGGTGTTCCGCCTCGATCACCACGATCACGCCCCGCGGCGCCAGCTTGCGCATCAACGCGTCCGCGATCTCGCGGGTCAGCCGTTCCTGCACCTGCGGCCGCTTGGCATAGAGATCGACCAGTCGGGCGATCTTGGACAATCCGGTGACCCGGCCGCTCGGACCCGGGATATAGCCGACGTGCGCGGTGCCGTGGAACGAGACCAGATGGTGTTCGCAGGTGGAGTACATCGGGATGTCGCGAACCAGCACCAGCTCTCGATGCCCCTCGTCGAACGTGGTGTCGAGCACCCGGTCCGGATCGGTGTAGAGGCCGGCGAAGACTTCTCGGTAGGCCCGGGCGACCCGCGCCGGGGTGTCGATCAGCCCCGGCCGGTCCGGGTCTTCACCGACCGCGATGAGCAGTTCGCGAACTGCGGCTTCGGCCCGGGCCCGGTCGAACGGCCGCCCGGTCTCCAACGCCGTTTCTGCGCCCGACCCGTTCACCTGCTCGTCGTCGATCTGATCGATCACGGCGGCTACCTTCCCTCTGCCCGGCCGACGCTCTGCCTACCTGCGGTCTGCTTTTCCGGCTCGCCGGACGAGCCTGGGTGGCCCGGAGTATCCGGAATCGAACCGAGAGTACCGGCTGTCAGCGTCGTCGGCCCGAGTTGTCGGCATCCGGATCATCGGGGTAGTCGCGCCGATCCGGATAGCTGTCGCCGTTGCGATACGCGCTACCGCCCGGCCAACTGTCGAGCAGTGGGTCGGTGTCCACCCGCGCATGCTGACCGGCGAGCCGATCCGGGATGTTCAGCGGCTGGTGCGGCCCGGACCAGGCAGCGTTCTCCGACTCCGACTCCGAATCCCGATTCGAGTCCCGATCCGAATCCGGATCGGGCCAGGCCGACGGGCGCGGACCGGGCCATTCGGCCGTGGGCTCGGCCCACCGGTGTGCGCCACCGTCGGCCGCAGACGACTCCGGGTTCCGTTCCGGCTCCGGGTCCGGCGGCGGCCAGCCCGGGGCGGACCAATTCGCCGGCGCACCGTAGTCGGGCCGGGAGCCGCGCGCGGGGGCCGCGGCAGCCGGCTCACCGCGCACGGGATGACCGGGACTCGGATGGCCGTTGGGCGGGACGCGGTACTCACGCGGCATCGGGTAACCGTTGCCCGGCGTGTCCCGCGGCACACTCGGGACCGGGATCGGCGGGAACGGCTCGCCGCGCTCGACCGCCAGCTCGCGCGGCGTCTTCACCGGTGGCTTGTCCGAGGGCACCCGGTCGCCGAAATCGTTGAACGCGGTGATCCGCGGCCGCTTCTCCACCGACGTGAAGATCTGTTCCAGGTCTTTGCGGTGCAGCGTCTCCCGTTCCAGCAACTGTGCGGCGAGCACGTCCAGCACGTCCCGGTACTCGTTCAGGATCGCCCATGCCTCGGTGTGCGCCGCCTCGATCAGGTTGCGCACTTCTTCGTCGATCTCCCGGGCGACCTCGTGCGAGTAGTCCGGCGCGGTGCCCATCGTCCGGCCCAGGAACGGGTCACCCTGATCTTCGCCGTACCGGACCGCGCCGAGCCGAGCGCTCATCCCGTACTCGGTGACCATCGATCGGGCGATCTTGGTGGCCTGGTCGATGTCCGAGGCGGCGCCGGTGGTCGGCTCGTGGAAAACCAGCTCCTCGGCCGCGCGGCCACCCATCGCCATCACCAGGCGGGCGATCATCTCCGAGCGGGTCATCATGCCCTTGTCGTCCTCGGGCACCGTCATCGCGTGCCCGCCGGTGCGACCGCGGGCCAGGATCGTGACCTTGTACACCTGCTCGATGTCCGGCATCGCCCACGCCGCCAGGGTGTGCCCACCCTCGTGATAGGCGGTGATCTTCTTCTCGTGCTCGCTGATGATCCGGCTCTTGCGCCGCGGGCCGCCGATCACCCGGTCGACCGACTCCTCCAGCGCGGCGCTGGTGATCAAGGTGCCGTTCTCCCGCGCGGTGAGCAGGGCCGCCTCGTTGATCACGTTGGCCAGGTCGGCACCGGACATCCCCACCGTGCGCTTGGCCAGACCCTCGAGGTCGGCGTCCGGCGCGATCGGCTTGCCCTGCGAATGCACCCGCAGGATCGCCCGGCGGCCGGCGAGGTCCGGCGCGCCGACCGGGATCTGCCGGTCGAACCGGCCCGGGCGCAGCAATGCCGGGTCCAGGATGTCCGGCCGGTTGGTCGCCGCGATCAGGATGATTCCGGTGCGATCACCGAATCCGTCCATCTCGACCAACAGCTGGTTCAGCGTCTGCTCACGTTCGTCGTGCCCGCCGCCCAGCCCGGCGCCGCGCTGCCGACCGACCGCGTCGATCTCGTCGACGAAGATGATGCACGGGCTGTTCTGCTTGGCCTGCTCGAACAGGTCGCGCACGCGGGAGGCGCCGACCCCGACGAACATCTCGACGAAATCGGACCCGGAGATGGTGAAGAACGGCACGCCGGCCTCGCCCGCGACCGCGCGCGCCAACAGCGTCTTACCGGTGCCGGGCGGGCCGTAGAGCAGCACGCCCTTCGGAATCTTCGCGCCCAGCGCCTGGTAGCGAGCCGGGTTCTGCAGGAAGTCCTTGATCTCGTAGAGCTCTTCGACCGCCTCGTCGGCGCCGGCGACATCGGCGAACGTGGTCTTGGGCATGTCCTTGGCCAACTGCTTGGCCTTCGACTTGCCGAAGCCCATCACCCCGCCCCGACCGCCGCCTTGCATCCGGCCCATCACGAACACGAACAAACCGAGCAGGATCACCATCGGCAGCACGAACAGCAAGATCTGGGTGAACCAGCTCTCCTGGGTCACCTTGGTGTCGTATTCGGTGGCGCCGGAGTTCTGCACCGTCTGGAAGATCGAATCCGCCGCCGCGTTCGGATAGGTCGCGATGATCTGCGTGGCGTTGCCGGTGGACTCGTTACCGCTCTTCAGCGTGAGCCGGAGTTGTTGCTCGCGATCGTCGATCCGGACCTTGTCGACGTTCTTGCTCTGCAATTGCGCGACAGCGACCGACGTGTCGACACTTTTCCAGTCCCGAGTGTCGTTACCGAAGTAGCTGAACGCGTAGATCACCAGCAAGATGCCGGCGATGATCGCCAGGTTCCGAAAAACGGTCTTGCGGTTCATATCGCATCGATTCGGTTCGTCATATGGGTGGTCGGCCCCTCCGGGGTTCTCAGGCTACCGCGCGCGCCGGCCGGGCCACGCAACGCGTTCATCGGGACAACGTGCCGCTCGCCCGTGATGTTCCCCGATTCCGCCGTAGGCTCGTCGGCATGTGCCGCAACATCACCGCGCTGCGCGGCCTGGAGCCCGCGGCGACGCCGGAAGAGATCACCGCAGCTGCGCTGCAATACGTCCGCAAGGTCGGTGGGTTGTCGGCTGTGTCGGCGACCAATCGCGCCGCGGTGGACCGGGCGGTCGCCGAGATCGCCGCAACCACCACCCGACTGCTCGACGAACTGCCCGAGCGGCGGGTGCCGCCGAAGGACGTACCACCGCTGCGCCGAATCCGGCAAGTGTGACCCGGCTCATTCTGACGGCCTGGCGTGTCACTATCGAGGGACCGGCCGTCGAGTAACGGGCCACCGGACACCAGGAGGGGTCGACGATGACCACAAGCGCACCGCAGATCGATCGCACGGCCGACGAGCCGAACGTGATCGAGGTGCCCAACCCGGCCGACGGCACGATCGTCGGCAAGGTCCAGATCGACACTGCGGAGACCGTGACGACCAAGGTCGCCGATCTGCGTCGGCATCAGCCGGCCTGGGCGGCGCTGGGCCCGAGCGGGCGCAAGGACTGGCTGCTGAAGTTCCAGGACTGGATCTTCGACAACGCGGACCGGATCACCGCAACCGTCCAGTCCGAATCCGGCAAGGCGCGGGTGGACGCCAGTGTCGAGCCGCTGTTCGTCGCGGATCTGATCGGCTACTACGCGCGCAACGCCGAGAAGTTCCTCGCCGAGCAGCACCCGACCCCGCACAATCCGCTGGCCAAGGTGAAGAAGCTGACCACGGTGTACCGGCCGTACCCGGTGGTCGGCGTGATCACCCCGTGGAACTTCCCGTTCGCGATGCCCGGCCTGGACGTGATCCCCGCCTTGACGGCGGGCGCCGCGGTCCTGCTCAAGCCGTCCGAGGTCACCCCGCTGTCGGCGGTCGAGTTCGCCCGCGGCTGGACCGAGATCGGAGCCCCGCCGGTGCTGGCCCTGGCCACCGGCCGGGGCGGCACCGGTGCGGCCGTGGTGGAGAACGTGGACTACGTGCAGTTCACCGGTTCCACCCGAACCGGCCGCTCGATCGCGAAGGCCTGTGCCGAACGGCTGCTGCCGTACAGCTTGGAACTCGGCGGCAAAGATCCGGCGATCGTGCTGGCCGACGCCGATATCGATCGCGCGGCGGCCGGCATCGCCTACGGCGGGATGTTCAACTCCGGCCAGGTGTGTATCTCGATCGAGCGGGTCTACGTCGAGGCGCCGGTCTACCAGGAGTTCGTCGACAAGCTCACCCGCAACGTCGCCGAGCTGCGTCAGGGCCAGGACGGCAAGGACATCGAGCACGATGTCGGCGCGATGGCCACGCAAACGCAACGCGACATCGTCGCCCGGCACGTCGACGAGGCGGTCGCGGCGGGAGCGCAGGTGGTGGTCGGCGGCAAGCCCACCGGGGTCGGTACCTTCTTCGAGCCGACCGTGCTGGTGGACGTCACCCAGGACATGAGTTGCGTGCAGGAGGAGACGTTCGGGCCGACCCTGCCGGTGATCAAGGTCGCCGACGCCGACGAAGCGATCCGACTGGCCAACGACTCGCAGTACGGGCTGTCCGCCACGGTGTGGACCGGGGACCGGAACCGCGGCGAGCAGATCGCCCGCCGGCTCGACGTCGGCGCCGTCAACATCAACGACGCCTTCGCCAACCTGTTCAGCTACGCCCTGCCGATGGGCGGGTGGAAGGACTCCGGGGTCGGCGCCCGGTGGGGCGGCGCGGCCGGCCTACTCAAGTACTGCCGGGTGCAGGCGATCACCACCCCGCGGCTGCCCACCCAAACCAAGGAACTGCTCTGGTTCCCGTATTCACCGGCCAAGGTGGGCGTCGCGTTCGGCGTGATGCGCGCGGCCGGCGCCCGGGGCCTGCGCAAGCTCGGACTGTCCCGATGAGCCGGACCACCCCGGCGACGCCCACCGTGGCCGGCAAGGTCGTCGTGATCACCGGCGGCGCGCGCGGGATCGGCCTGGCGACCGCCCGCAAGCTGCACGCGGACGGCGCCCGGGTGGCCATCGGGGACGTCGACGAAGCGACGGTGAAGACGACCGGCGCCGATCTCGGCCTGGAGGTCGCCGGCCTGCTGGACGTCACCGCCGAAGAGTCCTTCGACGCCTTCCTGGACCAGGTCGAACGCACCCTGGGACCGATCGACGTGCTGGTCAACAACGCCGGGATCATGCCGCTCGGCAGGTTGGCCGACGAACCGGACGCGGTCACCCGGCGGGTGCTCGACATCAACGTCTACGGGGTGATCCTCGGCTCCAAGCTGGCGCTGCGGCGGATGCTGGCGCGCGGTTCCGGCCACGTGATCAACGTCGCGTCACTGGCCGGGAAGACACCGATGGCCGGCGCGGCGACCTACTGTGCGTCGAAATACGCGGTGCTCGGCTTCACCGACACGTTGCGGATGGAGTACCACGGCACCGGGGTGGAGTTCTCGGCAGTGTTGCCGACCTTCACCAACACCGAGCTGATCGCCGGAACCGCGAAACCACGGCTGTTGCGCAACGCCGAACCGCACGAGGTGGCGGCGGCGGTCGCCGATCTGATATTGCACCCACGGCCGGAGGTTGCGGTGACCCGGATCGCCGGCGTGCTGGTCGACTCGCAGAACTTCGTGCCGCGGCGGGTGAGCGAGCGGTTGGGTCGGATGCTCGGGGTCGATCACGCGTTCACCGACGACGTCGACCCGGTGGCGCGGCGCAGCTACGAGGACCGGGCGCGCGGCGTCTGATCATCGGGCGCGGCCGTCGCGGCGTCGACCACGGCCCGGACCAGTTCCCGGTCGTCGTCGGCCCGCCAGGCCAGCGCCAGTTCGGTCGGCGGCAGGCCGCTGACCGGGCGCGCCGCCACGCCCGGCCAGCGGTACAACGCGACACTGTCGCGGGGCAGCAGCAGAATGCCGTGCCCGCGGGTGAGCTCCTCCAGCTGATCCTCGGTGCGCTCGCCGCCGACCTGGGACAGTTTCTCGAGATCGCCCGCGTCGATCTCCTCGGCCGCGGCCAGCCGATGCCCCTCCGCCAACAGCACCCATTGTTGCTGTGACTGCAGCACGATCCAGCGGTACCGGTCGGGGTCCGGTAGCGGCAGCCAGACCAGCGCAAGGTCGGCACGATGGTCGGCCAGGCCGCTGGTCCGGTCGATTCCCGAAGCGGCGTAGGGGACCAGCCGAACACCGCTCTCCTCCTCGAACCGGGGCAGCAGTCCGTGTTCGCCGGCTGGGTGGATACCGATTTGCAACACCCGGTCGGTCCGCCGTAGGCCCTCGTCGGTCTGGTCCCAGTCGGCGAGCACCTTCCGGGCCCCGACCAGTAGTTCCCGCCCGGCCCGGGTCAGCGCCACGCTGCGCTGATCGCGATCGAACAAGACGGTGTCCAGTTGCTTCTCCAGCTGTCGGATCTGCCGCGACAACGTCGGCTGCGCCACCTCCAATCGCTGCGCCGCATTGGTGAAGTGCAATTCTTCAGCAACTGCGACGAAGTAACGTAGATCACGCAGATGGACATCCATAGCACGGTGCTATCAGAGTCGGGTTCCGGCGTCCATACTTCCCGTCGACGTACCGCTCGGCGCACGTGGCCGGTGTTGCCGGCGGTGAAAGTTGTCGACGGGCGTGAACTCCTGAGCCGAGAGCGGGAAGCAATCCGAAGGCCGTACCGCACGGCGTGCCTCGGGTGATCGGACGCTGTCTGCGAGACCCGATCTATCCGTGTTGCCGGTGGACCTGCTGAATCAGTTCCAGCAGATCCTTCTCCTCGGTCCGCAGCTCGTTCCGGTACTTCTCCGGCAGCGCCCGCAACACCTTCTCCTCGGCCCGCAGCTTGGCGTAGACCCGCTCGCGTTCCCCGGCGTCCGCGGTGTAGCCGAGATCGAGATAGTCCGCGGCATGGCGGCGGGCACCGCGGATGGCGCTCAGCGCCCGACCCTTCGGGCTGGTCAGCGATGCGACGATGGTCACCACCAGCACCGCCACGATCACCGCAAGCGAGAGCCACGTCGGGATCTCGACGACATCGACGTGCTCGCCGTTGTTGATGAACGGCAGGTTGTTCTCGTGCAGGGCATGCAAGATCAGCTTTACCCCGATCCACCCGAGGATCACCGCAAGGCCGTAGGACAGATACACCAGGCGATCGAGCAGCCCGTCGATCAGGAAGTAGAGCTGCCGGAGTCCGAGCAGAGAGAACGCCGTCGCGGTGAACACCACATAGACGTTCTCGGTCAAACCGAAGATCGCCGGAATCGAGTCGAGCGCGAAGAGCAGATCCGTGCCACCGATCGCGACCATAACCAGCAACATCGGGGTCAGCGCGCGGCGACCGTTCACCCTCGTGAACAGCTTGTCGCCGTCGTAGTAATCGGTGGTGTGGAAGATTCGGCGGGCGATCCGCACGACCACGTTGTCCGCGTCGTCGTCGTGGTCGTCCGACTTCAGCAAGTTGCCCGCGGTGACCAGCAGGATCAACCCGAACAGGTAGAAGGTCCAGGCGAAAGTCGTGATCAGCGCCGCGCCGGCCGCGATGAACACCGACCGGGCGACCAACGCGAAGGTGATGCCGAACAGCAAAACCTTCTGCTGATCCTCGCGGGGCACCTTGAAGCTCCCCATGATCACCAGGAACACGAAAAGGTTGTCGACCGAGAGCGCCTTCTCGGTCACCCATCCGGCGAAGTACTCGGTACCCATCTGGCGGCCACCGAACACCAGAACGCCGATGCCGAAGACGATCGCGACGCCGACGTAGATCGCCGACCAGATCGACGCCTCGCGCAAGGTCGGGATATGCGCTTTACGTACGTGGAAGACGTAGTCGAAGACAAGCAACCCCGCGATAGCGGCGATCGTGCCGAACCAGACCCAGGTGGGGACGTCCATCGGATTCTCTCTCCTGCTGACCGACCCGAGCTATGGCACGGTTCGCTGCGCGACTCCGTTCCGGCGACCATACTTCCAGCTGCAAAGTCTGCGCCGCCGGCAATGCCGGTACCTGCTGGAGTAACCGCTACGGGGTGTAGACCTTCGGGTCGAGCGTGCCGATATAGGGCAGGTCGCGGTAGCGCTCGGCGTAGTCCAGGCCGTAGCCGACGACGAACTCGTTCGGAATATCGAACCCGATGTACTGCACGTCCACCTCGGCGCGGACCGCATCCGGCTTGCGCAACAACGTCACCACCTGCAGCGATGCCGGGCTGCGGCTGGACAGGTTGCGGATCAGCCAGGACAGCGTCAGCCCGGAATCGATGATGTCCTCGACGATCAGCACGTTCCGGCCGGCGATGTCGCGGTCCAGATCTTTCAGGATGCGGACCACCCCGGACGACGAGGTGGCCGAACCGTACGAGCTGACCGCCATGAATTCCAGTTGGGTCGGCACCGGCAAGGCCCGGGCCAGGTCGGTGATGAAGAAGATCGCGCCCTTGAGCACGCCGACCAGCAGCAGGTCGCCGGCCGGATCACCGGCGGGGTACCGCTCGGCGATCTCGGCGGCCAGCTCGGCTACCCGGGCTCGGATCGCCTGCTCGGACTGCAGTACCGAAGCGATATCACCAGCGTAGATGTCCTCGGCGCACAAGCCAGTCTTCCCTCTCAGCTCACGACGGCGCGTTCCAGCGCCAGCCTGCCATGCCGCCTGGCCACGACCAACCGCGCGCCCGTCCCGGCGCCGCCGACCGCGACCGGGCCCTGCCCGTGCCAGTCCGTGACCAGCCGATCCACCGCCCGCAGGTGCCGGTCGGTGGACGCGGTGACGCCGGCACCGCGCAGCCAGGCGCGCACCGTGCGCCGTCGCACCGCCGGCGGGGCCGCGGCCAGCACTGCGACCGACAGCCCGGCGCCGGCGCCGGCGTTCGTCAGCAGCTCGACGGCAGCGGCGTCGAGCACCGCGCCGTCCTCCTGCAGCTGGGTCGCGGTCCGGGCCAGGGCGGGCGCGACGCCGCCACCGAGGATCTGTTCCAGCAGCGGCAACGCCTCGGTGCGCAGCCGCACCCGGGTGAACTCGGGTGCGCTGTTGTGCGGGTCTTCGTAGGGAGTCACCCCCAGGTCTGCGCACGCCTGCCGGGTAACCGTGCGGCGAACGGCTAGCAACGGCCGGCCCCACGGCGGGTCGAACGGCCGCATCCCCTGGATCGAGCGCGGGCCGGAGCCGCGGCCGAGCCCCAGCAGTACCGATTCGGCCTGGTCGTCGAGGGTATGGCCGAACAGGACCGGGGATCCGGCGCGGGCTGCGTCGAGCGCGGCGTAGCGAGCCCGTCGGGCCGCCGCCTCGGGGCCGCCAGCGCGGCCCACCCGGACCGGGAGCACCCGAGCAGCAACACAGCCCAGTTCCCGCGCGGTCGCCGCCGCCTGCGCGGCGACCGCGGCCGAGTCCGACTGCAATCCGTGATCGACCACCAACGCGGTGACCGACCCGGCCTCGGCGACCGCGGCGGCGGTCAGCGCGGTCGAGTCGGCCCCCCCGGACAGCGCTACCCCGACCGACCGGCCGGCCGCATACTCGGCCAGCCACCGCCGCACCGCCTGCCGCAGCGCCGACACCGCCGGCGTCTCGGCTAGTCGAGGACCCGGCTGATCCACTGTTGCGGAGCTTCGATCTCGGCCGGCAACGGCAACGTCTCCGGACCCGACCACACGGTGTTGAACTCGGCCATTCCCACCTGGGTTACCACTGCGTCGACGAACGCCTTGCCCCGCACGTACTGCTGCATCTTGGCGTCCATGCCGAGCAGCGCCCGGATCAGCCGCTGCACCAGGCCACGCGGTTGCTGACGGCGGGCGTCGAACGCGGCGCGGATCTGCGACACCGACGGCACGACCGCCGGGCCGACCGCGTCCATCACGTGATCGGCGTGGCCCTCCAACAGCGTGCCGAGCACCAGTAGCCGGTCCAGCGCGATCCGCTGGCTGTGCGGCAACGTGGCGCGCAGCACGCCGACCACCCCGCCCGGCGACTCGCCGTCCGCACCGTCGCCGTCGGCCCCGGTGCCGCCCCGGACCGCGGTCAGCACCCGACCGGCCAGGTCGGTGACCGGTTCGGCACCGACGTCGCCGAGCAGCGCCACCGATTCCTGCATGTAGTCGGCCAACCACTGCGAGGCCGCGAACTGCACCTGGTGGGTCACCTCGTGCACACACACCCAGAGCCGGAAATCGGCCGGCGGCACGGCGAGTGCCCGCTCCACCCCGACCACGTTCGGCGCGACCAGCGCCAGCACCCCGCCCGCGCGGCCGAACGGGTCGTACTGGCCGAGGATCGCGCCGGACAGGAACGCCAGCATCCCGCCGGCCTGCACCCCCGCGACCTTCGCCCCGATACCGGTGCCGCCACCCGGCGGCGTGTCCGTGGCACCGGCGAGCGCGCCCATCGACCGGGCAGCAATCCGCACCCAGCCCGGCCGGTCGGTCACCTCCGCGTCGGACAGCACCAGCCCGCCGGCCAGACCGGTCACCTCGCGCACCGGGTCCTGCGCCCGGACCGCGGCGACCGCGAGTTCGTCGTGTACCTGGTCGGCGGTGTAGCGCGACATCGCCGGCCCGCGCGGACCGAGCCGCGCCCCGACCCGCGCCGCCACCGTCCAGTCGACCGCATCACCCAGGGCGCGCCGGGCCTCGCCGTCGGTCTGCCGGCCGGTCTCCGGCCCGTTCCCGCTCATCATCGGCAACCGCAGGTGCGCAGCGTCGACGCCAGCGCGTCGAGAGCCGGTCGGCTCAGCTCGAGCGAGCGACCGTTGGACATCAAGGCGAAGGTCAACACCCGTTCATCGTCGTCCACCACGTACCCGGCCAACGCGCTGGCATCGGACAACGTCCCGGTCTTGGCCCGGACCCAGCCCGCCCCGGCGCGGTTCGCGGCGGCGTACCGGTCGGCCAGCGTGCCGGTCGCGCCGGCCACCGGGAGGTAGTCCAGCATCGGCCGCAGCATCGGCTTCTCCGGCCCGCTCGCCTGGGCCAACACCTGGTTCAGCAATTGCGCCGGCGCGCGATCGTCCACCGACAGCCCGCTGGCGTCGTGCAAGGTGAGCCCGGCCAGATCGAACCCGGCCTCGCGCAGCGTGTCGCCGATCGCGGTGACCGTGCCGGCGAACGACGGCTCGGCGCCGCGGCCGATCGCGATCTCCCGGCCCACCGCCTCGGCCAGCACGTTGTCCGAGGCGCCCATCATCTGCGCCAACCGATCCCGCAGCGGCGCCGACCGCACGCCGGCCACCGGCGCGGCACCGGCCGGCGCCCGGCCCAGCCGCACGTTCGCCGGGTCGACGCCGAGTGCGGTGGCCAGCATCCGGCCGGCATCGAGCGCTGGGGTGGGGCTGCGCGGCGGCTCGGCCGCCAACGGATCCAGCCGGGCACCGTCGATCATCACCGGCTCGATCGGCGCGATGTAGCCGCCGCCGACGTCGCCCGGCTGCCAGCCCTGCGCCAGCGCCGGGCCGGTGTAGGCCGAGGTGTCGACCAGAATCGTGTCCGGCTGCACGCCGCTGCGTTTTATCTGCTCGACCAGATCGTCCAGATGCGCCGAGCCCGGGTAGATGTTCGGTTTGCCGAGCGGTTGCGCGGTCACCGTGGGGTCGCCCCGCCCGACCAGCACCAGCTCATTCGGTGCCGTTCCCCGGACGACGTCGGTAGCCACCCGGTGATCGGCCGGCAATGCCGACAGCGCGGCCGCCGCGGTCAGCACCTTGACCGTGGATGCCGGCGTCATCGGCCGCTCCGGTCCGGTGGACCAGAGCACCTGCCCGGTCGCCGCATCCGAGACGATCCCGCTGAAGCTGCCCAGGTCCGGATTGCTGGACGGCTCGCGCAAGAGGTTCGCCAGCGCCGTCGGGTCCGGTGTCGGGGCGGCGGCGGGCAAGGCGGCGAGCTGCGGCTGCGGGGTCACCGGCGGCGGCTCCGGCGCGACGACCAGCCCACCGCGCGCGGCGTCGGCCCGCAGCGGAACCACGTGCACGAGGATCAGCGCGCCGGTGACGCCGAGCAGCAGCAGCACGATCGACACCAGGAGTGCGCGGATGTTGCGCCGCCGCCGCGCCAGGTAGCCGATCGATTTCTTGCCCTGGCTCGCCAAGCTGGCCTCCGCTCTCCACAGTCTGCGATATCAGCCTATCGTCGGAGCGCTACCCTTCCCCCGGACGAACCCGAATCGAAGGAGCACGGCGTGGAATTCGATGCCACCATCGAGATCCCCAAAGGGCAGCGAAACAAGTACGAGATCGACCACGAAACCGGCCGGATCCGACTCGACCGCTACCTCTACACCTCGATGGTGTATCCGGCCGACTACGGCTACATCGAGGACACCCTCGGCGAGGACGGCGACCCGCTGGATGTGCTGGTGCTGTTGCCCGAGCCGGTGTTCCCGGGTGTGCTGATCAAGGTGCGACCGGTCGCGATGTACCGGATGACCGACGAAAAGGGCGGCGACGACAAGGTTCTGGCGGTGCCGGCGGACGACGTCCGCTGGGACTCGGTGCAGGAACTGACCGATGTGCCGGAGTTCGAGTTGGCCGCGATCAAGCACTTCTTCGAGCGTTACAAGGACCTGGAGCCGGGCAAGTTCGTAAAAGGCTCGGAGTGGGTCGGTCGGGAAGCCGCCGAGGCCGAGGTGACCCGGTCGTTCGCCCGGCTGAAGGAACACGGCGGCCACTGAGCCGTCCCGCTCGAGCGCGGGCTCACCGGACCAGCGCCGCGGTCAGCTCGTCGCTTGCCGGCGCGAGCGCCGCGTAGGCCTGCGCGATCGCCTGCACCGCGAGTCGTAGCTGCGCCTCGGGGCAGGCGAAGGGCAGACGAAGAAACCGTTCGAACGCGCCGTCGACGCCGAACCGGGTGCCCGCGGCCAGCAGTACGCCGTGGTTCGGCGCGGTCGCGGCGAGCGCCGAGGACACCGGCGTCGGCAGTTGTACCCAGGCCGAGATCCCGCCGACGCCGGGCGCCGGCGTCCAGTCCGGGAGGAATTCGGCCAGCGCGCCGAGCAACGCCGCCCGCTGCCGGCGTAACCGGTCGCGGCGGGCCGACAGCAGCCGATCCTCGATCGCGAACAGCTGCACCGCGGCCAGCTGGTCCACCACCGGGGTGCCCAGATCGACGGTCGATCGGGTGCCGAGCAGCTTGATCAGCAACGGCCGCGGGGCACGGATCCAGCCGACCCGCAGCCCGCCCCAGAACGCTTTCGACGTGGACCCGATGGTGATCACCTCGGCGCCGCGCGCGAACCCGGCGACCGACGCCGGCACCGGCACGTCGAGCGCCAGGGACCGCATCGACTCGTCGATCACGATCGTCATCCGGGTGGTCCGGGCGATCGCGGCCAGCTCGGCCCGGCCGGCCTCGTCCAGGCACAACCCGGTCGGGTTGTTGAAGTCCGGCACCAGGTAGGCCAAGCTCGCCGCGCTCTGGCGCGCCGCGCTGCGAATCCCGGCCAGGTCCCATTCGTTGCCCGGGTCGTCCGGGCGCAACACCACCGGCACCGGCCGAGCGCCGACGTGCCGGATCGCCTCGATCGCGTTCGGATAGCTGGGTTGTTCGATCAGCACCCGGTCGCCCGGCGCGGTCATCGCGGTCAACAACAGGTGCAACGCGTGCTGGGCACCCAGGGTGACCAGCACCTGTCCCGGCTCGGTCGGCAGGCCGGCCGCGGTGTATCGGTCGGCGATCGCCGAGCGCAGGGCCGCGGTACCCACCGGGTCCATCCCGTGCGTGCCGAGGTAGGCCGGCAGCTCGGCGACCGCCGCAACGTAGGCGTCGGCCAGTTCCGGCGGCGCCGGCAGCGCCGCCACGGTGAGATCGATCGCGGCCCGTTCCGGGGGCGCGATCGTGGCGACCAGCCCGCGTCCGGGCGGCTGCGCCGACGTCGGCAACGCGATGCTGCTGCGCGAGCCCTGCCGGCTGATCAGGTAGCCGCGCTCGCGTAGCCGGGCATACGCGGCCGTGATCGTGGTCCGGCTGACCCCCAATTCCCCGGCCAGGTCCCGCTCGCTCGGCAACGCGACACCGAGCGGCAGCCGGCCGTCGTGCACCAGCAGCCGGATTCCCTCGGCCAGCGCCACGTACGCCGGCCGGCCGCCGCGGCCACCGTCGGCACCCCGCCACCGGCCGAGGTCCCGAGCCACCGTCGCCGCGCCGACCGTCCGTATCGCCATGGAACCAGAATCGCGAAACTGGATCTTTAATTCAAGTCCAATTACCCGGACTCTGAACGGATGACGACTCGCTTCCGCCTCGCCCTCGCTCGGCGTCGGCGCACCCGCACCCTGCTCGTCCACCCGTCGAGCGATCGCGACAGCCAGCGACAACAAGCCGACCTCGCGGCCATCCGGGCCCGGCGGATCCCGAACGAGTGACCAGGCCAGTTTCCGCTACTGGACTGATATCTCAGGCCAAGACGTCACGGCGGACGATCGTCTGATCCCGCCCCGGGCCGACCCCGATGCAGGAGACGTGCGCGCCGGCCAGATCCTCCAGCCGCAGCACATAGTCGCGTGCCGCCGGCGGCAGGTCCTCGAACCGGCGCGCCCCGGAGATGTCCTCCCACCAGCCGGGTAGGTACTCGTAGATCGGCCGCGCATGGTGGATCTCGGTCTGGGTCATCGGCATCTCGTCGGTCCGCTCGCCATCAACCAGATAGCCGACACAGACCGGCACCTCGGCCAGGCTGGACAGCACGTCCAGCTTGGTCAGGAAGTAGTCGGTGATCCCGTTCACCCGGGTGGCGTAGCGGGCGATCACCGCATCGAACCAGCCGCACCGGCGCGCCCGGCCGGTGGTCACGCCGACCTCGCCGCCCACCTTCGCCAGGTACTCGCCGTGCTCGTCGAACAGCTCGGTGGGGAACGGGCCGGAACCCACCCGGGTCGTGTACGCCTTCAGGATGCCGAGCACCGTACCGATCCGGTTCGGTCCGATCCCGGACCCGACCGCGGCGCCGCCGGCCGTCGGATTCGACGAGGTCACATACGGGTAGGTGCCGTGATCGACGTCGAGCAGGGTGCCCTGCGAGCCTTCCAGCAGTACCGTCTCGCCGCGATCCAGCGCCTGGTTCAGCCGGAGCCGGGTATCGCAGATCCGCGACCGGAACGCCTCGGCCTGGGACAGCACCTCGTCCACAACCTGCTCCGGGTCCAGCGCCCGCCGGTTGTAGATCTTGATCAGCATCTGATTCTTGATCTCCAGCGCAGCCTCGACCTTCTGCGCCAGGATCTTCTCGTCCAGCACGTCGGCGACCCGCACCCCGACCCGGGCGATCTTGTCCATGTAGCACGGACCGATGCCGCGTCCGGTCGTCCCGATCTTGTTGTTGCCGAGGAACCGCTCGGTGACCTTGTCGATCGCCACGTGGTACGGCATGATCAAATGTGCGTCTGCAGACAGCAGCAGCGCGTCGGTGTCCACCCCCCGCTGTTCCAGCCCGGCCAGCTCGGCCAGCAACACCCCCGGATCGATCACCACCCCGTTGCCGATCACATTGGTCACGCCCGGGGTGAGAATCCCGGACGGGATCAGGTGTAGTGCGTAGTTGTCGCCGTTGGGCAGCACCACGGTGTGCCCGGCGTTGTTCCCGCCCTGATAACGGACCACCCACTGCACGCGGCCGCCCAGCAGATCGGTGGCCTTTCCCTTGCCCTCATCGCCCCATTGCGCACCGATCAGCACGATTGCCGGCATGGTCTGAACTCCTCGAGGTCGACGTGCAGCATCTGCGCTGCAGCAAACTGCCGTCTCCGGGCGGTGGCCGGAGGCTCAGTCTAGCCCAGCTACCTGGGGGTTTCCCAGCGAGTTAGCCGGTCGCCGCACAGTGGCGAGCGGATCGGCCGAAGCAGACCGGTCGGGTTTCTGCGGTGCGGGCAAACGACGCTTAGGATTGAGGTCCGTTCGGTGAGCTGTCGGGCACTCACCGCCGTCGACAAGGAGGACGCGGGTGAGCACGCTCGTCCTGCGTTGCGGTGATGTGCCTGCGCCGATCACACTCGCGGCGCTGACCACGATCCCCACCTCCGCCGTTCCCACCGCCACCGAGTTCGACGAGAACGTCTACCCGCACCTGATCGCATCGGCCGCAAGCCGGCTGGTGGTGCTCGGGGACGACGCCGCGCTCGCCGCGATCCTGACCCGGCTGCTGCGCACCGGCCGACTCGAGCTGGAACTGGGTTACGTGCCGGCCGGCAAATCGCCGGCCGGGCGAATCTTCGGCGTCGGATACGGCACCGCCGCCGCCCGGCTGGCGGTCGACGGCACCGCGCAGCCGACCCCGCTGATCCGGGACGACACCGGCGCCGCGCTGGTCGGCCGGGCGGTGATCACCGGCGTCGACGGCAGCCCGCTGACCGGCGAGGCCTACTGCGACGACACGCTGGTCTTCGACGGCACCGGCAACGAGTTACGGATCGAGCCGACCACCGCACTTCCCGGCCTCGCGGTGCCGGTACCGCGGCGCTTCGCCCGACGGCCGCGCCTGGTCACCGGCCGCGCCGTGCAACTGGGCACCCCCGGCGCCGTGGTGACCCGGGACGGGGTGACCGCCGCCCGGGCGGTGACGCGGGCCAGTTTCTACTGCCACGACGAGCAGTGGCTACTGGTGCGCTGAGCGGTCGGGCCGGGCTGACCCCGAGCCCGGTCTTCCTCGCCACCGCGGCAGTGACAATCGGCGGTGGCTGGCTGGCCGCCCGGACCGACGATCCCACCGGTCCGACCGCGAAGGCCGGGGTGTTCCTGCTGGTCGTCGCCGGCTGGATCGTGACCTTGTGCCTGCACGAGTTCGCACATGCAGTTACCGCGTGGCGAGCCGGCGACCGGTCGGTCCGGCAACGTGGCTATCTGACCTTGAACCCGCTGCGCTATGCCAACCCGGTCTTGTCGATCGGCCTGCCGGTGTTGTTCATCGCGTTGGGCGGGATCGGGCTGCCCGGCGGCGCGGTGCTGGTGCAGACCGACCCGGCACGGCGGGGGACCCAGACGCTGATCAGCCTGGCCGGCCCGGCGGTGAATGCGACCGCCGCAGTCGGGCTGCTGATCGTGATCGCCCGCTTCGGCAGCACCGCGTCCGCCCCGGCGCTCTGGTACGGCCTGAGCTTCCTGGCTTTTCTCCAACTGACCGCCACGGTGCTGAACCTGCTGCCCGTACCCGGGCTGGACGGTTACGGCGCGTTGGCCCCGTGGTTGCCGGCGGACCTCCGCGGCTCGCTCGACCGGTTCGGCGGCTACGGCCTGCTGGTCGTGCTCGCCCTGCTCTTCCTGCCGCAGGTCAACGCCGTGTTCTTCGACGCGGTTTACGGGCTGTTCGACCTGTCCGGCGTGCCCTCGGACTGGTCGCGGTACGGCGCGTCGCTGCTGCGATTCGGTTACTGACGAGATTCGGTTACTGACGGGGTTCGGCTACGGAGCCGGGCCCGGGCGGCCACGCCCCAGCCGCAGCAACACCATGGCCAACGTTCGCCCCTCCTGATCGAACTCCGCGAAACGGCGCAGCACCGCGAGTTCCCGATGTTGCTGGCTCCGCGACGACACCGTCCGGCCCGGCCCGATCATGGTCCGCCCGAGCTGTCGGGCCAACGCGGTACGCCGCCGGATTGCAGCGAGAATGAGCTCGTCCAGGGCCTCGACCTCGGCCAATAAAGGTTCTACCAGGTATTCGGCGTCATTTTCCGCCGGATAGTCGGCGCCGGTATCGGCGGTCATAACTCGACGGTAGCTCAGATGCCCCGATCAGGCTCGAGTAGTCGGCTACTCGAGCTCGTACCGGGGACAAATCCGCAGATCACACGGACCAGCAAGATCGTGGCATCGAAAAGGCAGGAAGCCCCGTACCGTAGTCGATACGAGGCTTCCTTTGAATCAAGTCGGCGGGATCGGTGTTGTCGGCTCGTCCCGACTTAGAACCTAGTGACCGTTTCCGGCATCCGCCGCACCGGGAGGCCTATTCCAAGGATCTTCTCAGCTTGCCGGTCGATCGACCGGTCACAGGGCCGGTGGCACGTGCGGATTCGGCACGGTCGGCGGCAGAATAGCCAGCGCCGCGACCCGGGAAACCCCGCAGACCTGCAACAAGTCCACGATTGCCGAACGCAGCTGGGCGAAGACGACGTGCGTCGACAGACCGGCGCCCGCGATCAACTCCGGCCGGGCCGCCCGGGCAACTGCGCGCAACGCGGCAGCCGCATCGTCGCGACTCGGCCGCTCGTCCGGATCGGCGAGCAGCAGATCGCGAACCACCTCCACCGCACCGGCCAGCTGCTCGACCACATCGACCAACCTCGGGTCCAGGATCTCGTCGTCCCGGACCAGCGTCAGCGCCCGCCGCACCAACACACGGACGTTGCGCACCGCGTTGTCCAACGGGTCGACCGTGTCCGCCAATCGGACCAGCCGACGCCGAGCTCCGCCCCAGAAGAGCGGCGACACCCAACTGGACTCGCGGCCGCCTCGAATCTGCAGGCGCAGCTCGTCGATCCGGTCCTGCGTGCCCCGTATCCGGTCGAGCGCGGCACGAATCAGCGTCGGGTTCTGCTCGACGAGCCCATCGGCGGTCTGCCGCAACGCCGCACCGAGGACGTCCAGTACATCTGCAGCAACTCGACGTGCTCGTTTCACCGGGTGGGTGGGGACCACCGCGACCACGGCAATCCCGACCAGGCCACCGACCAACGCGTCGATCATCCGATCCGTCCCGGCGTTGCCGCCCGGCGGTAGTGCGGCGACCAGCACCGCCGAACCGGCCGCCTGGATCGCGATCACCGGGCCGCCGTCCAACGCCACCGCCGCACCCATGGCCACGGCGACGGTGAGCATGATCTGCCAGGTGCCGGACCCGATCAGGGCGATCAGCAGGTCGCCCACACCGAGCCCGACGCTCACCCCGACGAGCAGTTCCAGCGAACGACGCACCCGGGAGCCGAGCGATACACCCAACGCGACCACCGCGGAGATCGGCGCGAAAAACGGCTCCGGATGCCGCAGCAGGTCGTGTGATACCCACCAGGCCAGGCCCGCCGCCAACGCGCACTGCAGGATCGGCACCGCCGCCGCAGCGACCCGGCCGACCGCCGAGCTCCGGCTATTCGACGCCAAGTTCCGAGGCGGCGCGCGGGTCGCAGTCCTCCAGTAGGTCCAGACAGCGGGCGTACTCGTCCTGCTCGTCGATGTCGCGCGCGGCCTGGGCGAGCACGGCGACACAACGCAGGAATCCGCGATTCGGTTCGTGACCGTAGGGCACCGGACCGAAGCCTTTCCAGCCGCTGCGGCGCAGCGCATCCAGGCCACGGTGATAGCCGGTGCGCGCGTAGGCGTAGGCGGTGATCGTCGCGCCGTCGGCGAGAGCCGCTTCGGCCAATTGGGCCCACGCCACCGATGCCGCGGGGTCGTCGGCTGCCACCTGAGCCGGATCGACGCCGTCGGCGAGCGCGGCTTCCGCTTCCGCATGTTCGGGCAGCCGGATCGGCTGGGGGCCGAGCAGATCTAGGAACGAACTCATAACGTCATTCTGCCCGCACCCGGTATCGGTCGATAGGCTGCCCTACGAGTCCGACGAACGCTGCCACCGGGAGAAGAGCTTGTCCGACCAGAACGACGACGCGGCGACGCCACAACCGCCGAGCCGTCCCCCCGCGCCGCCCCGAACACCGAAAAAGGACGACGCGGAACGCCCCGGTGGATCGTCCGCACGACCCACCGACACGCCGCCGGCAGCCGACCTCGACCCGCCGATCGAGACCGTTCGCACCCCGGGCGCTCGGACGCCACCCCGCCGGCCACCGGCAAAGCCGATGCGCGCCCCGCTCGTGCCACCCCCAGCGGCCGACCCGGCAGCGAGCATCGATCCGGCAGCGAGCATCGATCCGGGACCGACGCTCGACCCGGGCCCGACACCGATGCTGGCCAAGCCGCAGCGAGTGCCGGCCGCCGACCCCGCGCCCACCGGGCACACCCGGCGGCGCTGGCCCTGGCTGGTTGCGGCCGCCGTCCTGATCGCGGCTCTGGCGACCGGCGGGGTACTGGCATTGCTGCACCGCAACCAGCCGGAGACCCCGGAATCCCAGGTCGAAAAATCGATCGAAACGTTCGCCTCGGCCCTGCAGTCCGGCGACCTGGCCGAGCTCCGGGCGAGCTCGTGCGGCGCGCTACACGAGTACTACAGCGGGATCGCCGACCAGGACTTCGCCGCGGTCTACGAGGCCGTGTCGACGCAGAACACCATACCGGTGATCACCGACGTGCACGCGGTGCAGGTTTCCGGTGACACGGCGATCGCCGAGGTCACCGCGTACACGAAGGCGAGCAGCAAGGAGCGGACCACCCGCACCGTGAGCCTGACCCACGCCGAGGACGGCTGGAAGGTCTGCGACCCGCCGTCCTGACGGTACCGAGTCGGTCGGTCAGCTCCCGCTGACCGACCGGCCGGCCGAATGCAGGTCGGTGCAGGCCTCGACGACCCGGGCCGACATGTTCGCCTCGGCCGACTTGAGGTAACTGCGGGGGTCGTAGGCTTTTTTGTTGCCGACCTCACCGTCGACCTTGAGCACCCCGTCGTAGTTGCTGAACATGTGTCCCGCGATCGGCCGGGTGAAGGCGTACTGGGTGTCGGTGTCCACGTTCATCTTCACCACGCCGTACTTCAGGCTGTCCTCGATCTCCGACTTCAGCGAGCCGGAACCGCCGTGGAAGACGAAATCGAACGGCTGCGCGTCCGCGGGCAGGCCGAGTCGCGCCGCAGCCACCCGCTGCCCCTCCGCGAGCACCTCCGGCTTCAGCACGACGTTGCCCGGCTTGTACACGCCGTGCACATTGCCGAAAGTTGCGGCCAGCAGGTAACGACCCCGATCACCGCCGCCCAACGCGTCGACGGTCTTCTCGAAATCCTCGACGCTGGTGTAGAGCTTGTCGTCGATCTCGGCTTCGATACCGTCCTCTTCGCCACCGACCACGCCGATCTCCAGCTCGAGCACGATCCGGGCGGCCGTGGCCGCAGCCAACAACTCCTGGGCAATCGCCAGATTCTCGTCGATCGGAATCGCCGAGCCGTCCCACATGTGCGACTGGAACAGCGGTTCCCGCCCGGCCGCCACCCGCTCGGCGGACAACGCCAGCAACGGGCGCACGTAACTGTCCAACTTGTCCTTGGGGCAGTGATCGGTGTGCAGCGCGATGGTGACCGGGTACCTGGCCGCGACCACGCCGGCGAACTCGGCCAGCGCAACCGCACCGGTGACCATGTCCTTCACTCCCAGGCCGGAACCGAACTCGGCACCGCCGGTGGAGAACTGGATGATGCCGTCGCTGCCGGCGTCGGCGAAGCCCTTGATCGCCGCGTTGATCGTTTCCGATGACGTGCAGTTGATGGCAGGGAAGGCGAACGAATGCTCCTTGGCGTTCGCAAGCATCTCGGCGTAGACCTCGGGAGTGGCGATCGGCACCGATGAACCTCCATGTAGGAACCGGGGGGACGTGCCTATACCCTAGCCGCCGCCGCACCGGGACGAGCCGAGAAGTGGCCGCCGGCGGCAACGTCGGTAGGCTGTCCGGCGTGACTGTGCTGGCTGCGACCGAGACCGTGACCAACCTCGCACTACTGCCGCAATGGCTCGATCCGATGTACCTGCTGACCGAATCCTGGCTGCGCAACACCGTATTGCCGGCGATCCTGGTCATCGTCTTCATCGAGACCGGATTGTTGTTCCCGTTGCTGCCGGGCGATTCGCTGCTGTTCACCGGCGGCCTGCTCGCGGCGCAGGCGAATCCGCCGGTGAACATCTGGGTGCTGCTGATCTGCGTTCCGCTCGCGGCGATCGCCGGCGATCAGTCGTCGTACTGGATCGGTCGCACGATCGGTCCAGCGCTGTTCGACAGGCCGGATTCACGCTTTTTCAAGCAGGAGTACGTGACGACCTCACACGAGTTCTTCGAGAAGCACGGCCCCAAGACGATCATCTTGGCCCGGTTCGTGCCGATCGCCCGCACGTTCTCGCCGGTGCTGGCCGGGGTGTCGAAGATGCATTACCCGAGGTTCATCGCCTACGACATCGTCGGCGGCATCCTGTGGGGCGCCGGCGTGACCGCCTGCGGCTACTTCCTCGGCAATATCGCGTTCATCCGCGACCACGTCGAGGCGATCTTCCTGCTGATCGTGCTGGTATCGATCCTGCCGGGGATCATCGAGATCAGCAAGCGGTCGGTCCGGTCCCGTCGTTCGGCCGCCGACCAGCCCGAGCGCGCCCACGTGGATCACCCCGCCGGGTAAGCGAATGGACATCGTCACCGGTGGTTTACAGGCACTCGAATCGGCCGGACCGACGGCGGTCTGGCTGGTGGTCGTCACGTTCGTGTTCCTGGAGTGCGCGGTCATCATCGGCTTGTTCCTGCCCGGCGATTCCCTGCTGATCACCGCGGGCGTGGTGTTGGCGAGCGCGCCGGCCGGCGAACATCATCTGTGGGCGCTGTCGCTGTCCACGATCGCGGCCGCGGTCGTCGGCAACCAGGTCGGCTACGTGCTCGGCCGGCGGACCGGCTCCCGGCTGGTCACCCGGCCCGGTGGTCGATATCTGACCCCGGAGAATCTGCACCGGGTCAAGCTGATGGTGGAACGGCACGGATTCTGGGCGGTGCTGATCGCACGGTGGATTCCGTGGGTGCGCACACTGTGTCCGATGGTGGCCGGGGCGGCCGAGATGAACCACCGCAGCTACACCGTAGCGAGCACGATCGGCGCGGTGATCTGGGCGCCGGTGCTGCTGCACATCGGGTTTCACGCGGGCGGCTGGATCAACCGGGTGGACTGGCTGATGCCGGTGGTGATCGGCGGGCTCACCGCGATGCTGCTGATCGGCACCGCGATCGGCCTGCGCCGCTACCGGCAGGAGATGTCGCGCTGCGCCGAGGAGATCCCGGTCGCCGAGGTGTGAGCCGACCGCCGGGGCGGGCAACCGGCCGGGTTCAAAAGCCGGCGCCGGCCACCCGGTGCGCCGCCTCCATCAGCATCCACCCGCTGAGCTGCACGGACAGGTCACGCTCGGCGATCTGCGAGGAGCGCACCGTGCCGCGGCGGAACGCGGCGATCGAGCCGTCCAGGCCGGCCAGTTGCGCCGGGTCGGTCCAGCGGGAACCGAACAACGGCAGGCCGTCCACCTCCAGCCGGTTCGCCCAGGCCGCCTCGGCGGAGGTCAGCACGATGGACGCCGCACCCGCCCGGGCTCGCAGGTCTTCGTCCCGGTCACCCGGCAAGGCGACCGCGACCACACCGAGCTGGCGCGCCAGAATCCCGCTGAACAAGCCGCCGTCGCCGCCGCCGCCGCGGTTGACCACCCCGCGATCGGTGAGGTGTTCGTCGACCGCACGGATCAGCCGGTGTACCCGCTGGGCATGCCGCGGCGCACCGTCTCGAATGGCCAACTCGGTCTCCAGCCCCAGCGTGACCCCCTGGCAGTAAGTATAGATCTCCCGGTCCAGCGCATCCGGGCCGCGCATCGGGCGCGTCCCGTCGAAGATCAGGCCGGTTTCGGGATCCCGCAGGGTGCCGTCGATCCAGTCCGCCATCTGCACCGCCCGATCGAGCTTCCCGGTTCGGGCGAGCAGGATGCCGGCCGGGCCGTTGGCCGGGGTGTTGTAGAAGTCCGACCCGACACACCACGGAATCCCACCGCCTCGATCGGGCGCCCACGCGTCGTAGAGCACCCCGGTGAGGATGTCGATCGCGCCCTGATTCTGTACCTGATGCAACCGCTGTGCCCGCTCCAACGCCAGCCCGAGCCAGGCCATGTCGTCGTAGTAGCTGTTGGTCCAGCCCCGCAGATTGCGAATCCGGTGGGCCCGGATGAGCCGGACCAGCCGGGTCCGCCGCACCCCGGTCGCCCCGCGGCGCGAGGCGTCGACAACACAGTCGATCAGGTGCGCCTGCCACCAGTAATGCCAGGTCAGGAACAGCCGTTCGCGGCGGACCGACGGCCAACCGACCACCGCCAGCCGAGTGCCGGGCAACTCCCACAGCCGGGTCAGATGGCGGGCGGTGATCGCCGCTTCGGCCGCGTCGGCACGCTCGGCCCAGAGGTCGACGGTAGGGGAAACAGCAGGCATGGTCCGATCCTGCCCAATCGATTCCGGATGTGCTACCGCGCGGCGGTCATTACCAGGCCGCATCCAGGTCCGCGTGCTGGCGAACCCAGGTATGCATCGCGATGCCCGCGGCGACCCCCGCGTTGATGCTGCGGGTGGAGCCGAACTGCGCGATGGACACGGTCAGCCCGGCCACCGCCCGGGCCGCGTCGCTCACTCCCGGCCCCTCCTGGCCGAACAGCAGCAGGCTGGCACGCGGCAGCCGCACCGTCTCCAGCGGAACCGAACCGGGCACGTTGTCCACCGCGACCACCGTCAACCCGCCGGCGCGGGCGTACTCGGCGAGCGCCGCCAGGTCGGGATGGTGGTGGACATGCTGGTAACGGTCGGTGACCATGGCGCCGCGCCGATTCCAGCGCCGCCGCCCGACGATGTGCACCGCGGCCGCGGCAAACGCGTTGGCGGTACGGACCACGGTGCCGATGTTGGCGTCGTGCGCGAAGTTCTCGATCGCGACGTGGAACGGGTGCCGCCGAGCGTCCAGGTCGGCGACGATCGCCGCCCGAGACCAGTACCGATAGCGATCGACGACGTTGCGCCGGTCGCCCGCGGCGAGCAGCTCCGGGTCGTAGCGCGGATCGTCCGGCGCCGCGTCGTGCTCGTCCGCCCACGGACCGACGCCGTAGCTGGGCTCGCCCCACTCGGTGGGCCCTGGTTCGGCGGTCACGACCGGCAGCGTAGTTCGCCGGTTCAGGTTCGGCCGAGAGCCACCCGGACCTCCTCGGCCACCCGCTGACCGGATTCGATCGCACCTTCGATATAGCCGGCATGCTCGGCGGCGGTTTCGGTGCCGGCCCAGTGGATCGGGCCGACCCGATCGTGCGGCACCGGCAGGGTGCGACCGGCGGCAGTTCCCGGGTTCGGCAGCACGCTGTACCCGCCGCCGACGTACCGGTCGAGGTGCCAGGACTTCTCGTGCCAACCGACCGGTCGATCGACGTCCGCGCCGAGCCGACCGGCCAGCCGGCCGAGCAACTGCTGCCGCCGTTGCGCCGACGACAGCGAATCCAGCGTTCGCGCTTCCGGACCGGCGACGAGCAGACACAGGTGGCCCGGACCGTTCGGTGGCGAGGTGTCGAACACCACCGCCCCCGGCTCGTCGAGCAGGATGACCTCGGCATGCTTGCGGCGGTCCCGCCAGAACGGCCGCTCGTAGACGGCGATCGCCTTGTACACCGTGCCCATGTGGGTGTTCTCGATCAGCTGGGCGCGCGCCGCCGGGAGCGGCGGCGTGAACGTGATCGAGGCGGCCATCGGCGGCGGCACGGTGACGACGACCAGGTCGGCCCGGACGACCCGGTCGGGCGTACGGACCCACACACCGTCGGTGTCGTAGTGCAGCTCGGTGACCCGCTGGGCGGTGCGCACCCGGGGTCCGAGTTCCGCAGCCAGGCGATCGGTCAGCGTGCCGGCGCCTTCGACGACGAGGCGCTCCTGCGCGCCGCCCTTGGTCCGCACCATGCCGATGAGCCCGGCCTGATATCGGATCATGTCGCCGAACGCGGCCATCGGGTAGACGTCGGGGTCGGCGCAGGTCGTCGTCGTGACCATCACCTCGAGCGCACGCCGGGTGGTGCCGGACCGGACCCGCCGATCGAGCCAGTCCCGCACCGAACCGGATGTCCAGGTCGACGGATTCCGCTTGCGCCGGGCGGCCAGCTCCCACCGCAGGAGCACCACGTTTGCCGCGAACAACGGCAGACTCGACGCCGCGATGCGCCGCTGTCCGCGGATGACCTCCGGCAACCTCGGGGTGTTCATCGGGAACAACGTCGTCCCCAGCTCGGCGGCGAGCGCCTCGAACCGGTGGTGCCCGTGACCCACCCACTGACCGCCCAGATCCAGTCGCGAGCCGAGCACGGAGGTCTCGGCCGACATCCGCCCGCCGACGCGATCGGCGGCGTCGAGCACGATGACGTCGATGCCCCCGCGATGGAGCGCACGCGCGGCGATCAAGCCGGACATTCCGGCGCCCACGACCACCACGGTGGCCGACTCCGTCCCGGTCACGACAACACCTCGAGAATCTCGTCGGCGGTGCGCCGGCCGGAGCGGACGGCGCCTTCCATATAGCCGTTCCATTGCACCGCATATTCGGCCCCGGCCCAGTAGAGCCGGCCGATCGGGGCGCGGAGGACATCGCCGTAGCCGGTCCACACCCCCGGCGCGAAATGTGCGCCGTAGCAGCCGCGGGTGAATTCCTCGGCACTCCAGTCCTGTTCGAGGTAGTCCGTCGGGCGGGCCGCTTGCGGCCCGAAATACCGGGTGAAACAGTCGAGCACCGCTCGACGCCGTTCGGTCTCGGGCCACCGCTGCCAGCGCCGGGCGGCGCCACCCTCGACGAACCCGAGGAGAATGCCGACATCCGCAGCGGACCCGGCATCGGGTGTGCCGAGACCGGGCGGAGACACGTCGAAGGTCACCTTCACCGGCCCTCGATCCGAGATCGCCTGCCCGTTCCACCCGGCGGCGCGCCAGAACGGTTCGGGGTATGCCGCGAAGCACTTGACGACGGTTCCGGCCGGAACGCGTTGGGTGAGTTGGTCCCGCCAGGCGGGCAGGATCGGCTGGTAGTCGATGCGGCCGGCGAGGGTCGGCGGGACGGTCACGATCACCCGGGCGGCACCGAACTCCGCGCCGGCGCGCGTGGTGACGACGACCCCCGCGTCGTCCTGGGCGATTCGGGCGACCGGCGAGTCGAGCCGAACGTCGAGTCCTTCGGCCAAGCGCTCGGCGATCAGGATCGAGCCGCCGACGACCCGGTCCCGCTGAGCGCCCTCGTCCACCGAGATCAGGGTCTCCAGGTCGCCGTTGCTGGCGGTGTAGAACAGCGTGTGCAGCAAGGACATGTCGGCACCGTCGGCGGAATACACCGCTTCCGCCAGGACCCGGAAGTAGCTGCGCCCGATCCGGGTTTTCAGATTGCGCCGGACCCAGGATTCGTAGGTCTGACCGTCGAGATACTCGGCCTCGGGGTGCGCCCACGGCTGCGCCGGGTCGACACTGCGGGCGAGCCGGCCGAACCGGGCCAGGCCTTGCGCGAGATCGGCCAACGCGATCGGGTTCAGCTTGGGCGTAGCGCCCTTGTGGCTCGCCAGCGGCACCCGCCTACCGCCGAGGTCGAGCAGCAACCTACCGGCGTCGTTCCAGGTGGGGAAGGTCTCCAGGCCCAACCGATCGACCAGCGCGTACATCTGGGTATGCCCTGCACCCAGCCAGGTGCCGCCGAGTTCGATCGGGGCGCCGGCCAGCTGCCCGCCCATGGTGCGTCCCCCGACCCGGTCGCGGGCCTCCAGGACGGTGACGGTCCGCCCGGCATCCCGGAGGGCCCGGGCCGCGCTGAGGCCGGACAACCCGGCGCCGACGATCACCACGTCTGTTTCGGCCATACCGATACTCCTGACTCGGGCCACGTGCAGAACTCGAACTAAGTCAGTCGATTGACTTAATTCGAGGATGAGGTTCCGATCGAAGTCAGTCAAGACGTATATGCGAGAATTTAGGTCATTCGACCGAATCGGGGGGCGAACGTGGCCTATATCGAAGCCGCGTTGCGCCGGCCGCTGCTCATCGCGGCCGCGCGCAGCGCCTTCGCCCAGGAAGGGGTGGCCAACACCTCGCTCCGCGCGGTTGCCACCGAAGCCGGGGTGTCGCTGGGGACGTTGCAGCACGTCTTCCCGACCAAGGAGCTGCTCTTACGCGCGGTCATCGAAGATGTGGTCGACGAGATCGCCCGCGTCCTCGAATCGTCGGTCGATCCCGAGCACGGCCTCGAGCACGCGATCCGGACGGCACTCACCACCTTCTGGCAGCAACTGGTCGAGACCCAGCGGGGACTGCAACTGATGCAATACGAGTTGACCGTCCATGCGCTGCGCGCCGCCGGGCAGGACGAGCTGGCCCGCTGGCAGTACGAACGCTACGCCGACACGATCGCCGGATGGTGCCAACGAGCCGCGCACGCCGCCGGCGAGACCTGCCGCATCCCGTTCGGCCGGCTCGCGCGCATCATCCTGGCCGGCATGGACGGCCTGATCCTGCAATACGTGTGCGACCCGAATCCCCAGCGTGCCCGGGAAGACCTCGACACCTTGATCGAGGCTTTCGTGGGCTCGACCCGCGACTGACGATTCAGTCGCCGTCGGCGAACACCGACCAGCAGATGCTGTTGCGCCGGATCTGCTCGTCGAGCACCAGCGCGCGGATCTGCGCGGGGAGCCGGTCGCGCTGCCAGTCGCGTTCGGCGCGGCCGGCGCCGGAATCGGCCGGGTAAGCGCTCCGCGCGGCCTTGATCGCATAGGCCGCCGCGCCCAGGTCGTGCTCGGCCACATGGCCGACGCAGGCGGCCTGCCCAGCCGCGTAGGCGGCGAACCGGGCCGCCCCGGTCAGCGGTCGAGCCGCACCCATCGCACGCCCACCCACGGCCCGCGCCCGCATCATCGCCAGTTCACCGCGCGCCCAAGCCCGCGCCGCCGCAATCGCATCGCGGGGACGGGAGTCGTCGGGGCGTTCTCGCTCGACGTGGTGTAGCACGTGCTCAGCGCACTCGGCGGCCCACAGTGCGAGGAGACGGTGATCGGTCTCGGTCAGCAGGCCGCCGCGCCGGATCGTCACCATCCGCGGATCGCGAACTCTGGGCAGAATCATCGACGGCGGGCAGCATCATCGCTGCGGCTGGGTGAGCAGATACTGGGCGCCGGCATAACTGGCCAGGATCGCGGCCTCCGCGGCCCGCCGGGTACCCGGACTGCGCAGGAATTGCCGACGCGCCACGATCATCCCGTCGGACAGCGTGAACAGCAGCGCGCCGAACGCGTACCGGCTGCGCGGGTCGGTGTCCGGAACGACCAGCCCGCGCACTACCCGCGACCCGGGCGCGAGCGCCGGGTCGGACGCGAGCGTGGTAGCCGTACCGAGGGTGAGCCCGTACCCGGACAACGGCCGGGCCAGCCCGGGCGCCTGCACCCGCAACAATGCGGCAACGCCGGCCCACGCCACCCCACGGGGAACCGCGGCGGGGGCGGTCGGCCGCGCGCCGCGGCGCCGAAAAACGGCAGCGTAGCCGGCCTGCATCACCGCGAACGCGGCCGCGCCCCGGGCCAGCCGGCGATCGTCGTCCGGCTCGAGCAACAACACGTCACCGACGGTCGCGGCGGCCAACGAACCGATCAACAACCCGGCCTCGGTCGGACCATGCCGTTCGCGGTCTCGCCAGACCCGCGCGGCCAGGGCCGGCGCGAGCAGCGGCTTCGCCACCCGTTGCCAGCCGAGGCGTTCGGTGGCGGCACCGGCCACGGTCAGCGCCGTCGCGGCGGCGAAAACCCGCTCCGGCCAACGCACGATCATCGCTCCGGGATGGTCCGGCACACCACCGTCACCTCGATTCAGGCGAGACCCAGGTCGGCCAGGCCGAGCAAGGAACGATAAGCCAGGCCTTCGGCCTCGAGCACCTGATCGGCGCCGGTCGCCCGATCGACCACGGTAGCCACCCCGACCACCGTCGCGCCCGCCTCGCGCAGCGCGGCGACGGCGGTCAGCGGCGAGTTGCCGGTGGTGGTGGTGTCCTCCACCACCAGCACCCGCTTACCCGTGACGTCCGGGCCTTCGATCCGGCGTTGCATGCCGTGCGCCTTGGCCGCCTTGCGCACCACGAACGCGTCGATCGGCCGGCCGGGGGCATGCATGATCGCCGCAGCGACCGGATCGGCACCCATCGTCAACCCACCGGTGGCCGCGAAATCCCAATCGGCGACCAGGTCCCGCAGCAATCGCCCGATCAGCGGGCCGGCCCGGTGATGCAGGGTGGCACGACGCAGGTCGACGTAGTAGTCGGCTTCCCGGCCGGACGACAGCGTCACCGTGCCGTGTACCACGGCGAGCTCCCGGACCAGCCCGGCCAGCTCCTGACGATCGTCCACCCGATCAGGTCCTTCCGCGGGAAGCGAACATGCTCCGATTCAACCGGCTGACCACGCTACGCGGAATCACCCGGCCGGCCGTGGTCAGCACCTTGTACTGCAGGCCGGGCACGCTGATCACCTTCCCGTTCGCCAGGTCGGCCTGCGATTCGGCCACCACCTGATCGACGGTCAACCACATCGGCGCCGGCAGCCGGCTCATGTCGATCCCGGCCCGCTCGTGGAATTCGGTACGGACGAAGCCGGGGCACAGCGCCTGGATCCGCACCCCGGTGCCGGCCAGACTGTTCGCCAACCCCTCGGTGAACGCGATGACGTAGGCCTTGGACGCCGAGTAGGTGGAACCGCGGCCGCCGAGCAAGCCGGCCACACTGGCCACGTTGACGATGCTGCCCGCTGCCGCACCCACCATCGGTGGCAACGCGGCCCGGGTCAGCTGCATCACCGCGGTGACGTTCACATCCAGCTGGGTCTGCAACGTCGCCGGATCCAACTCCCAGAACTCGCCGGTGATCCCGATCCCGGCGTTGTTCACCAGGAACTGCACGCCGCGAGCAAGCCGTTCGGATACGGCGTCGCGCCCGGCCGCGGTGGCCAGGTCCGCCGGCAGGATCTCGGCGCGCGCGGCATACCGGCGACCCAGATCCGCAGCCAGGTCGACCAGTCGCTGTTCGTCCCGCGCAACCAGCACCAGGTCGTACCCGAGCGACGCGAGCCGGTGCGCGAAGCCGGCGCCGATACCGGCGGTCGGGCCGGTGACCAACGCCACCGGCGGAATCTGCGGCGGGTTCGCCGGGCTGGCATCGGTGGAGATCATGCGTGCGGCGCCGGACCCTGGTACGGCCGGAAAACCGGACCGGCGGCGGGGGCCGGCCGTGGGCGAATCGCGCGGACCGGCGGGGCGGCGCTCGGCGGCGGCGGCGGGAGCACCCGCGCCACCGCGGGGGCGACCCACGCGGTCGAACCCGCGGTCGGCTGCGGCCGGCCCAGGTCGTGGTGCGGCTCGGCGAGCCGATCCGGCTCCACCGCTGGGGGCAGCACATGCAGGATCGCGGACAGTCGGCTGACCGCTTCGATCGCCTCGTCCCAGTCTCGCGGCTTGGTGGACAACGGCAGCGAACCGAGCGTCCAGCGCCCTTCGCTCCACAACAGCTGCAACGACGACGGTAGCCCGGCCGTCAGCGTCGCCATCCGCGAGTCGCACACCCGCCGGGCGATCTCCAGGTCGGTGGCGAACATCACCCGGTCGCTCATCGCGCCGAGCAACTTCAGATCGGCATCCTTCGGCGGCGGCGCCGACTTCGGCCGGAGATCGATATCGACGTCGGAGGCGACGTCCCGCTCGACCGCGACGAAGGTACCGGTGTCCTCCAGATCGAACAGGACGAACCGATCACCCCGCCGAACCCCGGTCACGATGTCGACGGCAGTCAGATAGTCCTGCCCGGCCAGCGCGGCGCGCCGCCAGTTCGCCACCAGCTCCGGATCGGATTCGCGGAAGCCGAAGTCCTGGGTCATCGCCCAGATCTGCCGGATCCGGCCGGACCGCTGGCGTTGGATGCGGTCGATGTAGAGCAGCACCCCGGCGCCGCCCGACGCGATCAACGCAAGACCGAACCACACTGCAGTCATTGCGACCACGCTGCGGTCATCGTGCCCTCCGCTCGGTCGGGCCGGGGCGTGGCGTACACCCTGGGCGGGTTCATCAGTTACCGAAGCCCTGCGGCAGCCCCGTCGACACGATCGTGCTGGCCAGAATCGAGCCGTCGGCCTGCTTCTTGCCCTGCACGACGACCACGTCGCCGGACTTCAGATCGCTCACCTTCGACCCACTCAGCGAGACCACCGTGGTCGAGCCGTCGGTGTGCACGGTGGTGTCGGTGCCACCGAGACCCTGCACGGTGAGTGTGGCACCATCATTCGCCGTGATCGAGCCGGCGGCCATGCCGCCGATCGTTTCGTCCAGATTCGGCAGCTCCGACGGCAACTGCATACCCGACGGTAGCTGGAGGTCCGAGGGCAACTGCAGATCCGACGGGAACGGCACCGGGGGCACCGCCGTGCCGGATCGGGGAGAACTCGGCAGCGCCCGGGTGGTGGTCGCCGCCGACGACGCGGTGTCGCTGCTGTCGCTGCCGCTGCGAAATGCCAGCAGCCCGATTGCGAACGCGGCCAGCACCAGCAGCGCTACCCCGATGACGATCAGCGGAACCCGGCTGTTCGGTTTCTGCCCGCCGTCGGGCTCCGGCCCCGCCGGCGCGCCGCCCTGGGCCGGATAGCCGGGCCCGTCCGGGTAGCGACCCGGCCCCTGCGCCGGATACCCCTGCCCCGGATAGGTGGGGCCCGGATACGTGGGTAGCACCTGAGTGGGATTCGGACCGGACGACTGTGGCTGCGGCTGGTAGGGGGGCTGGTTGGGGTCGTAGTTCTGATAGGTCGGAAACGCCTGGGTGGGATAACCCAGGTTTTCCGTGGCGGCGTTCGGCGCGCCGTAGGCCTGGCGCGGATCAGCCGTGTGATACTGCCCGTCGCCGGAGTCACCCTGCCCGAACTGCTCGGTCGGCTGCGCTGGCTGCCTCGACCAGGGGTCGTTCGGGTGCGTCATGGGCTCCAGGGTAGGCGGTGCCGGGTTCGCCGGAGTTGATTACCTCCGCCTCGGGCACGCCAGCATCAGGTAAAACCGGCGGCGACCCGCCCGGAACCCCCGGAAACCCGGCCATGACGAGCCACCCTCGCCCGGCCGGGTCCGGTCACTCAGGCGGGTTTGCCGACGGTGAGCTGCCCGCCGTCGGGCGTCACCCCGACCGCGACGGTGTCGCCGTCGCCGATCGTGCCGGCCAACAACTCCTTGGCCAATCGGTCGCCGATCGCCTGTTGGATCAGCCGACGCAGCGGCCGCGCACCGTAGAGCGGGTCGTAGCCACGCACCGCCAGCCAGAACCGGGCCCCGTCGGTCACCTCGAGGTTGAGCCGACGCTGCGCCAGCCGCTTCTGCAGCTGGGCCAGCTGGATATCGACCACATGCTCGATCTGCTCCTCGGTGAGCGCATGGAAGACCAGGATGTCGTCGAGTCGGTTCAGGAACTCCGGCTTGAACGCCGCGCGGACCGCCGCCATCACCTGCTCGGTGTCCCCGCCCGCCCCGAGATTGGAGGTGAGGATCAGGATGGTGTTGCGGAAGTCGACCGTGCGACCCTGTCCGTCGGTGAGCCGGCCGTCGTCGAGCACCTGCAGCAGGATGTCGAACGCGTCCGGGTGCGCCTTCTCGATCTCGTCGAACAACACCACCGTGTAGGGCCGGCGGCGCACCGCCTCGGTCAACTGACCGCCCTGGTCGTAGCCGACGTATCCGGGCGGGGCACCGACCAGCCGGGCCACCGCGTGCTTCTCCGAATACTCGCTCATGTCGATTCGGACCATCGCCCGCTCGTCGTCGAACAAGAACTCGGCCAAGGCCTTTGCCAGCTCGGTCTTACCGACGCCGGTCGGGCCGAGGAACATGAACGAGCCGGTCGGCCGGTTCGGGTCGGCCACCCCGGCCCGGGTGCGCCGCACCGCGTCGGCGACGGCCTGCACGGCTTCGCTCTGCCCGATCACCCGCAGGCCGAGCTCCTCCTCCATCCGGAGCAGCTTGGCCGTCTCGCCTTCCATCATCCGGCCGGCCGGAATCCCGGTCCAGGCCGACACCACATCCGCGACGTCGTCCGGGCCGACCTCCTCCTTGAGCATGACGTCGTCGGCCGGGGTGGCCTCGGTCTGGGCGGCGAGTTCCTTCTCCAACGCGGGAATCCGGCCGTACCGCAGCTCGGCGGCCTTGCCCAGATCACCGTCGCGCTCGGCCCGGTCGGCCTCGCCACGCAGCGTCTCCAGCTGCTCCTTGACATCACGGACCGCGTCGATCGCGTTCTTCTCGTTCTGCCAGCGGGTGTTGAGCTGGTTGAGCTTCTCCTTGTCGTCGGCGAGTTCGGCGCGCAGTTTCTCCAGCCGCTGCTTGGAGGCGTCGTCGGTCTCCTTGGCCAGCGCCACCTCTTCGACCTCGAGCCGGCGCACCGCCCGCTCGACCTCGTCGATCTCCACCGGGCGCGAGTCGATCTCCATCCGTAGCCGCGACGCCGCCTCGTCCACCAGGTCGATCGCCTTGTCCGGCAGGAACCGGGAGGTGATGTAGCGGTCGGACAACACCGCCGCCGACACCAGGGCGCTGTCGGTGATCCGCACGCCGTGGTGCACCTCGTAGCGCTCCTTGAGCCCGCGCAGGATCGCGATGGTGTCCTCGACCGACGGCTCGCCGACCACGACCTGCTGGAACCGCCGCTCCAAGGCCGCGTCCTTCTCGATGTAGCTGCGGTACTCGTCCAGCGTCGTCGCGCCGACCAGGCGCAGTTCCCCGCGGGCCAGCATCGGCTTGATCATGTTGCCGGCGTCCATCGCCGACTCGCCGGTGGCGCCCGCCCCGACGATGGTGTGCAGCTCGTCGATGAACGTGATCACCTGCCCGGCACTGTTCTTGATGTCGTCGAGCACCGCCTTGAGCCGCTCCTCGAACTCACCGCGGTACTTGGCACCGGCCACCATCGAGCCCAGGTCGAGCGAGACCACCGTCTTGTCCCGCAACGACTCCGGCACGTCGCCCTCGACGATCCGTTGCGCCAGACCCTCCACGATCGCGGTCTTGCCCACGCCCGGCTCGCCGATCAGCACCGGGTTGTTCTTGGTCCGTCGGCTCAGTACCTGCACCACCCGGCGGATCTCGGTGTCGCGGCCGATCACCGGGTCGAGCTTGCCGCTGCGCGCTGCTTCGGTCAGGTCGGTGGAGTACTTCTCCAGCGCTTGATACGTGCTCTCCGGATCCGGGCTGGTCACCCGAGCGCTCCCGCGCACGGCGGTGAACGCCTCGCGCAACGCCTGCGGGGTCGCCCCGGCACCGGAGAGGATCTTCGCCGCGTCGGAATCGCCATCCGCGATGCCGACCAGCAGGTGTTCGGTGGAGACGTACTCGTCGTCCATCTCGGTGGCCAGCCGCTGCGCTGCGGTCAACGCCGCCAACGACTCTCGGCTCAGCGACGGCTGTGTGTTCGAGCCGGTGGCCCGGGGCAGCCGGTCGATCAGCCGCTGCGCCTCGTTACGGACGACGCTCGGGTCGACACCGACGGCCTTGAGCAGCGGCGCGGCGATACCGTCGGTCTGATCCAACAGGGCGACGAGCAGGTGCGCCGGGCGGATGTCGGGGTTTCCGGCGGCGGACGCCGCCTGCAGCGCTGCGGTGAGCGCTGCCTGGGTCTTGGTCGTGGGATTGAACGAGTCCACGGATCACCTTTCGGGTAGGTCGAGAAATATTCGGCCCGGCACGGCGACGCGCCGGCGGGCCCTTTCCGGATGCAACGCGCAATAAGTTGAGTCTGTTCCGCTCAACCTAACTCACTTCCGCCGACATCGTCGGCAGCGGCCCGTCGAGGGCGAGCGCAACCGCGCCGAGCACGGCCGCCCGGCCGCCCAGCGCTGCCGGAACGATCGGCAGATCCATTGCGCTGCTGGGGATGCCGTGTCGGCGCGCGGCCGTCCGCAGCGGCGTCGTCAACACCTCGCCGGCCGCGGCAAGCTCACCACCGAGCAGAATCCGGTCCGGGTTGAGCGCGGCGCACAAGCCCCCGACCACCGCACCGATCCGGCGGCCGGCATCGGCGAGCGCGCGGACGCAGGCCGGGTCGCCCGCGGTGACCAGTCGCAGCACGTCGGCGGTACCCAACCCGGGGCCGTGCACCGGTGCCAGCAGCTCGGCGACCGCCCGGGCGCCGGCGACGGTCTCCAGACAACCCCGATTGCCGCACCGGCAGAGCACGCCGAACTCGTCCACGGTGCTGTGTCCGATCTCCCCGGCAGTGCCGTCGCGGCCGCGGATCAACTTACCGTCCAGGATGATTCCCGCCCCGACCCGGTCACCCAGGGTCAGTTGGACGACATTGCGCGCCCCCCGTCCCGCACCCCAGCGGAACTCGGCGAGCGCGGCCAGGTTCGTCACGTCGTCCACGCCGACCGGACCGTCGAACGTCGTCGCGCCCACCTCGGCCGCCACGGCGCCGACCCAGCCCGGCAATCCGGCCGAACGACCGACCCGACCGGTGCGCGGGTCGACCGGGCCGGGCACTCCCAACCCGATGCCGACCACCTGCTGGCGAGCTACCCCGAGTTCGGCCGTTGCACCGTCGAGCAACCGCCGCGCGACGGCGAGTCCCGCCGCCGGCGCGGCGGCCGGATCGAGTGGCGCTCGTCGCTGCGCCAGAATCGCGTGCGACATGTCGGCCAGCGCGACGCGCACGCCGCGGGGGCCGATGTCGACCCCGACCACCAACCCGGCCGAACGCGCGAATCGCAGCACCCGACCCCGTTTACCGACGTCGGCGGCATCGAGCACGCCGGACTCGGTGAGTTCGCGGACGATGTTGGACACCGTCGCCGGGGCGAGCCCGGTCTCGCGAGCCAACCGCGCCTGGGTTACCTCCCCCATCGACTTCAAAAGATCGACAACCCGACGTTGATTTGCGCTGCGCAGTGCGGACTGCGAGCCCGGCCGTACCGGACCGTCGTCGATGCGCATCGGCGCTCACATCCCTCCGGCAACAACCACGTGGCGTGCGTCGGCTGCCGGGCTCGATCGTCGCCTCACGGTACCCGGCGCCGAACGAGCGCCGCCACCTCCGCAGCGCCTCGGGTCGCTTCCCACCCCGCCGACGATCTTGCTCAAGCTATGAACGACACCAGATCGAGACGCCGGGTTTCTGTTCGAGGGTTGAGATTTCGGGAACGGTGGACCTACCGTGAGATGGTCTGCGAGCCGCGCCGTCCGCGGGGGATGCGCCGATCGCCGGTGGTCGAGAGAGGTACGACATGAGCGAGCAACGGCCGAGCGGCGACCGAGCCGCCGAAGGCGTTAGCGCCGAAGACGATTCAGCGCAGGATTCCGGCCGCGGCGCGGTCCGGGTAGCCAGCGTCGCGGCGCTCGGCGGCCTGCTGTTCGGCTACGACAGTTCGGTGATCAACGGCGCGGTGTCGGCGATCGAGGACCAGTTCTCGGTGAGTTCCGGGGTGCTGGGCTTCGCGGTCGCGTCGGCCCTGCTCGGCGCGGCGGCCGGCGCGATGACCGCCGGCCGGCTGGCCGATCGGTTCGGCCGCCTGTTCGTCATGCGGATCGCCGCAGTGCTCTTCCTGATCAGCGCGATCGGAACCGGATTTGCGCCGAACTTGTTCCTGCTCATCGTCTTCCGAATTGTCGGCGGTTTCGGCGTCGGTCTCGCGTCGGTGATCGCGCCGGCCTACATCGCGGAGGTCTCACCGGCCCGGATCCGCGGCCGACTCGGCTCGTTGCAGCAGTTGGCGATCGTCACCGGCATCTTCTTGTCGGTGCTGGTGGATTATCTGCTCGCCCGCGCTGCCGGCGGCAGCCGGGAAGAGCTCTGGTTCGGGCTCGAGGCCTGGCGGTGGATGTTCCTCGCGATGTCGATCCCGGCGATCACCTACGGCCTGCTCGCGCTCACCATTCCGGAATCACCGCGCTACCTGGTGGCAAAGCACCGCATCGCGGCGGCGCGCAAGGTCCTGACCACGGTGCTCGGCGACAAACACGTCGACATCACGATCAATCGGATCGAGACCACCCTGGCCAGCGAGAAGCCGCCGAGCTGGCGGGACACGCTGAAGCCGGGCGGCCACGGGCTGCTGCCGATCGTCTGGGTCGGCATCCTGCTCTCGGTGTTCCAGCAGGCGGTCGGGATCAACGTGATCTTCTACTACTCGAACGTCCTGTGGGAATCGGTCGGCTTCACCGAGGACGACTCGTTCAAGATCACCGTGTTCACCTCGGTGGTGAACATCGCGACCACCCTGGTGGCGATCGCGTTGGTGGACCGGATCGGCCGCCGACCGTTGCTGCTGATCGGATCGGCCGGGATGGGCGTCACGCTCGCCGTGATGGCGTTGATCTTCGGTACCGCACCGGTGGTGGACGGTGCACCGGACCTGTCGGAGCACTGGGGCGGCGCCGCCGGGCCGGTCGCCCTGGTCGCGGCCAACCTGTTCGTCGTCGCCTTCGGCATGTCCTGGGGACCGGTCGTCTGGGTGTTACTGGGCGAGATGTTCCCCAACCGGATCCGGGCGGCCGCACTGTCGATGGCCGCCGCCGCACAATGGATCGCCAACTGGGCGATCACGACGTCGTTCCCGCCGCTCAAGGCGCTCTCGCTCGGCCTGGCCTACGGTATGTACGCGACGTTCGCGGTGCTCTCCTTCTTCTTCGTATCGAAATGGGTCTTCGAGACGAAGGGACGCACGCTCGAAGATATGCAGGTTCATCTCGGCGACACCTCGGCGACAGCGCGTTGACGACGTCGAACGATCGAATCGGCTATCGGCGGAGGTGCGCCGCGGCACGCTGACCACCGGCCCCGAGCAGGAAGATCAACGATGTCCGAGAATCCCCGCGCCGGGACCCCGGCACAGCCCGCCGACCTGGTCGACCTCGACCGATTGGCGGCGGCGTACCACGACCTGCATCCCGATCCCGACGTCGTCGGCCAGCGGGTGGCCTTCGGCACCTCCGGACATCGGGGCAGCGCGTTGGACCGCACCTTCAACGACGACCACATCGCCGCGACCAGCCAGGCGATCTGCGATTACCGAGCCGCGCAGGGCACCGCCGGTCCGCTGTTCCTGGGCCGGGACACGCACGCGCTGTCCGAGCCGGCCTGGCGCACCGCGATCGAGGTGTGCTGCGCCAACGAGGTGGACGTCCGGATCGACACCGCCGACGGCTACACCCCGACCCCGGCGGTATCGCACGCCATCTTGCGGTACAACCGGGCCGGGCACGGCTACGACGCCCGTCCCCCGGCGGACGGGATCGTCGTCACCCCATCGCACAACCCGCCCCGGGACGGGGGTTTCAAGTACAACCCACCCGACGGTGGGCCGGCCGACACCACCGTGACGTCCTGGATCGCCGACCGGGCGAACGCGCTGCTGGCCGCCGGACTGGCCGGAGTACGGCGGATTCCGTTCGATCGTGCCGTACCGCAGCGCTACGACTTCCTCGGCAGCTACGTCGACGACCTGGGTTCGATGATCGACTTCAGCGCGATCCGGTCGGCCGGAATCCGGATCGGCGCCGACCCGATGGGCGGTGCCTCGGTGGCCTATTGGGCCGCGATCGCTGATCGCTACCAGCTCGACCTCACCGTGGTCAACGATCGGGTCGATCCGCAGTTCGGGTTCATGACCCTGGACTGGGACGGCAAGATCCGGATGGACTGCTCGTCGCCGTACGCGATGGCCTCGCTGGTCGCCCGGCGCGCCGAGTTCGACATCGCGACCGGCAACGACGCCGACGCCGACCGGCACGGCATCGTGACCGCCGACGGTGGGCTGATGAACCCGAACCACTACCTGGCGGTCGCGGCCGACTATCTGTTCCGGCACCGGTCCGGCTGGCCGGCCGGCGCCGCGGTGGGCAAGACCGCGGTCAGTTCGTCGATCATCGATCGGGTGACCGCCGACCTCGGCCGGCGGTTGTACGAGGTGCCGGTCGGCTTCAAGTGGTTCGTCCCCGGGCTGGTCGGCGGGGATCTCGGCTTCGGCGGCGAGGAAAGCGCGGGCGCCTCGTTCCTGCGCACCGACGGCACCGTCTGGACCACCGACAAGGACGGAATCGTGCTGGCCCTGCTGGCCGCGGAGATCCAGGCGGTCACCGGAACCAGCCCGTCGGCCCGCTACGCCGAGCTGACCGAGAAGTTCGGTGCGCCGAGCTATGCCCGGATCGACGTCGCCACCAGCCGCGCGGCCAAGGCCCGGCTGGCGCAGCTGTCCGCGGCCGACGTCGGCGCGAACGAGCTCGCCGGGGAGCCGATCACCGCGATTCTGACCCGCGCCCCCGGCAACGATGCACCGCTGGGCGGGATCAAGGTGGTCACCGACTCCGGCTGGTTCGCCGCTCGTCCGTCGGGCACCGAGGACGCCTACAAGATCTACGCCGAGAGTTTCCGCGGCCCACACCATCTCGCACAGCTCCAGGACGAGGCGCGGCAGGTGGTCGCGACCGCGCTCGGCGCCGAGGCGGCCGCATGAAGGTCGGCCTGCTCACCCGGGAGTTTCCGCCGGACGTGTACGGCGGTGCCGGCGTGCACGTGGAATTCCTCGCCCGCGAACTGCGTCGGCTGGTCGAGCTGACCGTGCACTGCTGGGGCGACGATCGGGTCCCGGCCGATTCGGCGCCGCCGGCGCCGCCGGCCGTCGGGCACCGGGCCGATCCGGCACTGGCCGAGGCGAACCCCGCGTTGCAGACGCTGTCGATCGACCTCACGATGGCGGCCGGAGTGGCCGGGGTGGATCTGGTGCACAGCCACACCTGGTACGCCAACCTGGGCGGGCATCTGGCCAAGCTGCTGTACGGAATCCCGCACGTGGTCACCACCCATTCACTGGAACCGTTGCGGCCGTGGAAGGTCGAGCAACTCGGCGGCGGCTACCACGTCTCCACCTGGGCCGAGCGCACCGCGATCGAGCACGCGGACGCGGTGATCGCGGTGAGCAACGCGATGCGCGCGGACGTGCTGTCGCAGTATCCGGCGGTGTCGCCGGATCGGGTTGCGGTGATCCCGAACGGGATCGACACCGCGCTGTACCGGCCCACCACGGACCGGAACGCGTGGGCGAAGCACGGCCTGGACCCGGATCGGCCGACCGTGCTGTTCGTCGGCCGGATCACCCGGCAGAAGGGGGTATCACACCTGGTCCGCGCGGCCGCCGAGTTCCGTCCCGAGGCGCAGGTGGTGCTCTGTGCCGGGGCGCCGGATACCCCGGCGCTGGCCGCCGAGTTCGCCGACCTGGTGGCGGCGCTGCAGGCCGTGCGCGATGGCGTGGTCTGGTTGCCGACCATGCTACCGCAGCCGGAGATCATCGAACTTCTTTCCGGTGCAACCGTTTTCGCCTGCCCATCGGTGTACGAGCCGCAGGGCATCGTCAACCTGGAGGCAATGGCCTGCGAGACCGCGGTGGTGGCCAGCGCGGTCGGTGGTATCCCGGACGTCGTCGACGACGGAACGACCGGGCTGCTGGTGCCCTACGACCCGGCCGAACCGCGGCGATTCGAGGCGGCATTCGCCGAACGGGTCAACCGATTGCTCGCCGACCCGGCCCGGGCAGCGGAGTTCGGCCGCGCCGGTCGCGCCCGAGCGGTCCGGCACTTCGCCTGGCCGGCCCTCGCCGAGCGGACGGTGGCGGTCTATCGGGATGCCGGAGCAGCCTGACCGATCGGCCATAATGGAATTTCGGGCCCGGCCGGAGGGAGGTCGCTTTCGTGGATCAGCGGGCGATTTCGCTTGTCCGGACGAATTTCCGTGCGGTTACCGGATCCCCACACGGACCGGCGCAGTTGACAAACTATTTCTACGCGCATCTGTTCGGCGAGAATCCGGGCCTGCGGGGGTTGTTCCCCGCGACGATGCACATGCAACGCGAGCGACTGGTGCTCGCGATCGACTTCGTGATCGCCGCGTTGGACGACCCGGACCGGGTGCGGGAATTCCTCCGCCAGCTCGCGCTCGACCACCGCAAGTACGGGGTGGAGGCCGGGCATTATCCGGCAGCGGGTCGAGCGATCATCGCCGCGATGCGCGATTTCACCTCGGCGGTGTTCTGGACCGACGCGATCGACGCCGCCTGGACCCAGGTGGCCGAGCTGATCACGACCGAGATGAGCATCGGCGCCGCATCCGACGACCTGCCGTCGACCTGGTCGGCCACCGTCGTCGGGCACCATCGGCTGCGCGACGACGTGGCGTTGGTCCGGCTGCGGTCGGAAACCCAGATCCCGTACGAGCCCGGCCAGTATCTGCCGGTGCAGATCCCGCAGCGGGGCCGGATGTGGCGGTACCTGTCGCCGGCTATTCCGACCAATCCGTACGGCGAGATCGAATTCCATGTCCGCAAGGTCCGCGGCGGCTGGGTGAGCCCGTCGATCGTGAACGAGACCCAGGTGGGCGATCGGTGGACGCTCGGCGCGCCGCTGGGCGGGTTACGCGTGGACCGGACGAGCGGCCGTGACGTCCTGATGATCAGCTCGGGCACCGGGATCGCGCCGCTGCGCGCCCAGCTGATGGAAATGGCGATGAAGGGACACAACCCCCGGGTGCAGCTGTTCCTCGGCGGCCGCTACCCGTGCGATCTGTACGACGTGTCGAACCTGTGGCAGCTGTCGATCACCAATCCCTGGCTCACGGTGGTACCGATCTGCGAGAACGCCACCGACCCCTGGTGGTACACCGGGCCGCCCACCGAGCTGCCCGAAGGCATCCAGCGCAGCCTGGTCGGACCGATCGGAGACGTGATCGCCGGCATCGGCTCGTGGAGCGACCGGCAGATCCAGATCTGTGGCAGCGCGACGATGATCCGGTCCACCCGCAAAGCGCTGATCCGCGCCGGCACCCCCGCGGTCCAGATCAGCTACGACCAGATCTAGACTGCCGCCGGTGTGGAGCGCGACAGTGGTCGAGCATCATCGGCTCCGCCGGGATCTGGCGGTGGTCCGCCTGGTCGGCGACGCGGTGCCGTTCCTGGCCGGCCAATCGGTGTCGGTGGCGGTGCCGCAGCAACCGCGGATCGCCCGCCGGCTCTCCCCGGCCCTGCCACCGTCGCTGGACGGCAAGCTGGAATTCCACGTCCGTGGCGTGCCGGCGGGCTGGGTGAGTTCGGCGATCGTGGCCGATACCTGCCCCGGCGATGTCTGGGGGATCAGCGACCCCCGCGGCGAGCTGACCGTCGACGAGTCCGGCCGGGAGGTGGTGATGCTGGCCGGCGGCACCGGCCTGGCACCGCTGCGGGCGCTGATCCTGGAGCTGTCCCGGCGCCCGCGCCCCCCACGCACCCGCCTTTTCACCGGCGCCCGCAGCCCGCGCGACCTCTATGCCGACGACATGCTGTATCTGCTCGCCGCCGAACTGGACTGGCTGACCGTGATTCCGGTCGTGGAGTCACCGGCCGACCCGGTCTGGCCGGACGAGTGGTACGACCGGTCCCGGGTGGACGTCGGCTTCGGCGCCGAACAACGCCGGCACGGCACGCTGGCCGACATGGTCGCTCGGCACGAGGGATTTCCCGGGCATCAGGTGCTGGTCTGCGGTTCGCCGGCGATGACCCGCACGACGATCGAGACGTTGGTGGCCAACGGGACCCCCGCGGGCGACATCCGGTTCGACCCGCCCGGCTGATCAGAAGAGCGGATCGTGGCGGATGTTCTCGGTCGGTGTCCCGGCCGCCATCATCCGGAACTTGGTCGTCTGCACGACCGGTGCGGACCCGACGATCTGGATGTCTCGATCGGGCCATGCGCCGTAGCCGGCGACGATCTTCCCGATCTGGCCGACCCGCAGCTCGATCCCCGGCGGAATACCCAGATCGGCGCCCATGTACCACCACGGGTTGTCCTCCGACTCGGTGATCGCGGTAATCGTGAGCCAGGGATTGGTGATCGACAGCTGCCAGAGCGACTCCAGCTCATAGAGATCGCACGGGTGGTGACCGGCGATGAACAGGTGCACCTTCGGGTTGGCCCGCCGCGTCGCCATGAACATCAACTGGGCCCGCAGCGGCGCGATCCCGGTGCCGCAACCGACCATCACCATCGCCCGGTCGGGGTCGCGCGGGACGCCCAGCCCACCCAGCGGCGCACCGATCAGCCAGGTCTCGCCGATCTGGGTGTGCCCCACGATCGACGGGCTCACCCAACCGCCCGAGATGGCCCGGACGTGGAACTCGATCTCGCCGCGATCGTTCGCCGGGGTGGCCGGCGACAGATAGCGCCACATTCGCGGTCGGGCCGGAATTTGCACGCTGACATATTGGCCGGCGACGTACGACATCGGCTGATCCATCTGCAGCCGGATCACCGCCAGATTGCGCAGCACCTCCTGGTGCTCGACCACCCGGCCGGACCATACCGGTGGGGAGGTTTCGGCCTTGGCCGCACCCAACATGGTCTCGGTGATCACACCGATCGCTTCGGCCCACGCGGCGTCGACCTCGTCGTTCCACATCTCCGTACCGGAGAACGTGCGCAGCGCCTTGATCAGTGAGTTCCCGACGGCAATGTAATGACCGTCGGTCGTCCCATATTTCCGGTGATCTCGACCGAGTTGGGCGAGGAACGGCATCAGTTTGTCCGGTTCCTCCAACCGGTCGACCACATATGCAATAGCTTTGAGGAGTCGATCCCGTTGCGCATCCATCGCTGCGGGGAAAAGTTCCCGGATACCGGGGTAATCAGTAAACAAGATCGAATAGAACGAACGCGCCAGCCGCTCGGGTCCATCATCCTCGGCCACGACCGCTTTGAAGGTCGTTCTCACGAGCGAGATGGTTCTCGAATCCATTTGGCGCCCAACCTCGTTCTAACACTTCCGGCACGGCACCAACTTCCTGGCATCATGCACGGATCGTCGATCTTCCGCCGCGAGTGTATGCGACAATAAGTAGCAGCGGAATCCTTTGTATATACATTCATCATTGTAATTCATTGTCAGCAAATCACCGGCAATCAACTGCCGGTGAACATCTGTTCGACCGGAGGCATGCCGTGTCCGTCACGTCGCACGACGAAGTAGCCAGCATCGTTGCCGGACAACGCTCCTCCGTCGGAGACGAAGAGGTCATCGCCCGCCGAATGCGCGAGTGCGCCGAGTTCTACGCGTTGCCGGAACTTTCCGAGGTGACCCCGGCGCGACGCCGCGAGGTGCTACGCGAACTGGAACAAACCGGTTATTACACCCAGACCGCCGAAGAAATCCTCATCGGTGCCCGGCTGGCATGGCGCAACCACGCCCGGTGCGTCGGCCGTAAGCACTGGCGCACGCTCAAGCTGATCGACGCCCGCGAGGCCACCACCGCCGACGAGATCGCCCAGGCCTGCTGGCAGCACCTGCGCCGGGCCACCAACGGGGGTGCGCTGCAGTCGGTGATCACCGTCGGCCCGCCACCGCTGCCGGACGGCCGCGAGTACCGAATCGTCAGCCCGCAGCTGATCCGCTACGCGGGCTATCGGAGCTCCGACGGTCGGGTGACCGGCGATCCGGCGCACGTCGAACTCACCGAGCTGGTGCAACGACTGGGCTGGCGCGGGGCCGGCACCCCGTTCGACGTGCTGCCGCTGCTGATCAGCACCCCGGACGAGCCGCTGCGCTGGTTCGACATCCCCCGGGAGCTGGTGCTGGAGGTGCCGATCGACCATCCCGAGTTCGAATGGTTCCGGACGCTCGGACTGAAATGGCACGCGGTTCCGGCCGTGGCGAACATGAACCTGGAGGTGGGTGGGCTCACCTACTCGGTGGCGCCGTTCAGCGGCTGGTATGTCAGCACCGAGGTAGGCGCACGCAACTTCAGCGATCGGTACCGGTACGACATGCTGCCGACGATTGCCGACCTGATGGGCCTGGACATGAGTTCCGAGCGGACGCTGTGGCGGGACCGGGCGCTGGTCGAGCTGACCCGGGCGGTGATTCACAGCTACCGGACCGCCGGGGTGTACATGGTGGATCACCACACGGTGGCCAAGCAGTTCCTCGACCACGTCGACCGCGAAGCCAAGGCCGGTCGGTCCTGCCCGACCGATTGGAGCTGGATCAACCCGCCGATGTCGGCCGGGATCACCCCGACCTTCCACCGGCTCTACGACCCGCCGGACCTGGACATCCGGCCGAACTTCACGTCCCGGGTGAAGACCGGCGGCTGCCCGCTCGGCTAGCCGCGGTCACCGCGGCGGCTGATCGGCCGGTTGGGCTGCCAGACCACCACCGCGGTGCTGCGCGGCACCGGTACCAGGTCCCGGCGCGGCGCGCGCCGGGACTGCTCCTGCTCGTCGAGCAGCTCGGCGACCCGGTGCTGCAGCGCCTCGACCTGATTGGTCAGCTCGATGATCCGTTTGATCCCGGCGAGGTTCACGCCCTCTTCCTGCGACAGCCGCTGCACCTCACGCAGCAGCTCGACGTCGCGCACCGAGTATCGCCGGCCGCCCCCGGGGGTGCGGGCCGGCGATACCAGGCCGAGCCGGTCGTAGGTACGCAACGTCTGCGCATGCATCCCGGACAGCCGGGCAGCCACCGAGATCACGAAGGACTCGCCCTCGGGCTCGAACGACTCGCCCGCTGCCATCACGCGCCGGCCCAGCCGGCCCTGGGCTCGAATCCGCCGGACCGCTCCGCTTCGGCATAGCGGCGCAACGCGGCTTGCGCGTCCTCGTCCAACTTCGACGGCACCGCAACCTTGACCGTGACCAACAGGTCGCCGGCCCCACCGCCGCGTCTCGGCACCCCGCGCTCGCGCACCCGCAACGTCCGCCCGTCCACCGTGCCGGGCGGAATCTTGACCCCGACCCGGCCGTCCAGCGTCGGAACCGAAACCGTGGTGCCCAACGCCAACTCGCCGAAGCTGACCGGCAGCACCAGCGTCAGGTCGTCGCCGCTGCGGCCGAACACCTTGTCCCCACGCACGTGCACCGTGACGTAGAGGTCGCCGGGCGGTGCGCCGCGCAGGCCCGCCTCGCCCTGCCCGGGCAGCCGGATCCGCTGACCGTCGGCGACGCCGGGCGGGATCCGTACGGTGATCGAGCGGGTCCGCTCCTGGATTCCGGTCCCGGCGCAGTCGACACACGGATCGTCGACGATCGACCCGTTGCCGCGGCACTCGTCGCACGGCTCGCTGAAGCCGAAGGCTCCCTGGTTCCGGCTGACCACCCCGGTGCCGTTGCACCGCGGACACACCCGCGGGCTGGTACCCGGCTTGGCGCCGCTGCCGTGGCAGGTGGTGCACGGGGCCGGGCTGGTCAGCCGCAAGGGCAACGTCGTCCCCTGCGCCGCCTCCCGGAAGCCCAGAGTGGTCTCCGCCTCGACGTCCTTGCCCCGCCGCGGCGCCGCGGCGCCCCCGGGCCGGCCGGGGGCACCGCCGCGATTGAACAACCCACCCAGGATGTCGCCCAAGCCACCGTCGCCGGCCTGACCGCCGAAGATGTCGCCGAGGTTGAAGTCGGCGGCGTAACCGCCGCCGGCTCCACCGCCGCCCCCCGCACCGAAGCCGCCCCGGAAACCACCGCCGCCGGCGAACAGCTTGCGGGTCTCGTCGTACTCCTGCCGTTTGGCCGGGTCGGCCAGCACCGCGTGCGCCTCGCTGACCGCCTTGAAGCGCTCCTCGGCCTTGGTATCACCCGGATTGGCGTCCGGATGCAGATCCCGGGCCAGCTTGCGATAGGCCTTCTTGATCTCCTCGGCCGAAGCGTCGGAGGAGACGCCCAGCTCCTTGTAGAAGTCCTTCTCGATCCACTCCCGTTGACTCACCGGGCATCTCCTCCTCTCGCTCGCGTACGGATTGCTCGCGTACGAATCACTGCCCGGGTTCGGTTGCCGACGCCTCGGGCGTCGACACCGGATCCCCGGCCGGATCGGTCACCGACACCATCGCGTGCCGGAGCACCCGATCGCCGACCCGGTAGCCCTTGCGCAGTACCGCACCGATCACCGGATCGTGGCCGTCGCCCTCGTGCTGCACGGCCTCGTGTAGGGCCGGGTCGAACGGCTCGCCGATCGCCCCGAACTCGCGCACCCCCTGCTTGGCCAGCACATCGGCCAGCTTGTCCGCGACCGCCCGGAGCGGGCCGGACTCCAGGTCGCCGTGCGCGCGCGCCCGATCGAGGTCGTCGAGCACCCCGAGCAGCTCACCCAGCACGGCTGCCTTGGCCTGGTCGACCGCAGCGTGCCGGTCCCGCTCGACCCGACGCCGGTAGTTGGCGTATTCCGCGGTGAGCCGCTGCAGATCTGCGGTCCGCTCGGCCAACGCGCCCGCGCCGTCCGCCGCCGGTTCACCCGTCGACGGATCGGCTGCCGGCGCCACCACGTCCTCGGCCTGCGGGGTGGGCTCTCCGGTCACTTCTTGTCCGCCGGGTCGTCGACGACCTCGGCATCCACGACCTGATCGTCCTGCGGCTGTGCCGAACCGGCCGCACCGGCCGCACCCCCGTCGGCGTCCGCCTGCGCCTGGTAGATCGCCTGACCCAGCGCCTGCGACTCGGTGGCCAACTTCTCCACCGCCGCCTTCACCGCCGCGATGTCGGTGCCGGCCAACGCCGTCTTGGCCTCGGCGACGGCCGATTCGACCTTCGCCTTGACATCCGCCGGGACCTTGTCTTCGTTCTCGGCGAGGAACTTCTCGGTCTGATGCACCAGCGACTCGGCCTGGTTGCGGGTCTCCGCCTCTTCCCGGCGGGCCTTGTCCTCGGCGGCGTGCGCCTCGGCATCGCGGACCATCCGGTCGATCTCCTCCTTGGACAGGCCCGAGCCGTCCTGGATCTTGATCGTGTTCTCCTTGCCGGTGCCCTTGTCCTTCGCGGTCACGTGCACGATGCCGTTGGCGTCGATGTCGAACGTGACCTCGATCTGCGGCACACCGCGCGGCGCCGGCGGGATGCCGGTGAGCTCGAACGAGCCGAGCAGTTTGTTGTGCGCGGCGATCTCGCGCTCGCCCTGGAACACCTGGATCTGCACCGACGGCTGATTGTCGTCGGCGGTGGTGAACGTCTCGCTGCGCTTGGTCGGGATGGTGGTGTTGCGCTCGATCAGCTTGGTCATCACGCCGCCCTTGGTCTCGATCCCCAGGCTCAGCGGGGTGACATCGAGCAGCAGGACGTCCTTGACCTCGCCCTTGAGCACACCGGCCTGCAGCGCCGCGCCGATCGCGACCACCTCGTCCGGGTTGACGCCCTTGTTCGGCTCCTTGCCGCCGGTCAGCTCGCGCACCAGATCGGTGACCGCGGGCATCCGAGTCGAACCGCCGACCAGCACGACCTGGTCGATGTCGGCGACCGAGATACCGGCGTCCTTGATCACCTGCTGGAACGGCTTACGCGTGCGGTCCAACAGATCGGAGGTGATCTTCTGGAACTCGGCCCGGGTCAGCTGCTCGTCGAGGAACAGCGGGTTCTTGTCCGCGTCGACGGTGATGTACGGCAGGTTGATCGACGTGCCCTGGCTGGAGCTCAGCTCGATCTTCGCCTTCTCGGCGGCCTCGCGCAGCCGCTGCATCGCCATCTTGTCCCTGGTCAGGTCGATACCCGAGGTTCCCTTGAACTTCTCGACCAGCCAGTCCACGATCCGCTGATCCCAGTCGTCGCCGCCGAGGTGGTTGTCACCCGAGGTGGCCCGCACCTCCACCACGCCGTCGCCGATCTCCAGCAGAGACACGTCGAAGGTGCCGCCGCCCAGGTCGAACACCAGGATGGTCTGTTCCTTGTCGCCCTTGTCCAAGCCGTAGGCCAGGGCCGCGGCGGTGGGCTCGTTGACGATCCGCAGCACGTTCAGGCCGGCAATCTGACCGGCTTCCTTGGTCGCCTGCCGCTGCGCGTCCTCGAAATAGGCCGGCACGGTGATCACCGCATCGCTGATGTCCTCGCCGAGGTATGCCTCCGCGTCCCGCTTCAGCTTCTGCAGCACCCGCGCGCTGATCTCCTGCGGGGTGTACTTCTTGCCGTCGATCTCGACGTTCCAGTCTTCCCCCATGTGGCGCTTGACCGAGCGGATCGTCCGGTCGACGTTGGTCACCGCCTGGTTCTTCGCCGGCTGACCGGTCAGCACTTCGCCGTTCTTGGCAAAGGCGACAACCGACGGCGTGGTCCGCGAGCCTTCCGAGTTGGCGACGACGACCGGCTCGCCACCCTCCAGCACGCTGACGACCGAGTTCGTGGTCCCGAGGTCGATTCCGACCGCACGAGCCATTGTGTTTCCTCCCAAATGTTCGATACAGATGAGCCTTCTCCGCTCAATCCTGCCAAGGCACCCGGAGGGCGTCAAGGCCTAGTTGAGTCGATTAGGCTCAGGTTTCGTCGATGCCAACCACGGGTCCGGCGGATTTGTTCCCGCTCCGGCACGGTCGGCTGCACGTCGGGCGCCGACGCGATCGACCTCGGGGTTACGGCGAGAACGTCTCGATCGCCCGGGCGTCGTCGCCGGCCGCGACGGCCGGGGCCGCGGCGAGCATGCCGACCAGCCAGTGCCCCCGAACACCGAGCAACGGCGACTCGGCGACCGCCGGGGCCAGGTCGGCCAAATCGGCCGGACTCAGCGCACCGATACCGGCCGCGGCGAGCGCACCGGCCGGATCGGCCCGGTAGGCGTCGGCCGCCTCCTCGTCGTCCAGCAGCCCGAGGATGAACTCACCGACCGTCTGCGTGGCCACGGCTCACCGGCCCCTCTCCCCGACGCGCAGGTAACGCCACCGACCATAGTCGCCACCCCTCGACGCTGCGACACAGCCGCGGCGAACCCCGCGGCGGAATAGGTCGAACAGCTGATGGCGGCGGCCGGCAACCGCGGCCATACTCGCTCGGTAACAAGCCGGGTAACGAAGCGGTGTAACGACAGCGCCGACCGAAGCGACCAACCGGCTGGTATCGGGGACGGATCAATCAGGAGGTCCACCCGATGTCCCGCGCCACCGACGCCGGTCCCCGCCCCACGCTCGGCGCCCCGGTCACCCGGCTGCGACGCAGTCGGAGCGAGCCGCGGATCACCGAACATCCGGCTCGCCGGACCTGCAGTCGCCATGCCGGCCTGGCAGCGCTGCTGGCCGGAGACCACGATTCGGCGCGGCGGATCGTGGCATCCCTGGGCAAGCCGGGCAGCCGCGGTTGGACCGCGCTCGACCCGGGCAGTCTGCTGTCGTCGCACGCCACGGCGGTGGGGCTGGCCCGGCGCGACGGCGATCAAGGCGCTCTGGTTACCCGGTGGCGGGCTGCCCAGGAGACGCTGGCCGCGGCTCCGGCCGAACTGGACGGCGTTTCCGCCGTCGGCGAACTGTGGCTGGCCGCAGCCCGGTTGCGCGAAATCGATCGCGTTGCCCGGCTGGTTCGCGAGAGCGCCGAGCTGCTCCGCCGGCACCCCGACGCGACCGGCGAGACCGCCACCTTCCACTGGTACGGCGTGCAGGCCGCGATCCTGGCCGGGCGGCCCACGGCGATGATCCCGCATGCAACGGCGCTGCGCGCGGCGGTCGCCGATCCAGACCCGGCCGTGCGCGCCGACGCCGGCGTACTCGTCGATGCCGCCCGGGCCTGGGTTCGGCTGTTGCGCGGCGAGGTGGACGCGGACGAGGTATCGGGCTGCGCCCGCCGGCTCGGCGAGATCGGGCAGCGTTGGGCCGGCGCCCGGCTCGCCGGTGAAGCAGCACTTCGGGCGCCCGTCGCCGACGCCGTCGCGCTGGCCCGAGTGGCAACCGCGCTGAGCACGAATGCACACCGAACCGGAATTGCGGCTAGGGTGCACAACAACGAGGTCTACGAAATGTAACCGGTTGGCCACGCCGAACGACATCTAGTCAGGAGTTGGTCGCGCCGGGGAGCGATCGTCGGGCCGCACGAGCCAAGGGTCGTCTCGACCCGACGCAGCGAGGTAGGAGAAATGGCCACAGGGGTAGGCCTGCGGGTCGGTTCACACGAGAGTGTCATCTCGATCATGACCGGCGAGGGCGCAGACGATACCTGCACGCTGGCCCGGGACACCGTGTTGCACATGTCGCCGGACGGCGACGCTGTGCTCGGTGGTCCGGCGCCGGCAGGCACAGCACACTCGGTGACGGGTTTCGTGGACCGGGTCGGCGACCCGGCCGGGGTCGTCGTCGACGAGGGCGCGGCCTACCGCGCCGAGGATCTGGTCGCCACGGCGGTCTTCTGCATGGTCGACATTGCCCGCGAGCATCTCGACGGACCCAGCGCATTCTGCGTATCGCACCCGGCGGACTGGTCCCCGACCGCCGTCGCGGATCTGCGCGAAGCACTGGACTACCTGGGGCTGCGCTCGGTCGACTGCACCCCCGACGTCGGCGACGATCCTGCCGCCGCGGCCGCTCGGTCCGCCTATCGCAGCGTGGTGGCAACCCCGGCCGGGGTCACCCCGCCGGACCGGACCGACAACACCCTGTCCGACTACACCACCGAGGAGCTGCCGGTCGTCGCTGCGGCACCGGCGCTGATCCAGGCCTATTCCGCGGCCCCACCGGTGTCGGAACTGACCACCGCCACGTTCGCCGACACCCCGGCGGCTGCGTCCCCGAACACAGTGCCCGCCGCCCGGCCCAAGGCGCCCCTGCTGGCCGCCGCCGCCACGCTGGCACTGCTGGCATTGGGTGGAGGTGGCGCCGCGATCATCCTGCAGAACGCCGGTTCGGCAGAGTCCGAGGCGCCGGTGGCCACCGCGCCGCCGATCAACCCCACCACGGTGGCCCCGGTCGAGCCGATCGCCCCGATTGCCCTGCCGGCCGAGCCGCCGGCGACGATCGCGCCGGCCACCCCGGTCGTCGCACCGATCGAGCCCGTCTACACCCCGGAGCCGGCGCCGGCGCCCGCCCCGGTCGTCACCACGACGGTGGCTCCGCCACCACCCCCGCCCAGCACCACCACCGCGCCGGCCCCGGTGACCACGACCACCGTTCCGACGACTACCGCTCCCGCGCCGGTGACCACGACGGCGCCGCAGACCGCGTACGCCCCGTACCCGCCGTACACGATGACCTACGTCCAGCAATACAACCAGCAGTACTACACCCAGTGGTCGATCCCGCCGTGGAGCATTCCGCCCTGGCACCCCCGCCGCTGATCCCGGCAACCGGTCAACGACAGCCCCGCAGAGTAGCCAGGACCTGGCCGAAGGCCATATAGTGCCCGCCAGAACCTTGCGACCCCGGGCGCCGGCCGCCAGGGCCGCGCGTCCGGAGTGAAAGGCTGAAGATCGTGCGACCGTCAGGCGTTCGCCGATGGGCTACGAACGGTGTCGTTGCGGCAATACTGGCGTGGCTGGTCACGGCGATGCTGACCCTGCCGGTGCCGGCGTCGGCCGACCCGCTACCCGGACCTGCGGGTGACTTGACTCAGGCCATCCACCGCGACCTCGGCATCGACCTAACGGCTTACCAACGCCGCGCCGACGACGCCCAACGGCTGGCCGGGTTCGCCGCCGGCTTCGCCGCCGATCATCCGGCCACCTTCGCCGGTGCCTGGCTGGATCCGGACGGGCGAACGGTGGTCGGGCTGGCCGGCGGCGCCGACCGGGCGGCCGCGCGCGCCGCGGTCGAGGCAGCCGGATTCACTCCGCGCGATGTCGCCAAGAGCGCCGCCACCCTGAACGCGGAGCAGCAGCAACTGGACCGGTGGCTGGCCGGACTGCCCCCGCAACTGGCCGCGCTGGTCCGGGGTATCGCGGTCGACATCGCCCACAATGCGCTCGCCGTCCGCGTGGAGCGGGTCGCCGACGGGTTGACGTTCCCGTCGTTCGTCGATCCGCGGCAGATTCTGGTGATGCCGGGGCCGCGAACCACCGAGCCGGTCCCGGCGCCCAAGTCGGACGCGATCACCGGGGTGTTGCCGGGCAACGCACTGGGTGGCGGGGATGCCTTCGCCGCGATCGACGGACGGGCGATGCTGCGCTGTTCGCTCGGCTTCAACGGCACCGACGCCGCCGGCCAGGTGGTCAACGTGACGGCCGGGCACTGCAATCCGGATGCCCGGTCGGCGGGCACCGGCACCGCAGCGAACATCTTCGAGCTGGGCCGGTTCGATTCGATCGGGCCGAAGCTGGGCACCTTCGAAGCGAGCCGGCTCGACGGCCACGACTATTCGCTGGTCCGGGTCGACCCCGGCGCGGCCGGTCGGTTCGCGAACAATCTGGTTCGCGCACCCGGGGTGGCTCCGCTGGCGGTGGACGGCGTCGCCACCCCGGTGGTCGGCGCGCCGGTCTGCAAGTCGGGCGCACGCACCGGCTTCAGCTGCGGCACGATCAGCGCGGTCGGGCAAACCGTTCGGGTGGGGAACCGACAGCTCACCGACAACTTCTCGTCGAGCATCTGCGCGTTGCCCGGCGACTCCGGCGGCGCGGTGGTGAGCGGCACCAAGGCGATCGGCATCTCCAGCGCCTCGTCGGTGGCCGACTATCCGTTCTGCGAGCTCCCGGACGTGCTCGGCGCCGCGCTCGGCAAAGGGCCGGAGCTGTTCGTCACTCCGATCGACGCGGTGCTCGCCGACAACCCGGGACTGACGTTGCGCACCAGCTGACCCGGGTGTGCCTCAGGGCGCCGCGAGCATCGCCGCGACCTGCTGTGCCGCCTCGCTCGGATGCTTGGCCGAAATTCCTGCGCCGACCGCTTCGAGCACCCACTCCCCGCTCGCGCGATGCACCGCGGCCATCACCATCCCGGTGAACGGAAGACCCCCGCGCAGGGTGAAGTTGGCCAGTTCCTGATCGGTCGCCACGTCCACCAGCCGGCAGAACGCGTTGGAGATCTCTTCGAAAGTATGTCCACCGTACGAGGTCACCACGAACACGATCGAGGTGACGTACTCCGGCACCCGGGTCAGATCGACGATGATGATTTCGTCGTCGCCGTCCCCCTCACCGGTCAGGTTGTCCCCGCGATGCCGGACCGACCCGTCCCGGGAGATGAGTTGACCGTAGAAGGACACGTCGACGATCCCGTCGCCGGCGAACAGCAACGCGGATGCGTCCAGATCGACCTCGTGCGCGGTACCAGCGACATACACCGGATCCCAACCCAGCCCCATCCGGATCGTGCCGAGTTCGGTCCCGTCGTTGCGACGCAGCGGGAACTGTTGTCCGGTGAGCAGATTCACTCCGACCAGTCTAGCGCGAGAGTGGTTCGATGAGCTTTGCGATGCTCGCCCTGATCGTCGGCATCGGCCTGCTCGGTCCGCTGCCGGGCCGGCGCCGACGCTGGCACGTGCCGGTGCTGCTCGGCGAGGCAGCGGCGATCCTGCTCTGCGCGCTGATCGCGATCGGCGCGGTCATCGTCGCCGGCCGGTCCGCCGGGTCAGCCGACAGCCGGCACCAGCCGACCGTCGCGTGCCGTGACCGGCCCGGGCGTGGGGACCGACCGGTCGGGCCGCGCCGGCCCGGAACGCAGCTCACCGCGCAGGAACAACACGTAGAACACCACCAGCAGCGCGGCCCGCGCCCACACCCCGAACTGGACCACGTTCTCCACGACGACGACCGAGCCGTCGTTGGACAACGCGTAGAAGTAACGGAACACCCATACCCCGACGGCGACATCGGCCACCAGGTAGCCGGCGACCGCCGGCCAGGGCACCGCGACCAGCACCAGAAACGGCACGATCCACAGGGTGTACTGCGGTGAATGCACCTTGTGGAAAAGCAGAAAGCCACACAGCATCGCCCCGCTGACCTGGACCCACGGGTACCCACCGGTGCGCTGATGACGCCGCCAACCGAGCCATGCAGCCAGCCCGAACGACAGCAGGATCAATACCGGCGAGGTGACCGACACCGCATGCTCGTAGGCCGCTGCGTTCTCCGCGGCGGTCGTGCCCGCGCCGAGGTTGCCCGTGGCGGGGTTGCCGGCACCGGGGCCGAACAGCGGGCGCAGCCCCCAGTACCAGATCGAGTTGGTGGTGATGTCGGCCGCCCGCTGCTGTTGGAACGTGATCGAGGCACGCCAGCCGGCAAATCCGGCAACGGCGAACGGCAGGTTGATCGCCACCACGGTGACCACGGCCGCGGCCGCCACCCCGATCGCGCCCCGGATGTCGTATCGGCCGGTCACCGACGCCGGCAACTCACGGCCGGCGACGCCGCCGGTGAGCACGAAGAGCACCAGCGGGAGGACGAACATGCCGGGGTAGATCTTCAGACAGAAGCCGATCCCGAGTAATACCGCAGCAAGCACCGCTCGGCGGCGCAGCGGCCACCGCGGCAGTGCGGTTACCACGTAGATGGCACCGACCGACGCTGCCACCACCGGCAGCTCCCAATTGTGGAACGCGTAGAGCACCAACGGGCTGCCGACCGACCAGAGCAGCGCGGACCACCCCGCCAGCCGACCCAACAACCACGCGGTGAGCAGGCCGAAGGGGGCCAGCAACAGTGCCGTCTGCGCCAGGAACTGCGCGTCGTCGTTCGCACCCACGGCGCCGAGCCACATCAGCACTCCGCTCAGCACCGGGTACTCGACACTGCCGCCGACCAGGACTCCGTCCGGGGTGATCGAACCGTGCAGATAGGGAAACAGGTGCTGATCGATCCCCCGGCCCAGCCAGAGAAACTGGATGTCGGAGTAGCAGACCTGGGTGTCCTTGATCCGGTCGAAGATGATGCTGCGACCGTCCTCGCCGAACGGAGCTCCGGCGCAACGTGCCTTGTTCAGGTACGCCGCCACAAGCGTGAGCCCGCACAGGCCGACCACCGTGGCGAGCATCCGCCGAGTCGCCGGGAGCCGCGGTTGCATGCCGTACAGCCTAGGCGGGCGATCCCCCGGCATTCGGCCGGCGCGGGCGCACCGGGCATCGGCGCGGCCGACGATCGGCTGGGTCGGGCGGGAGATGTAGCCCGGTACCGGGTCCTCGTGTAGCCTGCATGGGTTGCCGACGCAGGCGACCCTCCTGCCGTGGACAGTCCACGGCCGTTCACAGTCCATAGGAGGTGATGAGGTCTCATGCGTCATTACGAACTGATGGTCATCCTGGATCCGAATCTGGATGAGCGCATCGTCGCTCCGTCCCTGGATACCTTGCTCAACGTGGTCCGCCAGGACGGCGGCAAGATCGACAACATCGATATCTGGGGTAAGCGTCGACTCGCCTACGAGATCGCCCAGCACACCGAGGGCATCTACGCCGTGGTCCAGATCGACGCCGAACCCGCTACCGTCAGCGAGCTCGATCGACAGCTCGGCCTGAACGAATCGGTGCTGCGCACCAAGGTGATGCGCCGCGACAAGTGACGGCGGCGATCGTCGTTCGCTCGTGACCCCGGCCGGTTGTCGGTGGTTGGGCCTAGGGTGGGCCGCGACGGCGATCGGTAACAGATCGAGCGCGAAGACGAACCGCCCGGGCGGGGAGGAACGACATGGCAGGCGACACCATCATCACGGTCATCGGAAACTTGACCGCGGATCCGGAGCTCCGATTCACTCCGGCTGGAGCGGCGGTGGCCAATTTCACCGTCGCCTCCACGCCGCGCATCTTCGACCGGCAGGCCAACGAATGGCGCGACGGGGATGCCCTGTTCATGCGCTGCAACATCTGGCGGGAGGCGGCGGAGAACGTCGCCGAAAGCCTGACCCGCGGCTCCCGGGTGATCGTCAGCGGCCGGCTCAAACAGCGCTCCTACGAGACCCGCGAGGGTGAGAAGCGCACGGTGGTGGAGCTGGAGGTCGACGAGATCGGCCCGTCGCTGCGCTACGCAACCGCGAAGGTGAATCGCGCCAGCCGCGGCGGTGGCGGGAGCGGCGGCGGCAATGGCGGTGGTGGCGGTAGCTACGGCAGCGGTGGGGGTGGCGGCAGCCGGGGCGGCCAGAGCGGCGGCAGCGGCGGCGACGATCCGTGGGGCAGCGCGCCACAGGCGGCCGGCTCCTTCGGCGGCGGCCGGGCCGACGACGAGCCACCGTTCTGAACAACAAGACAGCTGGACGAAACGAAACACGGAGAAGACGATGGCCAAGGCCCCCGCACGGGAAAAGGTGATCAAGAAAAAGGCGTGCGCATTTTGCACTGCCCGCAGCGGCGAGGCCGCTCGCATCGACTACAAGGACACGACGTTGCTGCGTAAGTTCGTCAGCGACCGCGGCAAGATCCGCGCCCGCCGGGTTACCGGCAACTGCGTCCAGCACCAGCGCGACATTGCCGTGGCCGTCAAGAACTCGCGCGAGGTGGCGCTGCTGCCGTACGTGTCGACCGCCCGCTGAGAGAGGACATCTGCGATGAAACTGATCCTCACTGCCGACGTCGACCACCTCGGCGGGCCCGGCGACACCGTCGAGGTCAAGGACGGCTACGGCCGTAATTTTCTGTTGCCGCGAGGTTTGGCGATCGTCGCCAGCCGGGGTGCGCAGAAGCAGGTCGAGGGCATCCGCCGGGCCCAAGAAGCCCGCCGGGTGCGCGGCCTGGATCACGCGAACGAACTCAAGACGGCCATCGAAGGGCTGCCACCGGTCCAGCTCGCGGTGAAGACCGGCGCGTCGGGCAAGCTGTTCGGCTCGGTCACCCAGGCCGATGTCGCCACCGCGCTGAAAGCCGCCGGCGGCCCGATCGTCGATCGGCGTTCGGTCGCCCTGCCGAAGACACATATCAAAGCGACCGGCAAACACCGGATCACGGTGAACCTGCATCCGGACGTGGTGGCCGGCTTCGAGCTCGACGTCGTCGGCGGCTGATCCGTCCCGCAGATCTGCCTCCGGCAAGGAAAGGGCCCCGCACCCAACGGTGCGGGGCCCTTTCGTTGTGGTCGGCGGGCCGGACAGGGCTCACGGCAGGCAGAGTTCACGACAGGCAGTGCTCACGACGGGCCGAGATCGGACCGGCAGCAGATCACGCACATCGACAGCGATAGCCAACTGGTAACCAGACCCGGTCCAGCCGGCCCGCTCGTCGCCGGGGCACGCATCGCCTGCTTTTACACACCGGTTGGTATTCGGGCTTTCGGTACTATCGCGCCAGACCGGTCGGTCGTTACCCCCGGCCAACACGCCGGAAGACCGGCCCGAGACGACACGCCGGACGGGGTTCAATCCACAGGCTCCAGCGCCAGGAAATAGTCCTTCACCTGCATAAACAGTATGACTGTGAATACTTTTCCCCAAGTAGTCCACACCCGGTGCACACAGAACTCCTGGGCATTTCACATACCGTCCCCAACGGTATGCACAATGCGAGTTGGGTAGGCGGCGGCACCGGCCCTAACGTACCGATCAGATAACCGAACCGGCCGTTGCACGTGATTTTCTGGCCGCAAGCTGTGCCCGGTATCCGCCGACGACAGCGATCGGTCGGCGGTTCGTGTCGGTGGTCCGGAGTACAACAAGGTTCCGGAGTACGACACGAGCAGGATCAGCCGGACGAGCAGTACCAGCCGCAAGTGCAGTACCAGCTGGAAGAGCAGTATCGATAGCGCGAAACACGGTGTCACAAACACCCTTCGTGTCACAGAAGGGATCTACCGAGTGGCCGTAGTCGATGATCGAGGGCTTGCCGAATACCCAGCCCCGGCCGAACCCCCGCCGGGCGAGGATTTCGGCCGCCAACCGCCGCACGATCCGGCCGCCGAGCAGTCGGTACTCGGCGGCATGTTGCTCAGCAAGGATGCGATCGCCGACGTGCTGGAAGTGCTCCGGCCGGGCGACTTCTATCGCCCGGCGCACCAGAGCGTGTACGACGCCGTGCTCGATCTGTACGCGCGCGGCGAGCCGGCCGACCCGGTGACCGTGTCCGCCGAGCTGGACCGCCGCGGTGAGCTGCGCCGGATCGGCGGCGCCCCCTACCTGGTCACGCTGACCCAGACCGTGCCCACGGCGGCAAACGCCGGCTACTACGCCAATATCGTCGCCGAGAAGGCCATCCTGCGCCGACTGGTGGAGGCCGGCACCCGCATCGTGCAGTACGGCTACGGTGGCGCCGACGGCCAGGACGTGGCCGAGGTGGTGGACCGAGCGCAGGCGGAGATCTACGACGTCACCGAGCGGCGTACCGCGGAGGATTTCGTCCCGCTCGAGGAGCTGCTGCAGCCCACGATGGACGAGATCGACTCGATCGCCAGCCGGGGCGGCATCTCGCTCGGCGTGCCGACCGGCTTCACCGAGCTGGACGAGGTGACCAACGGTTTGCACCCCGGCCAGATGATCATCGTGGCGGCCCGACCCGGCGTCGGCAAGTCCACGCTGGGCATGGACTTCATGCGCAGCTGCTCGGTCCGGCACGGCATGGCCAGCGTCATCTTCTCGCTGGAGATGAGCCGCACCGAGATCGTGATGCGGTTGCTCTCGGCCGAGGCCAAGATCAAGCTGGGCGACATGCGCTCCGGCCGGATGAGCGACGACGACTGGACCCGGCTGGCCCGGCGGATGAGTGAGATCAGCGAAGCGCCGCTGTTCGTCGACGACTCGCCGAACCTGACCATGATGGAGATCCGGGCGAAGGCGCGGCGACTCAAGCAACGTCATGACCTGAAGCTGGTGGTTGTCGACTACCTGCAGCTGATGACCTCCGGGAAAAAGGTCGAGTCGCGGCAGCAAGAGGTTTCGGAGTTCTCCCGCTCGCTGAAATTGCTGGCCAAGGAGCTGGAGGTGCCGGTGGTCGCGATCAGTCAGCTGAACCGCGGTCCGGAACAGCGCACCGACAAGAAGCCGATGGTGGCCGACCTGCGCGAGTCCGGCTCGTTGGAACAGGACGCGGACATGGTGATCCTGCTCCATCGTCCGGATGCCTTCGAGCGCGACGACCCACGCGGCGGCGAGGCCGATCTGATCCTGGGCAAGCACCGCAACGGCCCGACCGCAACGATCACCGTCGCGCACCAACTACATCTGAGCCGGTTCGTCGACATGGCGCGCGGTTAGTTAGCCGATCGAAATTACTTACCCGGCAAGCTAATTCGCCCGTTCGGCGGGACAAGTGTATTGTCACGCAACAAGTTCTAGGATCCCGGTCGCACCCGATCGACAGCGCAACGCGAACCCGGATCCGGTACCCGATAGCCCCGTCCACCCTGATTCGGGTTGGGCTGCACGACTTCACTGCTTGGAACAGCCGAGATCTCATCGAGTTCGACGTATTCGAGGTAGATGAATGACCATTGCGATCGTGATAATCCTGGGCGTGCTCCTCGCCCTCCGGATCACCTGGCTCTTGACCATGGATCGGCCCCGCCGCTACGGAACAGATGCCGACGAGCGGCACGCCGCGCCCCTGCACGTGCACGGCAACCAGAGATAACGCGCCGGTACCGGTTCCCCCGACACGCCGCCGCCCTCCCCGCCGGACATCGCGCGCTCTGCTATCCCAGATACAGAGCTATCCAGCTACAGAGCTGATTACGGAGTACCACCGAGCTGCTCCAGCGAACGGCCCGATCGCCCTGCACCGAGCGGAAACCCGTGCGGCAGTGCGTGGTTCAGACAGTACGTGGTTCAGACACTGCGTGGTTCGCACAACGCGCGGTTCAACCCAGGAGTACGGCCAAGAGAGCAACCGAGGGAACGCGAGGTACCACAATGCTTACCGTCCTGTTCTGCACAGCCCTGTGTATCGCGCTCATGCTGCGGGTGGTCTGGCTGCTCGCGGTGGAGCACCCGACCGAACCGCCGGCGTCGCACCGACAGCTCCCCCGTTGATCGCACCGCCCGGCACACCCGGGCGACCGGGTGGGGGTTACGGCTCCGGCCAGTCCCGCGACGTGTCGGCCTCGGCACCGACGGTGGTCGCGTCGCCGTGCCCGGTGCAGACCTGGACCGCCGGGTCCAGCGTGAAGATGCTGCGCCGGATCGACGCCACGATCACCGGGTAGCTGGAGTAGGACCGGCCGGTTGCGCCCGGACCACCGAGGAAAAGGGTGTCTCCGCTGAACAACACCCCGGCCTCGGGTGCGTAGAGCACCGACGACCCCGGCGAATGGCCCGGCGTGTGATGAACCCGCAGCGCCGTCCCGGCGATCGGGATCTCCTGCTCGTCCGCCAGATCGCCGTGCGGTACGTCGGGATGGGTCTGCTGCCACAGCATGTCGTCCCCGGGATGCAGCAGTACCTGAGCTCCGGTCGCCGCGGACAGCTCGGGCGCGACCCCGATGTGATCGTTGTGCCCGTGGGTTACCACGATCGCCCGCACCGTTCGATCACCCACCGCGGCCAAGATCGGTGCGGCGTCGTGTGCGGCGTCGACGATCACCACCTCGTGGTCGTCGCCGACCAGCCAGATGTTGTTGTCCACGTCCCAGGTACCGCCGTCGAGCGTGAACTTGCCCGACGTGATCACCCGGTCGATCCGCAGGCCGCTCACCACTGGACCACCGAACGCAGCACCCGGCCGTCCGCCATCGCCGCGAACGCCTGCTCGACGTCGGCGAGCGCGATCCGTTCGGTGACGAACTTGTCCAACGGCAATCTGCCCTGCTCGTACAGGTCGATCAGCATCGGAAAGTCGCGCTCGGGCAGGCAGTCGCCGTACCACGACGATTTCAATGCGCCACCGCGGGAGAAGAAGTCGACCAAGGGCAGCTGCAGCGTCAGCTCCGGGGTCGGCACCCCGACCAGCACCACGGTGCCGGCCAGATCCCGCGCGTAGAACGCGTCGCGGTAGGTCTCCGGGCGACCGACCGCGTCGATCACGACGTCGGCGCCGTGCCCGCCGGTCAACTCCCGGACAGCGGACACCACGTCGTCGGTCTGCGAGCCGTCGATGGTGTGCGTGGCGCCCAGCTCACCCGCCCAGGCCAGCTTGGCCGGATCCCGGTCGATCGCGATGATCGTGGTCGCGCCGGCCAGTCGGGCCCCGGCGATCGCCGCATCACCGACCCCGCCGCAGCCGATCACCGCGACCGAGTCGCCGCGGCCGACCTCGCCGGTGTTCATCGCCGCACCGAGGCCGGCCATCACCCCGCAACCGAGCAGACCGGCCACCGCCGGGTCGGTGTCCGGATTCACCTTGGTGCATTGACCTTCGTGAACGAGGGTCTTGTCGGCGAACGCGCCGATACCCAACGCCGGCGTGAGCGGTGTCCCGTCGGCCAAGGTCATCGGCACGCTCGCGTTGAACGTGTCGAAGCAGTACCACGGACGGCCGCGACGGCAGGCTCGGCACCGGCCGCACACTGCGCGCCAGTTCAGCACCACGAAGTCACCGGGCGCGACATGGGTCACCGCCGATCCGATCGACTCGACCGTGCCCGCGGCCTCGTGCCCGAGCAGGAACGGATACTCGTCGTTGATCCCGCCCTCGCGGTAGGCGAGGTCGGTGTGGCAGACACCGCAGGCTTGCACCGACACGACGACGTCGTGCGGGCCCGGATCGGGAATCACGACGTCCACCACCTCGGTCGGCGCCTGCTTGCGACGAGCGATGACTCCACGAACGGTGTGCGGCATGCGGCTCACGATAATTGGGCCGGTCTCGGCCGCGCAGCAATACCCCGCCGGCCGCGAGCCCGACAGCTCAGCGACCGCGTAATCGATCGGTGTCGCGTCGGTCACGTTTGGTCGGCCGGCCGGCGCCGCGGTCGCGACGCGGCAGCGCGGCCACGACCTCCGGCGGCGGTGGCGGCGGACTGCGATCGTCGAAACATTGCGCCGCGACCGGCGCGCCGACCCGCTTGACGACGAGCTCTCGGACGACGACAACGCGTTCCCGGCCGGCGACGCGGAGCCGGATCTCGTCACCGGCATGCACCGGCTGAGCCGGCTTGGCCGGGTTGCCGTTCACCCGCACGTGCCCGGCTCGGCACGCCGCAGCGGCGGCCGAGCGCGTCTTGAACAGGCGAACCGCCCAGGTCCATGCATCGACCCGGGCGGTTCGGCGGAGTTCGTGCTGCTCGGTCAGGCTCGGGCTCGGTCAGCCGATGTGACGGGCGGTGTAGACGTTGCCCCAGTCCAGTGGTGCGTACTGGACCGGCACACCCTCGGTCGACGCGTGCACGATCTGGCCGTCGCCGGCGTACATCGCGACGTGCGCACCACCGTTCTGCACGACGATGTCGCCCGGCTGAATCGAGTTGGAGTCCACCGGCGCGCCGACGCCGGCCATCGCGAAGCTGGTCCGCGGAAGTTCGATGCCGGCTTGCCGGTAGGACCACTGGACCAGGCCGGAGCAGTCGAAAGCGAACGGGCCGCTGGCGCCCCAGACGTACTGGGCACCGACCTTGGACTCGGCCGCGCTGAGCGCACGTTGCGCGGCGTTCGAGACCGACGGGAGCTGCGGCAGCGCGGGGGCGGCCGGGAGAGCGGGGGCAGCCAGCTCCGGCACCGGCAGGTTCGGCACGCTGAGCTGTGGCAGACCGAACGGACCGGGTGCCTGCGCACCCGGCGTCGGCGCCGGAAGTTGGGGCAGATTGCCGATCTCCGGCAACTGCGGCAGGTCCGGGACCTGGATGTCGCCGAGACCCGGGATATTCACCGTGGTGGCCAGTGCGGGAGCGGTGGGAAGTGCGATCGTGCCGGTCGTGAGGGCCCCGACCACCATCGCACCGCGCACGGACCCCGTAAGCCGTGACTCGCGCTGCATGCTGTGTTTACCCACAGAGATGCGTCTCCGATCTTCCATTCGACCACCGACCGAGTTAGCTGACGGGTTCGGGCCTGGAAGCGCAGCCCTACCTCGATGTCCGATATCGACTTGGCCGACACCAGCGGTGAGGATTCACCCCAACAAACGTTTGGGTCCCCGGCTCGGTGGGGTACACCGATTAGGCGGTGATCTCACGATGCCGTTCGGGTAGAGCGGCGGTAACTCATAAGATCACGGCAAGGTTACGAGTCCATACCCGCTGTTGTCCAGTCACGCCCCGCGACACGCCGGACACGGGCGGAAATGTCCAGTTCAGCCGGGCGTCATGCGGTCTCCGCAACTATCCGATCACAGATCACGGTCGTCGTTACCGAACCGCGTCATTCCCCTCCGGGGCCGGCGTTCGTGACCGGTGGCGGCACGAACACGGTCGCACCGCGCCGCTGCGACGGCCGGATCGGTGCCGAATATCGACAATCTTCGAGGATCTAGCAACCCGCCTAGCGTCGGCTAGAAATCGGTAGGCAGCCAGTTTCCGTGGAAGCCGGCCGGCACCCGATGCGGCAACTGGACCGCGGCCAGCGACTCCAACGACCCGGCGTCCAGGATCGCGAGGTGGGTCCGGTCGGCAGCCCGGTCGGTGACGAAGCCGAGCAGCACGCCGTCGTCCTCGGCGGCGTCCGGCGCCGCCGGCTGGAAGACGAACTCGCCCAGCTCCATGCCGGAACCGAAGGAACGGGCCGCGGCGCTTCCGCTGCACAGGTCGTGTTTGTACAGCACGTCCCCGTTGTGCAAACCCGCGCCGACCGATATTGCATAGCCGTAGCGATACCGGTGGCCGGTCCGCCGTTCGTCGAACCGGGGAAACTCCTGGCCCTGATCGTCGAGCCGCTGCTGTCGCACCGTCCCGGCCGCCAGATCGATCACCCACCGCTCCAACGCGGGCATCGTCTCGCCCGGACCGGTCCGGTCGATATCGAACATCCGGTCGTAACGGACCAGATCCGCGACGACGGCGGCGCCGTCCTGATAGGCGTTCATCGTGTGGAAGGCGTAACACGGCGGCACCTCGAACCACCGCACGTCCGCAGCGCGGCCGGCGCGCGGCAGCACCCCGACCCGCGCCGGCCGGTCCGGATTCCAGCGGTAGGGCAACCGCCGGTCGGCCGGATCGCGCGGTAGCCGCGCCGCGAGCGGATCCGGCACCCGCACCCGGCCGAGCAACGCCGACAACAGCCGTCGGGTCGGGGTGCGCAGCGGCCGCGGCAGCTCGGGGGGCAACAGGTCGCCGACCTCGAAGGTGACCGGCAGGTCGTAGAGCACGACATAGTCCTCGGTGAGCGAAAAGTCGTGCATCAACGGCGTGCCGCCGACGTCGATCAGTTCGGTCCGCTCGGTCCGACCGTCCGCACCGATCACCGAGTACTCGACCTCGGTCCGGCCGAGTTCGTAGGACACCGCGTGCAACGCCCCGGTGGCCGGGTCGCGGTGCGGATGTGCGGTGTAGCCGCCGCGTAGCCGGCCGTCGCCGTTCCAGACACCGATGGTGTCCAGCTCGGTGGTGAGCTCGTAACAGGTGACGCCGGACTCGACCAACGCCAGCGTCCGCCCGGCGTGCCCGACGATGTTGGTGTTCGCCGCAAAGGAGTAGATCCCGCCCGGCTCGGACGGTTCGCCGAGTGCCGCAGCGACCGCGGGGCTGCGCACCGAGCGGTTGCGGTACCACCGAGCCCGACCGTCCTGGGTGACGGGATGCCGTGCACCATCCCGTCACCCAGGAACCAGTGGTAACGATCCGGATCGACGGCACCGACCGGGTTCGGCCCGTTCCGCAGGTAGCGGCCGTCCAGAAAGTCCGGTATCCGGCCGGTGACCGCCAGCTCGGTCAGGGTGTGCTCCTCCCGGATCGGAGCAAAGGTGCCGTGCAGAAATCGGTTGGACATCACATCCGCCTTCCATAACGCCGTTATATGGGTATAACACTGTTATGGACGTTTGCCAAGGATGAGGCCGATCAACGCACGCGACCGCCTGGTCGCGGCCGGCCGACGACTCCTGGAGACCGAGGGCGCCGAAGCGCTGCAGGCCCGCCGGATCGCAACCGAGGCGGGCCTGTCCACGATGGCGCTCTACACCCACTTCGACGGCTTGCCCGGCCTGCTGGACGCCCTGATCGACGAGTCCTACCAGCGGTTCGCGGCGACCCTGGCCGGCGCGCCGCGTACCGGCGATCCGCTGACCGACCTGTTCACCCTCGGCCTGACCTACCGGGCGTTCGCCCTGGACAGCCCCCAGCGATATCGGCTCATGCTGGGCCTGACCAACAACCGACCCGGCCCCTGCGAGCCGATCGACCGAGCGGCAACCGGCCCACCGCCGGCCGCCGACGATGCGGCGTTCGGCGAGCTGGTTCGCGCGGTCGAGGCGGTCATCGGGACCGGGCAGGTTCGCGCCGATCCCGCAGTGGCGGTCGCCGGCCGACTGTGGACGGTGGTGCACGGCGCGGTGCTGCTCGAGCTGGCCGGCTTCTTCGGGCCGGACGAGGCCACCGCTCTCGGCAATCTTGCCGCTATCCAGGTGGACCTACTGGTCGGAATGGGCGCGGAGCGAGACCGCGCGGTCTCTGCGCAGCTGCGCGCACACACCGATCGACCGATTGAGCCGGCGGGAAAGCGGATACTCTGACGAAGGCTATCGTCCTTCGATTCAGTGGAGAGTGATCTCGTTGCGTACCCGAACAATTCTCGTCCGCACCGTCGCCGGAGCTGCAGCCGTCGCTGCAATCGGACTCGGCGCCGCCCCCGCGGCGTCTGCGGCATCATTTCAGCTACCGAACCTGCCGGGCCTGCCGGCCACCGTCGAGCTGCCGACCGTGCCCGCCGGAACCTTCGGTTCGCTCGGCTGTATCACCACCGGATCGTCGGAGATCTGCGTCTGAGCGTCCCGATCGATGCGGCCCCGTTTCATCGCGCGGCAGCGCGCGTAACGCATCGATATCTTTCCACGGACCCGCAACCGAGTCACCCTACTCTGAAGTAGTCCCGTTATCTCGATCTCAACGGAGAGTGATCTCGTTGCATACCCGAATATCCATATCCGCCGGCCGAATAGCCGCTTGTGCAGCCGCCGTCGCCACCCTCGGATTGCTCGCCGCGCCCGCGGCGTCCGCGACTCCGATCGAACTCCCGATCCAGCAGGCGCTGTCGTCCGGCTCGACCTCCTGGGTTGATCTGTGCATCGACCTGGGCTCGAGCACGGTGTGCATCTAGCCCACCCGCCACGTGTGGGCGCATGAGGTCGAGCGGCCCCAGCCGAGCCCACCACCAAAATCTCGGCATCTCTAGGACACGCCTTAGAGATGCCGAGATTTTTCGATACGGCCGGGTAACGTCGGGCGACGTGGATCCGGTACGCAACCCGTACGCCCCGGGCGCGGGCCAGCGACCGCCGGAACTCGCCGGCCGCGACCGCCAGCTCGACGCTTTCGACGTAGTACTCGAGCGCATCGCCCGGAACCGACCCGAACGCTCCGTGGTCCTCACCGGCTTGCGTGGCGTCGGAAAGACCGTCCTGCTCAACCAACTTCGCTCGGCGGCCATCTCCCGCGGCTGGGGCACCGGCAAGATCGAAGCCCGGCCCGATCAAGATCTGCGCCGGCCGCTGTCCTCGGCACTGCACATGGCGGTGCGGGCGATCGCCGCCGCGCATCGCAACCCCGAGCGGGTGGACGACTTTCTCGGTATCCTCAAGGCGTTCGCGTTGCGCGCCACCGCGGACAAAGGCATGCGGGAGCGCTGGCAACCGGGTATCGACGTGCCGGCGGTGAGCGGCCGGGCAGATTCCGGCGACATCGAGATCGATCTGGTCGAGCTGTTGCTGGAGGCGGCCGCACTGGCCCGCGACGTCGGCGTCGGACTGGCCGTCTTCATCGACGAGATGCAGGACGTCGGCGCCGCGGACGTGTCGGCGATCTGCGGCGCCTGCCACGAGCTCAGTCAGGACGCCGCGCCGCTGATCGTGGTCGGCGCCGGCTTGCCGCATCTGCCGGCGGTCCTGTCGGCCTCGAAGAGCTACTCCGAGCGCCTGTTCTCCTACCATCGGATCGATCGGCTGGAGCGCGCGGCGGCCGATCTCGCACTGATCGCACCGGCGGCCGACGAAGACGTGCAATTCACCGAGGAAGCGCTCGACGCGCTGTACGCCAAGACCGACGGCTATCCGTATTTCGTCCAGGCATACGGAAAGGCAACCTGGGACCAAGCGCCGCAGAGCCCGGTCACCGAGCGCGACGTAGCGGTATCCGCGCCGGCCGCCGAAGAAGAGTTGGCCGTCGGCTTCTTCGGCTCCCGCTACGAACGGGCTACCCCGGCGGAGCGCGAATACATGCGGGCGATGGCCGACCTCTCCGGCGACGACGGCCCGGTGGCCACCGCCGCGGTGGCGCGCGAGCTCGGTCGCAAACCCGCCTCGTTGTCGCCCGCCCGGGACGGGCTGATCAAGAAAGGCCTGATCTACTCCGCCGAACGCGGCACGATCGGCTTCACCGTTCCACATTTCGGCCGGTATCTGCGCGCCCAGCACGACTGATCGAGCACGATCCGGCATCTCCATCGGCAGTCGAGGCCCCTTTCGGGGATAAATCCGTACTCTGGGTACCAATTGAACGGGCAACGCAGAGGGGTGTTTCATCATGGCCGGCAAAATTTTCCTGACCATTGTCGCTGCGCTGGCGATCGCCACCGGTAGCCCCGCAATCGCCGCCGCGCTGCCCACCGGTTCCGCGACCGGTTCGGCCACCGGTTTGGCGACGGGCTCGGCGACCGGCTCCACCGGCACCGGTTCGACGATGGCCGCACTCGGCATCACCTGCCGACTCGGCGTCGCACTCACCCAGTTGCTGAACGGCGGGCAGCCGGCTACCTACCGGTGCCCGTAACCGACCTCGGCCCGGCCACCGGCCGGGTCTGCACATCTGCCCCTTGCGTCGTGGGCTAGCCTGGGCTTTAGGTAAACCTCAGCTAATGCGTCGCGTCGGCGGCGCTGCTTGCCCGAAAGGCGACGCCCTGATGCGAACGAGCTGGACGCGACTGTTCGCCGCAACGACCCTGGTCGCCGCCTTGGCCGCGGCCGGTTGCTCGTCGGACGGCGACAGCGGCAGTGACGACCCGCTGCTCGTGTACAACGCGCAGCACGAATCTCTGACCAAGAAGTGGATCGACGAGTTCACCGCGGAGACCGGAATCAAGGTCGAGTACCGCCAGGGTGGCGACATCGACCTCGGCAATCAGCTGGTCGCCGAGGGCGATCGCTCGCCGGCGGACGTGTTCCTCACCGAGAACTCACCGGCGATGGTGCTGGTGGAGAACGCGGGACTGTTCGCCGATCTCGATCAGGCCACGCTGGCCCAGGTTCCGCAGCAGTACCGACCGTCCACCGGCAAGTGGACCGGGGTGGCGGCGCGCACCACGGTGTTCATCTACAACAAGGACAAGCTGCCGGCCGACCAGTTGCCGAAGTCGATGACCGACCTGCAGCAACCGGAGTGGAAGGGTCGCTGGGGCGCGCCGCCGGCGAAAGCCGACTTCCAGGCGATCGTCGCCGCCTACCTGGAGTTGAAGGGCGAGGAAGCCACCCGTACCTGGCTGGCCGGGATGAAGACGAACGCGGTCGCCTACCAGGACAACATCGCCACGATGAAGGCGGTCAACGCCGGCGAGGTGCCGGGCGGACTGATCTACCACTATTACTGGTTCGCCGACCAGGCCAAGACCAAGGAAAACAGCGGCAACACCGACCTGTACTACTTCCGCAACCAGGACCCGGGCGCCTTCGTCAGCCTGTCCGGCGGTGGCGTGCTGAAATCCAGCAAACACGCGGCGCAGGCGCAGCAGTTCATCGAGTTCGTCACCGGTAAGGCCGGCCAGGAGGTCCTGCAGTCCGGCGATGCCTACGAGTACACCGTCGGCAGCGGCGTGCCGTCCAACCCGAAGTTGGTCCCGCTCGACCAGCTCCAGGCACCGTCGGTCGACCCGTCGAAGTTGCAGTCGCAGAAGGTGGTCGAGCTGATGACCGAAGCCGGTCTGCTCTAGGTGCGGATGCGCCCCGGACCGTTTCTCACCGTCCCGGTGACGCTGCTCGCAGCCGGGACACTGATCCCGCTCGGCTACGTCGTCTGGTCGTTTGCCGACACCGGGTGGGACCGGGCCTACCGGCTGGTGGCCCGGCAGCGGGTCGCCGAGCTGCTCGGCAACACCGCAGCACTACTGCTTGTCACCGTACCGCTCTGCGTGGTGCTGGCCGTGACGGCGGCCTGGCTGGTCGAGCGCACCGACCTGCCCGGCCGCGCCTGGTGGGCGCCGGTGTTCGCCGCGCCGTTGGCGGTTCCGGCCTTCGTGAACAGCTACGCCTGGGTCACCGCGATCCCGTCGGCGCACGGGCTCGCACCGGCCGTTCTCGTCGCCACCCTGTCCTACTTTCCGCTGATCTACCTGCCGGCCGCGGCCACCCTGCGCCGGCTGGATCCGGCGATGGAAGACGCCGCCCGATCGCTGGGCTCCGGATCGTTCGGAGTGTTCTTCCGGGTCGTCGTGCCACAGCTGCGGCTGGCCGTGCTGGGCGGCGGCCTGCTGATCGCGTTGCATCTGCTGGCCGAGTACGGCGCATTCGCGCTGCTCCGCTTCGACACCTTCACCACCGCGATCTTCGAGCAGTATCAGTCCACCTTCGCCGGGGCCGCGGGCAGCATGCTGGCCGGCGTGCTCGTGCTGTGTTGCCTGGTGTTGCTGATCGCCGAGGCCGGGGCCCGGGGCAACGCCCGCTACGCCCGGATCGGCGCCGGCGCGCCGCGACCGAACCCACCGCTCCGGCTCGGCGGGTACACCGTCCCGGCGTTGGCGTTCCTCGGCGGACTCGCCGCCCTGGCGCTCGGCGTACCGATCTGGACGCTGGCCCGTTGGCTGCGGATCGGCGGCGCCGCGATCTGGTCGATCGACGACATCGGCAACGCACTCGGCCAGACGATCGGACTGTCCGCCGCGGCGGCGGCGATCGCGGTGATCGCGGCATTTCCGGTGGCCTGGGTGGCCGTCCGGTATCGCGGCCCGCTGGCCCGAGCGGTGGAGGGCAGCAATTACGTGACCAGCGCGCTGCCCGGAATCGTCACCGCACTGGCATTGATCACGATCTCGATCCGGTACGCCCGGCCGCTCTATCAGACGGTGCCGCTGGTGCTGTTCGCCTACGTGTTGATGTTCCTGCCCCGAGCGCTGGTCAGCCTGCGAGCCGGGCTGGCCCAGGCGCCGATCGCGCTGGAGGAGGCATCCCGGTCGCTCGGCCGGTCGCCGGCGGCCACGTTCGCCGCGATCACCGCCCGGCTCACCGCCCCGGCCGCCGCATCCGGCGCCGCGCTGGTGTTCGTCGCGGTGGCGACCGAACTGACCGCGACGCTGCTGCTCGCGCCGACCGGCACCCGCACCTTGTCCATGCGGTTCTGGTCGTGGAGCAGCGAACTCGACTACGCCGCTGCCGCACCGTACGCGGTGATCATGGTGCTGCTCACCCTGCCGGTGACCTACCTGCTCTTCCGGCAATCCCGAAAGGTGGCCGGCGGATGAGCGAGATCGTCGTGACCGACCTGGCCAAATCGTTCGCCGGCCAACCGGTGCTGCGCGGGGTGGATCTACAGCTGGCCGGCGGCCGGCGGACCGCCGTGATCGGGGCCTCCGGCAGCGGCAAGACCACCCTGCTCCGCTTGATCGCCGGATTCGAGACCCCGGACGCCGGGTCGGTGACGATCGACGGCGAGACCGTCAGCTCGAACCGGACCTTCGTCCCCCCGCACCGCCGCCAGATCGGCTATGTCGCCCAGGACGGTGCGTTGTTCCCGCACCTGAGCGTGGAGCAGAACATCGCCTACGGTCTGCCGGCCGCCCAGCGTCGCCGCCGGGCCGGGGCCGATCGGGTGCGCGCGCTGCTCGACATGGTGGCGCTGCCCGCCGACTTCGCCCGCCGCCGGCCACACGAACTGTCCGGCGGCCAGCAGCAGCGGGTTGCGCTGGCCCGGGCACTGGCCCGGCAGCCGGTATTGATGCTGCTGGACGAACCGTTCAGCGCACTGGACGCCGGGCTGCGGGCGGCGACCCGAGCGGCGGTGGCGACGACCCTGGCCGAGGCCGGGGTGACCACGCTGCTGGTCACCCACGATCAGGAAGAGGCGCTCTCCTTCGCCGATCGGATCGCGGTCATGCGGGCCGGCCGCTTCACCCAGGTCGGCACCCCACAACAGGTGTACGCGCAACCGGTGGACCGGTTCACCGCGGCGTTCCTGGGCGACTGTGTGTTGTTGCCGGCAACCATCGACGGCGGCGTCGCCGACTGCCTGCTGGGCCGGATTCCGGTGGCCGGCAACGCGAGCGGCGCCGCGACGGTCATGCTCCGGCCGGAGCAGCTGGTCACCCGTGCGGCACACCCGGACGGCACCGCCGTCGCACACCCGGACGGCACCGTCGTCGCCACCGAATTCCTCGGCGCCGAGATGAAGCTGACCGTCGACCTGGCCGGTACCCCGGTCGCGGTGCGCCAGGCCAGCGTGATCGGGACCGCGCTGCACAGCCGGGTGCGCATCGATGTGCAGGGCAGCGCGATCGCCTTTCCGGCCGATCTCGCCGGTAACGGTCACCCACCACCGTGACCGATCCGCTCGGTCTGCTCGAGCGGTTCCGGGCATACGGTTCGCGACCGGCCGTACTCGTCCCGGACCGGGTGGTCGGCTACGCCGAGCTGGCGGACGCGGTGGCGGCGACGGCCGACCGGCTCGGCCCGGTCCGCCGGCTCGTGGCGATCACGGCGCGCAACGACCTGGCGACGCTGACCGGCTACCTCGGGGCGCTGGCCGGCGGGCATGCAGTGCTCCCGCTCACCCCCGGCGCAGACAGTACCGAGCTGCTGGACCGTCATGCCCCCGACGTCCTGCTGGACGGCACCGAACCGGATCAGCGTCGGGCCGGCACCCGGCATCGACTGCACCCCGAGCTGACGCTGCTGCTCAGCACGTCCGGCTCGACCGGCGCGCCGAAGCTGGTCCGATTGTCCGCGACCAACCTGACGACGAACGCCGCGGCCATCGCCGAGTACCTGGCGATCGGACCGGACGACCGCGCGATCACCAGCCTGCCGTTCGCCTACTGCTACGGCCTGTCGGTGGTGCACTCCCACCTGTTCACCGGGGCCGGACTGATCGTCACCGACCGGTCGGTGACCGACGAGCAGTTCTGGACGCAGTTCGAGCGGCACGGCGGCACCAGCCTGGCCGGCGTTCCGTACACCTTCGAGCTGCTGGAACGGACCGGATTCGCCGAACGCGCGCTGCCGCGGTTGCGGTATCTGACCCAAGCCGGCGGCCGGATGGAGCCGCAACGGGTCCGCCGGTTCGCGCAGCTCGGCGCGGATCGCGGCTGGCAGCTGTTCGTGATGTACGGCGCCACCGAGGCGACCGCCCGGATGGCGTACCTGCCGCCGGAGCTGGCCGCGCGCCGCCCGGAATCGATCGGCCGGCCCATCCCGGGCGGTGAGTTCCGGTTGGACCCGGTCGACGAACAGCCGGACGACACCGGCGGTCGAGACGACCCCAGCGCCGAAGCCGGCACCGTCGGTGAACTTGTGTACCGCGGGCCGAACGTGATGCTCGGTTACGCCACCGGGCCGGCCGACCTGGCGGCAGGCGCGACGGTGCACGAGTTACGCACCGGCGATATCGCCCGGCGCGACCCGGACGGGCTGTACCAGGTGATCGGCCGGCGCAACCGGCTGGCCAAACTGTTCGGTCTCCGGATCGATCTGCAGCGGGTCGAGTCGGCACTGGCCGCCGCGGGCATCCCGGCAATCTGCGTCGACGACGGCGCCGGGATGTTGCTGGTCGCGGTCACCGGCTCCGACAGTCGCGCCGAACGCGTGGTGACCGAGTCGACCGGGCTGCCGGCTACCGCCGTCCGGCTGCTCCGGCTCGACGCGCTGCCCCGACTGCCGAACGGGAAACCCGACCTCCACCGGGTTCGTGCGCTCGGTGCGCAGCCGGCAGCCGACGTGGTCGCCGCCCCGGTAACCGGCGCAGCGACCACCGTCGCGGCGATCCGCACCGCCTACGCCGAGGTGCTGCAGCTGCCGCTGGACCGGGTCGGCGAGCAGGCCAGCTTCGTCGGGCTGGGTGGCGATTCGCTGACCTATGTGGCGATGTCGGTGCGGCTGGAACGGCTGCTGCACCGGCTGCCGGGCGGCTGGCACACGATGACCGTCGCGGAGCTGGCCGCGTCGGCGCAATCGCGAACCCGACGCGGGATCGGCGCGACGGTCGAGACCAGCGTCGCCCTCCGGGCGGCCGCGATCGTGCTGGTGGTCTCGGCGCACGCCGGACTCTTCCAGTGGTGGGGCGGGGCGCACGTGCTGCTCGCCGTCGCCGGTTACAACTTCGCCCGGTTCCGGCTGACCGGGCGACCCCGGACCCAGCGGATCGGGCAACTGGCCCGCACCACCGCCTGGATCGCCGGGCCGACGATCGCCTGGGTCGCGGTGATCATGGTGGTCGGTGGGGTGCTCGGCGAGCACTACTACGGCTGGTCGAACCTGCTGCTAACGCAGAAACTGTTGGGTCCGCACGACAGCCCGACCGCCGGTCATCTCTGGTTCGTCGAGGTGCTGGTGTGGATTCTGATCGGCGCCGGCACACTGCTCGCAATACCCGCCGTCGATCGTTGGCAGCGGCGACGACCGTTCGCCGTCGCGGCAACGGTGCTGCTAGCGGGCCTGGCCGTGCGGTTCGGTCCGTTCGGAACCGGGCCGGGGGCGACCTACTCGCTGCTCGCGTTCTGGTTCTTCGCGCTCGGCTGGGCGGCCGCGGCGGCAACCGACCTGCCCCGCCGGCTGTTGGTCACGGCCGGGCTGGTGGTCGGTTTGCTCGGCTACTTCGACAGCGTCGGCCGCGGGCTGCTGGTCGGGATCGGCATCGCCGGGCTGATCTGGCTGCCCAATTTGCGCTGCCCGGCGCTGCTCGCCACGAGCGTCGGTGCCGTGGCCGAGGCCTCGCTGTTCGTCTACCTGGTGCATTGGCAGGTTTACCCGCTGTTCGGCGACCACCGCGGATTCGCCGTCGCGGCATCGCTGCTGGCCGGCGTGGCGTGCACCCGGGCGGTCACCGAGATACGCCGCGCCGCTCGGCAGCGGGCCGGGGGGCGCCGCAACAGTCCGGCAACTCACACCGAGCAAATCAGTGAACAGTCGTACACTATCGAACGTGCCTGAATCTTCTTCCGCATCCGAGACCCGGGCGCTGGCCCGACTCGCCGCCGTCGAACTGGCCGGTGCGGCGACCGGGGTCGGCGCGGTGCACCGCGCCATCTCCGACCGCGTGTTCGCCGGTGTCCGCCGCGGTGTCGGCCCGCCGGCCACCGCCGTGCAAACCGTGCACGACCTGATCGCCGGCGGCGTCTATCAAGCGATCAGCCAGACCTTGCAGGCCGGCGCCGAGCTCGCCGACGTCGCCCCCGGCTTGGATGCGCTCCCGGCACCGTCCGGCACCGACACCGGCGCCGGCCTGCTCGGGATACTGCACGGACTCCGCGGGGACGCGCTGACCATCGACGCGCCGGCACTCACGCCGCCGATGACCGTGCGCTGCGACAACGTCGTGGTGCCGCTCGATCGGCCGGGGCTGCGCGCCGCGTTCCCGACGGCCGGGCCACGGATCGCGGTGTTCCTGCACGGCTTGATGGAAACCGAACATGCCTGGCGACACGGCGAGGGGCCGAGCTACGCCGAGCGACTGGCCGCCGACCTGGGGTACAGCCCGGTGCTGCTCCGCTACAACACCGGCCGGCACATCAGCGACAACGGCGCGGAGCTCGACCGGCTGCTGACCGAACTGGTGTCCCACTGGCCGGTGCCGGTCACCGAGATCGCGCTGATCGGGCACTCGATGGGCGGTCTGGTCGGCCGCAGCGCCTGCCATTCCGCGGTCGGTGCCGACTGGGTCGATCTGGTCCGATCCACCGTGAGCCTGGGCAGCCCCCACTTCGGCGCTCCGCTGGCGCAGTTGGTGCACGTCGGCAGCGCCGCGTTGGCCTGGCTTCCGGAGACCCGACCGTTCGCCAACCTGCTGCGGCGGCGCAGCGCCGGGATCCGCGATCTGCGTGGCGGCTCGCTGGTCGAACAGGATTGGCGGGACCGCGACGCCGACGCGCTGGCTGCCGTCGCAGCGGCCGAGGTACCGCTGCTCCCGTCCGCGCGGCACTACTTCATCTCGGCCAGCCTGACCCGCAATCCGCGGCATCCGGTCGGCCGGATCGTCGGCGACGGCCTGGTGCTGGTGCCCAGCGCTCGCGGGCACAACCGCCGCCGGCAAGTCGGGTTCACCCCGGACAGCGGCATACATCTCGGCTCGACCAGCCACTTCGGGCTGCTCAACTGCGACGCCGGGTACACCGCACTCCGCGATTGGCTGGCCCCGACCGAGCACCCGGCCGACGTCGTCCGGAAAATCTAAAATTTTCTACGTGAAAAGGTAGAGAGATCGATACAACCGCATCGAGCCGCGGGACACCTGCCGTGATTCGCATCCGACAGTCGCGGACCCGTTCGTGAACCGGTTCACCGTCGGCGACCGGACGACGACGCTGCCGGAATCGGACCTGATCGGCCCGTGACGCGAACTCTTCCGGCGAGTTCGGGATCTGTCCCGTACTGTGGAGTAGGTCACATTTGGGCGTGTCGCTGGGAGGTTTCGCCATGGCGGATTCCGGAATCACCGATCTGCGCGAGACGATCGGTCACCTGGAACGGTGCATCGCCGCGCTACGTACGCAGTACGGCGACACCATCACGGTGCGACGGCTGGCGCTCGACGTCGAGCGACTCGACCTCGACACCACCGAGCTGGAGAAGGCGCCCCGGCCGACGCCGCACCGGCGGGGCAACGACGTGATCTACGTCCCGGACAGCAAGTTCGACGAGGACGCCTGGCTCGGCGCCCAGGACGAAGGTCTCGGCTTCCACTCTCGGGAACGGACCCGCTGACCTCGGGACGGACTCGCTGAGCGGACTCGCCTACCGGCGATGCCGCCCGGTGAGTCCGTAGCGGCTGCCGGAGGTGGTCCGGAACCGGGCTGGCCCCAGTCGCCTGCTCGGAGCCGGGGAGTTCGGTATCACCGGCCGCGGCATCGGCGCCGTTTCGACCAGCCGTGGGTCCGGCCGGAACGATCCCGCGGACTCGAACAAGGCCGCGATCCCATGGTCGGGCCCCATCGAGATCGCCTCCAGGCCCAGACTGCCGCCACTGCGGTACAGCTGGTGCACCATCGTGGTCATGATGCGCAGCCCGGCCGCACCTCCCGGGTCGCCCAGCGAGATCGCCGACCCGTTGACGTTGAGCCGACCGGCATTGTCCCAATCCCACTCGGCGAGCAACGCCAAGACCTCGACCGCGAACCCCTCGTTGATCTCGACCAGATCGAGGTCGTCGAGGGTGATGCCGATCTTGTTCAGCAACTTGGCCACTGCCGGCGCCGCGCCGGACCCGGCATCCGGGCCGTCCCGGCCGGCCGCGGCCCACCCGGCAAAGTACGCCATCGGGATCAGCCCGAGCTCGTCCAGCATCTCCTCGGCGACGACCAGACACGCCGACGCACCGACGTTACGGTTGCTCATATTGCCCGTGGTCACCACCCCGTTCGCGACGAACGGGCGCAATTCGGCAAGTCGCTCCGCCGAGGCGTCCAGGCGTACCCCTTCGTCCCGGGCGATCAGATAGGAATCGCGCTGATACGGCAGGTCGATCGGGACCACTTCGTCGCCGAAGCTCCCCCGCTGCCAGGCGTCGGCCGCCTTGCGATGGCTTTGCGCCGCAAACGCGTCCGCCGCCGTCCGGCGAATCGCATAGCGCTGCGCCAGCTCCTCCGCGTCGCGCACCGCCCCTTCGTCGATCGGGTCGGGCCCCGCTGCACCGCCCTCCACCCCACCGGCCAGCACCACGTCGGCGGCCCCGGTCTGGACCGTCATCGCCGCCGTGATCAGCGCCTGCAAACCACTCGCCCGCCGCCGTCCGGAATCGAGCCCGGCCACGGTAGCGGGTACCCCGTCGATCACCCCCGCGGCCAGTGGCTGGCTCGGCTGCGCCAACGCCATGTCTTCGATCAATCCCGCGTCGATCCCCGACCGATCGACGACGGCATCGAGTACGGCGCTGAGCAGGCGCTCCGGGGTGGCCTGGCCGAGCAGGCCGCCTTCAGCGCCACCCGGCGTACGGCACGGAGCGACGATGGCCGCTCGTCTCATCGTTCGCATGGTCCTCCTCGGGTCGAGCAGAACCCGAACGAGGCGAAGGTGGAACGCTGGCGCAGCCGAATCGACCGCGCCCGATCCGACGCCCGCCCGGTACCGAAAACGGCCGGATTCCGCCCCGTCCAACGCAACCGCGACGACACGACGCACCTCCTCTTAGCCACTCGAACCGACTCCTGCACAGCAGCCGCATCGATTCGGCAGCCAACAGAACGGAGCCCTGCCAGTGCCGACAAAAACCGGATGTTCACCCGGTTATCGGTCTGTTAATCGTACATCAATGCACTCAACCCGCAAGAACTACGTCATGAACCTTGTCGACGCCGCACAACACCAGCCGTCCAACGGTCGGCGCTCGGCCGGATCGCATACCCCGGCGAACGATCGCGCGCCGGGGCGTAGGGTGCGGTACGCCACATATCGATGCCGGAGGAGATCATGGTCACACCCGATAGGTCCGGCCGAAGCAGTCGCGTACTGGTCGACCGGCGCCGCACGACGGTCACCGCAGCATGACGGCCACATCGAACCGCGAAGGCGCGACCGGAATCTTCGGGCCGACCCGAGCGCGGATCGCCGAGCGCACGCTGCGAACCGACAATTGGTGGCTGTCGCCGCTGACCACCGGACTGATCCTGCTGTTCTTCATCGCCTACGCGACGGTTCGGATCTTCATGAACAGGTGGTACTGGGCGCCCGAGTACCACTATCTGACGCCGATCTACTCACCGTGCGTAAGCGCGTCGTGCGAGCCCGGATCCAGCCACTTCGGCACGTTCCTGCCCGAGATGCCGGTGTTCATCCCGATCTCGCTGATCACCTTCGTGGTCCTGGCCGGTTTCCGCGGCACCTGCTACTACTACCGCAAGGCGGGCTGGCGCTCGCTCTACCTCGCCCCGGCGGCCTGTGCGGTACCCGAGCCGCACAAGAAGTACACCGGCGAGAGCAAGTTGCCGCTGACCGGCCTGAACCTGCATCGCTACTTCTTCTACGGCGCCGTGTTGTTCGGCCTGATCAACATCTACGACGCGGTCCGGTCGTTCCACGGCGTCGACGGACAAGCCTTCGGTTTCGGTCTGGGCACCGTGATCATCTGGATCAACGTCGTCTGCCTGTGGCTCTACACCCTGTCGTGCCACGCGTGCCGACACGTCGTCGGTGGCCGGCTCAAGCATTTCTCCAAGCACCCGCTGCGGTACCGGTACTGGACGTTCGTCTCCAAGCTGAACACCCGGCACGGCCAGTTCGCGATGATCTCGCTGTTCACGGTGATCGCTACCGACGCCTACATCATGGCGCTGTCCGCCGGCTGGTTCGGCGACCTGCGCTTCGTCAACTGATCGGTCGTTGCACCTAGCCCGGAAATCGCCCCATCCTGCAGAACACACCCGCCCAGAAACCCCGAGGACCAGCGGCAACATGACCGAAGTGGATCGACATTCCTACGGCGCGCAACCTTACGACGTCCATCCCTACGACGTCGTCGTCATCGGCGCCGGCGGTGCCGGCCTGCGCGCCGTGATCGAGGCCCGGGAGCGTGGACTGTCCGTGGCAGTGGTGTGCAAGTCGCTGTTCGGCAAGGCCCATACGGTGATGGCCGAAGGCGGCTGCGCGGCGTCGATGGGCAACGCCAACTCGAACGACAACTGGCAGACGCACTTCAAAGACACGATGCGGGGCGGCAAGTTCCTGAACAACTGGCGGATGGCCGAGCTGCATGCGCGGGAGGCCCCGGACCGGGTGTGGGAACTGGAAACCTACGGGGCGCTGTTCGACCGGACCGCGGACGGCCGGATCAGCCAGCGCAACTTCGGTGGACACACCTGGCCCCGGCTGGCCCATGTCGGTGACCGGACCGGCCTGGAATTGATCCGCACCATGCAGCAGAAGATCGTCTCGCTGCAGCAGGAGGACTACGCCGAGACCGGCGACTACGAGTCCCGGATCAAGATTTTCGCCGAGTGCACGATCACCGATCTCCTGCTCGACGAGCAGCGGGTCGCCGGCGCGTTCGGCTACTGGCGCGAGTCGGGCTCGTTCGTTCTGTTCGAGACCCCGGCGGTGGTGCTGGCGACCGGTGGGATCGGCAAGTCCTACAAGGTGACCTCGAACTCCTGGGAGTACACCGGCGACGGCCACGCCCTGGCGTTGCGGGCGGGCGCGACGCTGATCAACATGGAGTTCCTGCAGTTCCACCCGACCGGGATGGTGTGGCCGCCCAGCGTCAAGGGCATCCTGGTCACCGAGGGCGTCCGCGGTGACGGCGGAGTGTTGAAGAACTCCGAGGGCAAGCGGTTCATGTTCGACTACATCCCGCCGGTGTTCAAAGGTCAGTATGCGGAGACCGAAGCCGAAGCGGACAAGTGGCTGGCCGACAACGATTCGGCCCGCCGCACCCCCGACCTGCTCCCCCGGGACGAGGTGGCTCGGGCGATCAATTCCGAGGTCAAGGCCGGTCGCAACAGCCCGCACGGCGGGGTCTACCTCGACATCGCATCCCGACTGCCGGCCGAGGAGATCCGGCGGCGGCTGCCGTCGATGTATCACCAGTTCAAAGAGCTGGCCGACGTGGATATCACGGCCGAACCGATGGAGGTCGGCCCGACCTGCCACTACGTGATGGGTGGCATCGAGGTCGACCCGGACACGGCCGCCGCCACGATCTCCGGCATCTTCGCCGCGGGCGAATGCTCCGGCGGCATGCACGGATCGAACCGGCTCGGCGGCAATTCGCTGTCGGATCTGTTGGTGTTCGGTCGCCGTGCCGGGCTGGGCGCGGCCGGCTATGTGCAGGGCCTCACGCGTCGGCCGACCGTATCCACCACCGATCTGACCGCAGCCATCGCGACCGCGCTGGCGCCGTTCGAGCGCGCGGTCGACGCGCCCGACAGCGAAAACCCGTACACCGTGCACGCGGAGCTGCAACAGACCATGAACGACCTGGTCGGCATCATCCGTAAACCGGAGGAGATGCGCGAGGCGATCCGCCGGCTCGGCGAGCTGCGGGACCGCTACCGCCGGGTCGCGGTAGCCGGCGACCGACACTTCAACCCCGGCTGGCACCTGGCGCTCGACCTGCGCAACATGCTGCTGATCAGCGAGTGCGTCGCCGAGGCCGCGCTGCTGCGCACCGAGTCCCGCGGTGGGCATACCCGCGACGACTTTCCGGCGATGGATCCGAATTGGCGCAACACCCTGCTGGTCTGCTCGATCGACCAGGCCGGACGAGCCGCCGACCCGCTGGTGCCACGGGTCACGGTGACGCTCGAGGAGCAGAAACCGATGCAGCCGGAACTGCTGGCCCTGTTCGACTTGGAGGAACTGGGCAAGTACTACACCGACGAAGAACTGGCCGGACATCCCGGCTCGGAAGGGTCGCGTTGAAATGAGTGACGCCAAATGACGTACCAGGGACAGTTCCGGGTCTGGCGCGGCGACCAGGACGGCGGCGAACTGCAGGACTATACGGTCGAGGTGAACGAGGGCGAGGTCGTCCTCGACATCATCCATCGGCTCCAGGCCACCCAAGCCCCCGATCTGGCGGTGCGGTGGAACTGCAAGGCCGGCAAGTGCGGGTCGTGTTCGGCCGAGGTGAACGGCCGGCCGCGGCTGCTCTGCATGACCCGCATGTCGACCTTCACCGAGACCGACCTGATCACGGTGACCCCGCTGCGCGCCTTCCCGGTGGAGAAGGATCTGGTCACCGACGTGTCGTTCAACTACACCAAGGCGCGTGAGGTCCCCTCGTTCACCCCACCCGCCGATCTGCGGCCGGGTGAATATCGGATGCAGCAGATCGACGTGGAGCGCTCGCAGGAGTTCCGCAAGTGCATCGAGTGCTTCCTCTGCCAGAACACCTGCCACGTGGTGCGTGACCATGACGAGAACAAGCCGGCATTCGCCGGACCGCGATACCTGATGCGAATCGCCGAGCTGGACATGCACCCGCTCGACGTCGCCGATCGGCGGGATGCCGCGCAAGACGAGTTCGGCCTCGGATACTGCAACATCACCAAGTGCTGCACCGAGGTCTGCCCGGAACACATCAAGATCACCGACAACGCGCTGATCCCGATGAAGGAGCGTGTCGCCGACCGGAAGTACGACCCGCTGGTGTGGCTGGGCAACAAGCTGTTCCGGCGCTGACCGAGCCACCGGCGCGCGACCGGTGATATCCGGCTGGCATTACGCCACCAAACCTGGAACGCTCAACCGGTGACTACTCCTCCGGATAATCTGACGTCGGCCGAGGAGCCGGCCGCGCCCGACCGCCTCGACGCCGCCGTCTACCGCACGGCCGGCGTCGTTGTGCTCGGCGCGATCATGGCGATTCTCGACGTCACCGTGGTCGGCGTCGCCATCCCGACCTTCCAGTCCACCTTCGAGACCAGCTACGCCATCGCCGCCTGGACGATGACCGGCTACACCTTGGCTCTGGCAACGGTGATTCCGTTGACCGGCTGGGCGGCCGACCGGTTCGGCACCAAGCGGCTGTACATGCTGGCGATCACCCTGTTCGTGCTCGGCTCGGTGCTGTGCAGCTTCGCCTGGGATATCACCTCGCTGATCACGTTCCGGGTGCTGCAAGGGCTCGGCGGCGGCATGCTGATGCCCCTCGGCATGACGATCATGACCCGTGCGGCCGGCCCGAGCCGAATCGGCCGGGTGATGGCCGTGCTCGGCATCCCGATGCTGCTCGGCCCGATCTGTGGACCGATCCTCGGCGGCTGGCTGATCGAGTCGGCGAGCTGGCACTGGATCTTCCTGATCAACGTCCCGATCGGGATCCTCGCGCTGATCGCCGCCTTCATCATTTTTCCGCGCGACCGGCCCAGCCCGTCCGAGTCGTTCGATTTCGTCGGCATGCTGTTGCTTTCCCCCGGGTTGGCACTGTTCCTGTTCGGGGTGTCATCGATTCCCGAGATGGGCACCGTCGCGTCCGCGCGGGTGTTGATCCCGGCGGTGATCGGGTTGGTCCTGGTCCTGGCGTTCGTCCGGCACGCGCTGCGCACCGAACAGCCACTGATCGATCTGCGACTGCTGGGCCGCAACCGGAATCTGGCGGTCGCGGTGGCCACGATGCTGCTGTTCGCGATGGCGTTCTTCGGTGCCGGTCTGCTGCTTCCCAGTTACTTCCTGCAGGTGCGTGGCGAAACCACCCTGCAGGCGGGCTTCCTGCTGGTGCCGCAAGGTCTCGGCGCGATGATCTCCATGCCGATCGCCGGCCGACTGGTCGACCGGATCGGCCCCGGCAAGATCGTGCTCACCGGGGTCGCCCTGATCAGCCTCACCATGGCGGTGTTCACCCAGGTGCACGCCGATACGCCGTACCCGCTGCTGCTCGGTGCACTGTTCGTGATGGGACTCGGCATGGGTGCCACGATGATGCCGGTGATGACGGCGGCGATGGCCACGCTCACCGACCACGAGGTCGCGCGCGGATCCACGTTGATGAATATCGTGAACCAGACCGCCGGCTCGATCGGTACCGCAATCATGTCGGTGGTGCTGACCAACCTGCTCGACAATCAGCAGTACGCCCAGGCGGCGATCGCGTCCCGGTTCGACCCGAGGATCGCCGCGCAGCTACCACCGGAAGCGCTGAACGACGGGTTTGAGCAAGCGGCGCGAGCGTTCGGCCACACGTTCACGGTGGCGCTGGTGCTGATCGTCGCGACGCTGATCCCGGCGTCCTTCTTGCCCCGACGCAAGGTGACGCCGCCGATTCCGGCCGAGGGCGCAGCGCCGGTCGTCGTGCACTGAACGACACGTGCACTGAGCGACGCAATGCCCACCGGCACGGGCCGCTGGGCATTGTGGTGTGGCTCGGCTACCAGCGATAGCCGAGCCACACCAGCAAGTACTCCAGCCAGGGTGGCAGTCCGGGATCGCGGATCATGATCTCGACGATACCGATCCCGGCCCGGTCTCGGGATCGCGCGATACTTGGTGATCTCTCGACGGAGCGGAGGACCAGCAGGTGAACGGACGAGTAGCAGTGGTGTCGGGCGCAGCCCGCGGAATCGGGGCGGCGGTGGCCACCCGACTTGCCGCAGACGGACTCGCGATCGGCGTGCTCGACCTGGACGCAGCCGCATGCACCAGCACCGTCGACGCCATCACCGCGGCGGGCGGACAGGCGATCGCGCTGGGCGCCGATGTCGCCGACGAGGCCGCGGTGCAGGCGGCGGTCCAGCAGCTGGCCGACGCCTTCGGTGGGCCGACCGTGGTGGTGAACAACGCCGGCATCACCCGGGACAACCTGCTGTTCAAGATGTCGGTGGCGGACTGGGACGCGGTGCTCGGGGTACACCTGCGTGGCGCCTTTCTGCTCACCCGGGCAGCGCAGGCGTACATGGTCGAGCAGAAGTGGGGCCGGGTGGTGAACCTGTCCAGCACCTCGGCGCTCGGCAATCGCGGCCAGGTGAACTACTCCGCGGCGAAGGCCGGCATGCAGGGTTTCACCAAGACGCTCGCGCTGGAACTGGGCCGGTTCGGAGTGACGGCGAACGCGGTCGCGCCCGGGTTCATCGCCACCGACATGACCGAACAGACCGCGGACCGGCTCGGTGTTCCGTTCGACGATTTCAAGGCTGCCGCCGCGAGCCAGATTCCGGTCGGCCGGGTCGGCGAGCCGGCCGACATCGCCAACGCCGTCTCGTTCTTCGTCGGCGAAGCCGCCGGTTTCGTGTCCGGCCAGGTGCTTTACGTGGCCGGCGGACCGAAGGACTGAGAGACCGAGGGCCCGAAGCCGGGCGGGCATCGGGCGATCAGGCGCGGCGCAGCACGATATCGCCGACCCCGGCGGTGGCGTGGATACGTACCGTCGGCTCGCCCGGCTCGGGCTCACCTGCGGATTCCAGGTCGCTGCGGACCGCGCCGAGCCGTGCCTGCACATCCAGCCAGGCTGCCGTACCCTCCGCCACGCCCACCTCGATCCCGCCGAAGGCGGCCGCGGCCGTGACCGTGCCACCGGCGACCGAGCCCAACCGGATGTCGCCGGCCGAGGTATTCGCCCGCACATCGGTGGTCGCCCGCCCGACCCGCACCCGGCCCGCCGAGGTGGCCAGCCGCAGCGGCGCTGTGGCCGCCTCGACCACGACGTCGCCGGCCGCGGTGGCGGCATCGAGCTCGGCGTCGGCCCGGTCTACTCGCACGCTGCCGGCCGCGGTGCGCAGCTCGGCGACCGCCGCGGCGTGCGATACCCGCACGTTCCCGGCCGAGGTCTTGGCCCGCAGCTGCTCGACCCGATCCAGCGTGATGTCGCCGGCCCCGGTTTCGATGTCCACGGCGCCGAGCCGACCATGCGCCGTGACGTCGCCCCAGCCGCGCACTTCCAGCGCCGAACCGGCCGGAAGCTCGAGGTCGACGTCCACCCGGTCGTTGCCGCCGAACACGATCCGGAATCCGGTCCGGGGCGGGCGCGGCGACCGGACGGTCAGCCGGCCGGCCGCGTAGTCGACGACGATCTGACCGGCCAGGGCGACATCACCCGGTCGACCCGGATTGTGTGGCCGGACCTCGACTGTCGTCGTGGCGGCGGCCGTGGCGCGCACGCCGAGCCGGACGCCGGCTACCTCGACCGACACCGAAATCGGCTGCGGAGTGGAGAACTCGGGCATGACGGATACTCCTGATTCGTTCGTTCCGGGATATGCGGTTCAGCGAGCCCAACCGGTGTGCCGCCGGCCGAGCGGCGGCGCCGACGGCTCGACCAGGGCGGTGAGCTGTCGCACCAGCCAGGCATTGATCGACAGGCCGGCACCCGCGGCCGCGGCCTCCACCTTGGTTTTCAGGCGCTCCGATACCCGGAGACTGAGTCGCACCGTGGTGCCGTCGTCCGGCTCGGCCGGATCGTTCGGCGGTGCTGGAACAAGCGGCCCCGCGGCGGCCGGCGATCCGGTGACCACGAAATCCACGTCGCGACCACGGAGCCGGACGTCGACCGTGCCGGGCGCGAGCTCGCGGCTGATCTCCGCGGCGGCCTCGACCACAGCGTCCAACAGCACCAGCCGAATCGACGACTCCAGCGCGGCGGTGAGCAGCTCGGCGGTCGCGACCGCGCTCTCGCCACCCGGTTCGGCCGCGGCCCGCAAATCACGGTGCAGCCGAGCGGCGTAAGGGAACACGTCCATGACGCCATGGTGGCACCATAATGGCGCCGTGGTCAAGAAATATGACGCCAGATCAGTGCCAGGAGTGGTCGGTGACCGCGGTGCGCGGACCGAACTTGGGCTTCACCGCGTGCCCGCCGACGACCAACAGCCGGATCGCCCGGTACCGGTGCGGCCGCAACGGCGCCAGGTGCTGCAGCATCTCGCCGTCGTCGAACGGCCGCCCGGCCAACGTCCAACCGATCATCGCGGCCAGGTGGAAATCGCCGACCGATACCGCATCGGCGTCGCCGAGCGCCCGCTGCGACACCTCGGCCACCGTCCAAGGACCGATTCCGGGGACGGCCGACAGCCGGCGCTGGATCTCACTCGGCGGGCACCCGGGCTGATCGAACCGATCCGCGACCCGGGCCGCGGCCACGATCGCCCGGGACCGCTCCGGCCCCACCCCGGCCTGATGGAACACCCAGGACGGCACCATCCGCCAGGCCGCGGCGGCCGGCGGCACGGTCAGCCCGGGCGGCACCGGCCCCGGCGCGGGTTCGCCGTACCGGCGCACCAGCAGCCGCCAGGACCGGCGGGCGGCGATCCCGTGCACCTTCTGCTCCAGGATGGTCGGAACCAATGTCTCGAACACCCGCCCGGTGCGCAACATCCGCAGTCCCGGGAACCGCCGGTGCGCGTCGGCCACCTTGGGCTCGGTCGGGGCGAACCCACTCAGATCCTCGTCCAGGCAGAACAGCTCCGGCAGCGTCTCGACGAACTCCTCCGCACCGGGACCCCAAGCCCGGCAGCCGATCTCGTCGCGGGCACGCTGAGTGAGCCGGTAGCTGACCGGACCGGTCCGCACGCGCGACGCACGCCAGATCGCGCCGTCCGGGGTGCCGATATGGCACGGGTCGCCGGTCCCGCGCTGCAGCGGCCACAAGGTGGTCGCGAGGTCGACCGGCACCGGGGCGCGCAGCGTCCGGGCCGTTCCGGACGGCGGTTCGGACCCAGCTGGTTCGGCGACGGACACAGGTTTTTCCTCCCGAGGAGCGACGGTACCGGTGGCCGCTTCGCCGAGGGAGCTCCGGTGTCACCATCGGCCGAGAACCGATCGCCATCAGTGCTCCCTCGGCACTCCCCCGGCAATAGGCTTGAGCGGTAGGCACGCGCGGGACGCTCGGGAGGTTTGCGTGGGCATGGATGCGGCCAACGTCGCGCGGATGCGGGATCAGCTCTTCTTCGACGGTGACCACCGCGGCCGGCAGACCTCCAGGTACTGGATTCTGCTGCCGCTCTCCGGGGTGATCGCGGCGGCCGGGATCGTCGCCGACTCCACCGCGACGGTGATCGGGGCGATGATCGTTGCGCCGTTGATGGTCCCGATCATCGGCACGGCGCTCGCAGTGGTGCTGGCCGATCGGCGGAACCTGATCCGCAGCCTGGCCATGTCGGTCGCCGGAGTCGGCGTCGTGATCGCAATCGGCTGGTTGCTCGGCCTGACGATCGACACCCCGATCGTCGCCGCCACCAACGATCAGGTGGCGGGCCGGGTGCAGCCGCGGCTGATCGATCTGCTCGCCGCACTCGCCACCGGCGCGGTGGGCGCGGTGGCCGTCGCCCGCAAGGACATCTCCGACACGCTGCCCGGCGTGGCCATCGCGATCTCCCTGGTGCCGCCGCTGGCGATCATCGGACTCACGCTGGAATCGGGCAAGCCGGACGAAGCGATGGGCGCGCTGCTGCTGTTCACCACCAATGTCAGCGCGATCCTGGTGATGGGACTGCTGGTGCTGACGCTGTACCGCGTGCAACGCTTCGCGACCACACCGACCGACGGCGAGACGGTTCATCGCAAGCGCGCCGCGCTCACGATCGTCGCGGGCCTGCTGGTGATCAGCGTTCCGCTGGCGGCCACCTCGGCCCAGATCGCCTCGACCCGCAACACCGAGTCCGACGTCCGCCGGGTCGCCGAGGCCTGGGGCAAGCAGACCGGGTGGACCATTGCCGAAGTGGTCACCGAACCGAGCGGGGTACAGGTGCGGGCAGTCGGGCCGATGCCGGAGCCGAACACCGACGAGCTGCGCCGGGCCTTGATCGCCGCCGGCCTCGGCGCCGAGGAGATCTCGATTCTGCTGGTACCGAGCCAAAGCGTGACCCTCACCGGGTCGAAGTGAGCGCGGCGCGTCACATCGCGGGCGGGGTCACGCCCAACTTCTGCAGCCGCTCTCGGTACCGCTCGACATTGCCGAGCTTGACCCCTTCGTAGCCCCGGACCAGATCGGCCAGCTCGGCGATCTGCACCGCACGGTCGTAGTCGGCGGTCAGCTCGTCGCTGAGCCCGACGACCAGCGCGCGGTAGTGCGATAGCAACGCCCGCTCGACCCGCCGCAGATGCGCGTATCCGAACGGGTCGAGCCGGGTGCCGCGCAGCGTCTTACCCTTGGCCAGCACCCGCAGCGCAACGTGCGATCGCGGCCCGAAACCGATCTTGCGGCGCCGGCCGAGCGCCCGCAGCACCGGCGGGTGCAGTCGATAGGTCAACCCGGTGCCGCCGGGCACCTGGGCCGCCACCTCGTCGGCGAACGCCGGGTCGACCAGGCGCCGCGCCACCTCGTACTCGTCCTTGTAGGCGGTGAACTTGTACAGGCCACGCGCCACGGCCGCGCTGAACTCGGTCCGCGCCCCCGCCGCCCGTTCCGCCCGCCAGACCCGCTCGACCACCGTCAGGTACTCCCGGGCCACCCGCGCACTCTGGAATCCGACAAGTTCGGCGGCGCGCAGCTCGGCCAGCCGGCGGGTCTCACCGGTGCAGCTCAGCTCGGCGAAAAGATCGACCGGGACGGCGGTCCGGGCACGCGCCGGGCGCGCCGGAGTGGTCGCCGCAGCAAACTCGGTGGGCGCCGCGATCGCGGCCCGACCCCACCGGAATGCGGCGATGTTGGCCGGTACCGCGACCCCGTTGAGCGCGATCGCCGCCTCGATCGCCGGCGCCGGAATACCCAGCGCCCCGACCTGATACGCCGCGCCGACCAGCAAGAAGTTGGCCGCGGTCGTGCTCCCGAACAACTCCTGCGCGGCGGCGAGCGCGTCGAACGAGTGCACCGCACGGGCGGCTGCGGTCAACCGGTCGAGCAGAACCGCATCCGCTGGGTAGGCCCGCGCCGGGTCGGCCACCATCGCCCCGGTCGGGGTGCGTCCGGTGGACGCGATCGCGACCGTCCGGTCCGATCCGGCAAACCCCAGATACCGCTCGTCGGTCGCGGTGAGCAGGTCGAAGGCCAGCAGGCAATCGGCACTGCCCGGGGTCAGCCGGTTGGCCGGCTGCACCGGCGCCGGCCCGAACCGCAGGTGCGATACCACCGGGCCCGCCTTCTGACTCAGCCCGGTCTGATCCAGGCTCGCCACGTCGTAACCGGCCCGCAACGCGGCGGTGGCCAGCACCTGGTTCACCGTGACGATGCCGGTGCCGCCGATCCCGGCGAGCAACACGTTGACCGTCGCCGACAGGTCCGCCGGACCGGCCGGCTCGGCAACCGTCGGCGGCTCCGGCGCCGACCGGGTCGGCGCGGTGGGCGGGTCGGTCAACTCGACCGTGGCGAACGCCGGGCAATCGCCGTCCAGGCAGCTGTAGTCGGTGTTGCACGAATTCTGCTCGATCCGGGTCTTCCGGCCGAACTCGGTCTGCACCGGCTGCACCGACAGGCAGTTGCTCTTCGTTCCACAGTCGCCGCACCCCTCACACACCGCCTCGTTGATCACCACGCGGGTGCGCCGAGCCGGCAACTCGCCGCGCTTGCGCTTGCGCCGGGCATCCGCCGCGCAATGCTGGTCGTAGATCAACACGGTGACCCCGGGGATCTCCCGCAGCATTCGCTGCGCCTCGTCCAGCCGGTCCCGATGCAGCAGCAGCGTCCCCGCGGCCAGCTCCCGCGGCCGGTAGCGGTCGGGCTCGTCGGCGCAGATCACCACCTTGCGCACCCCCTGGCGGAGCAACGTGTGGCTCAGCACCGCCGGGCCGAGCGCACCCGCCGGGTCCTGGGCGCCGGTCATCGCGACCACGTCGTTGTAGAGCAACTTGTAGGTGATGTTCACCCCCGCAGCAACACAGGCCTGGATCGCCAGCTGACCGGAATGGAAGAAGGTCCCGTCGCCGATGTTCTGGAACAGGTGCCCGGTGTCGGTGAACGGAGCCTGACCGATCCACTGCGCGCCCTCACCACCCATCTGGGTGACCCCGGTGACCGCACTGGCAGCGCGATCGGACAACGTGACCATGATGTGGCAGCCGATCCCGCCGGCCGCCGCCGATCCCTCCGGCACGACGGTCGAGCGGTTGTGCGGGCAGCCGCTGCAGAAGAACGCGCCGCGGCGGGCCGACAGCACGTCGAGCCGCAGCGGGGGCGGCAGCGGCCGGCGCACCGGCAGATCGTCGTGCAACACCCGGAACAGCGGGTCCAGCAGCCGCCCGGCAGTCAGCTCACCATCTGCCGGGAACAGCGGTCGGCCGACCGCGTCTCGTTTGCCGAGGACGCGGGGGGCGTCGGCGACGTCGTAGAGGATCTCGCGGATCTGCGCCTCGATGAAGGCGGTCTTGTCCTCGACCACGATCACCCGGTCCAGACCGGCCGCAAACTCCCGGATCGATGCCGGGACCAGGGGGAACGGCATCCCGATCCGCAGCAACCGCACTCCGGCGGCACCGAGCTGCGACTCGGTGACACCCAGGTCGAGCAGGGCCTGGCGCAGCGCGTCGTAGGTCGGCCCGGCGGCGGCCAGCCCGATCCGCGGCAGCGCCGGCTCGAGCTCCACGACGTCGAGCCGATTACGCCGACCGTACTCGGCGACCATCGCCCAGCGCGGCCCGTACAGGTCGGCCTCGGCCGCCAGGCTGTCCGCCGGCGCCTGCATCGACCGCTGCCGATAGCGGTAGGGTTTGCCGGCCCAGATCAGATCGGGCACGACGATGTCGACCTCGGCAGCGGCCGAATCGACCGGCCAGGCACCGTCGGCAACATCGGCGACGATCTTCAACGCGACGATGCAGCCGGACGCGCGGGAGAGGGCGACCGCGTGCAATCCCATGCCGACGATCTCCCGGGCATTACGCGGAAACAGCACCGGGATGCCCAGCGCGGCGAGCGAACGTTCACTGACGGCCGGGACGGTGGACGACTTGGCCGCCGGATCGTCTCCGACGTACAGCACCATGCCACCGGTCGGGTGGACGCCGAACATGTTGGCGTGCCGGAGGGCGTCGGTGGCCCGGTCCACCCCGGGCCCCTTGCCGTACCAGACCCCGACCACCCCGTCGTGGGTGGTGGTCATCGGGCCCTGACTACCCCAGACCGCGGTCGCGGCGAGCTCTTCGTTCAGCCCGGGAACGAACGTGATGTCGTGTTCGGCCAGCACCCCCGGCATCGCCGCGAGCATCCGGTCCACCCCGCTGAGCGGGCTGCCCTGGTAGCCGGAAACGAAGGTTGCGCTCCGGTTGCCGCTACGTAGGTCACGGACGTGCTGCTCGACCAGCTGGCGAGCGATCGCCTGCACCCCGGTAAGCAGAACCGCGGCCGAGCCGGGCCGGAACCGGTCGTTCAGGTCGTATCGGTCGTCTGCCCGCCGCGAGGTCGGGACGGTCTCGGCGGGATAGCCGCGGTCGGCGATGTCGGTCATCGGTACCACCCATCGATTTCGAGCTGCCGGGTTGCGACGCGCTCGCGTTGAGCATTCGGTACCGCCATGCTGGACCTGGGTGGGCGGCCTGGCAAGCGAGTCGATGGTGACTGAGCAATCTGCACATCATGTGGCAGCGATCACAGTAGCTGCCTTTGCAGTCTGTGCAGTGATCAACAGTACCGTATGTCCGGATCAACCGCGTGATCTCAGCCGCACCGTGGGTAATGGAGGCGCCGGAATCCAATCGGTCGGGTAGTCGGGAACCACCCCGAACCGCAACGTATCGGCGGTTCCGGCCAGCTCAGCCTGCCATTGCCGGCGGTAGCCGACGATGTCCTCGTGCGTGCGGCCGATGAAGTTCCACCACATCACGATCTGCTCACCGAACGGCTCGCCGCCGAGCAGCAGCAGCCGCGCCGGCTCGGCACCGGCCGCCACCCGAATCCGCCGGTGGCCGGGCGGTAGGTAGGCCAGCTCACCCGGTGCCAGCAAATGACCGTCCAGCACCGCTGCGGTATCGGCCAGCAGGCCGTGCTCGAACGCCGGGTCGACCGCGAGCTCGAGCACGCCGCCGGCGTGCACCCGCAGCTCCGCGCCGAGCAGCGGGGTGAAAGTCCGTACCGGCGACGTTCGGCCGGCCAGCGCGCCGAGGAACACCAGCGCCGACCCGCCGGGCAGCTCGACCGGCGCGGGCGCGTAGTGCTCGAAGCCCGGTTCGGTATCCCGGGCCGCCGCGGGCAACGCCACCCACAGCTGCGCCCCGTGCAGCACGGCCGTATCGGGCGTGGAGACCTCCGAATGGGCGATCCCGCGGCCGGCGGTCATCAGGTTCACTTCGCCGGGCCGGACCAGAGCGTGACTACCGGTGCTGTCCCGATGCTCGATCTCCCCGCGGAACAGCCAACTCACCGTCTGCAGACCGGTGTGCGGGTGCGGCGGCACGACCATTCCGCCGGTCGTCGCCACCCGGTCCGGGCCGTAGTGGTCGGCGAAGCACCAGGCGCCGATCAGCGACCGCTGTCGTTGCGGCAAGGTCCGACGAACGGGCATCGCCCGGAGCCCGCCCAGCGGCACCAGACGCGGGGTCAAGATCTCCAGTTCACCGGACTCCGGCGGATCGTTACGCATCGCTTCGATCACTTCCCGGCCGGTTCACAGCCTGCAGTTTGTAACATGTATGACAATCCTTGCGACAATATCTACCAGGACGATCGCCGAACAAGCCGATACTCGACGTGGTATTGCATTTCTCGGCCCGGAGGAGAAGACCCACTACATGATCACCGAACTGATCAACGCCATTCTCGGTCTGTGGGGCGGCGTGTTCGCCGGCAGCAGCGGCTATGAGGTACCTCCCGGGGTCCTCCCGTTCGGGAGCTGACCGTCCCGGTCGGGTCCGCGTAGTAGCTGCGCCAGATGCCGGCCGGTACGACCGCCGAGTTGGCGAGCCTGGGTCCGGCAGGAGAAGCCGTCCGCCACGAACAACGCGTCCGGGCGGGCGCGCAACGCGGGCAGCAGCGCCCGTTCGGCGATCGCGGTCGAGAGCCGCAGGTGGCCACGCTCCATCCCGAAATTGCCGGCCATCCCGCAACAGCCGGTGAGCTCCACGACCTGGGCACCGGTGGCGGCGAGCAGCGCCCGATCCGGCCCGAACCCGAACACGGCGTGCTGATGGCAGTGCGGCTGCACCACGACCGCCGTTCCGGCCAGCTGCGGCAGCGCCGGGAGCGGTCGTTCGGTCAAGAACTCGGCCAGCGTCCGAGTTGCGGCGGCGATCGCGCCGGCCCGCGGATCGTCGCCGAGCAGCTCCGGCAGCTCGGCCCGCAGCACCGCGGTACACGACGGCTCCAGCCCGACCACCAGCCCACCGGACCGGACGTGCCCGGCCAACGCATCGAGCGTCGACCGGAGCCGACGCCGCGCCCCGTCCAACTGGCCGGTGGTGATCCAGGTCAACCCGCAACACAGCCCGGGTTCGGACACCCGTACCCGGCCACCGACCGACTCGATCAGCTCGACCGCCGCCGCGGCGATCTCCGGCGCGAACGCGTCGGTGAAGGTATCGACCCAGAGCAGCACGTCGGCCGCGTCCGCCGGCCGGCTCCGATGCCGACGGAAACTCGTTCCGGCCAGCGCCGGGACCGGCCGGCCCGGGTCCAGCCCGGCGCGCGCCATCGCGAACCGGCGCAGCCCGGGACGGCCCGCGGCGACGTTGACCAACCGCGGTGCCCGGCTCGCCAGCCGCAACCACCACGGCAGCCGGCCCAGTGTGTAATGCGATATCGGGCGTCGGCGGCCCTGATAGCGCCGGTACAACGCCTCGCTTTTGTACGTCGCGAGATCGACTCCGGCCGGGCATTCGGCGGCGCACGCCTTGCAGGACAGGCACCACTCGAGCGAGTCGGCCAGCTCCGCCGAGGCCCAGCCGCCCGGGGTGAGCGACCCGCCGGTGACCACCTCCTGCAGCACCCGCGCCCGGCCCCGGGTGCTGTCCGTCTCGTCCCGGGTCGCCTGGTAGGACGGGCACATGAATCCGGTGTCCGCGCGACACCGGCCGATCCCGGTGCAGCGGTGCACCGCCCGGCTCAGGTCACCGGCGTCGACCAGCAGGGCAAAGCCCCGAGCCGGGACCGGCGCGCCGGCGCGGGCCGGCCGCAGGTCGGCATCGACCGCCGCGGGCGCCACCAACACCCCCGGATTCAGCCGGTCGGCCGGATCGAACAACGCCTTGAAACCGGCGAAGGCAGCCAGCGCGGCCGGTGAGTACATCGCCGGCAGCAGTTCGGATCGGGCCCGGCCGTCGCCGTGCTCCCCGGACAACGAGCCACCGTGCCGCGCCACCAATGCGGCGGCGTCGAACAGGAACGCGCGGAACCGGTGCGGCGCGTCGGCCAGCGGGAAGTCCAATCGAACGTGCACGCAACCGTCCCCGAAGTGCCCGTAGAGCAGCCCGTCCACCCCGTGCGCCGCGGTCAGCTCGGCGAACTCACGCAGATAGGTGCCGAGTCGGTGCACCGGTACCGCCGCGTCTTCCCAGCCCGGCCAGGCCGGCGCGCCGTCCGGGGTGCGGCCGGCCAGCCCGGCGCCGTCGGCCCGGATTCGCCAGAGCGCGGATACCTCGGCCGGGTCGGTCACCACCCGGGCCGGTGCGTCGTGGCCGGCGGCGAGCTCGGCCGCCCGGGCGTCGGCACCGGCCTGATCGGCCCCGGCGGTCTCGACGAACAGCCAGCCGCCGCCGGCCGGCAGCTCGGGCACCCCGCCGCGATGTCGACGGACCACATCGACCAAGCGGGCATCCAGCCCTTCCAGGGCGAGCGGCCGCGCCGCGACCAGATGCGCGGCCGCCTCGGCAGCGGCGGCCATGTCCGGATAGCCGAACGCGACGAAACCGGTCGCCGCCGGTACCGGGACCAGCTCGACCGTCGCCGTGAGCAGTAGCCCGCAGGTGCCCTCGGTGCCGGCGAACGCCGCCGCGAGGTCCGAACCTCGTTCCGGCAGCAGATGCTCGAGCGAGTAGCCGGACGCCTGCCGGGAGAACCGACCGAACTCGGTGCGCAGCAGCGCCAGGTTCGCGCGCACGAAGTCGGCCAGACCGGGCACCGGATCCAGGCCGGCGGCAAGCCGCCGCCGCGTCCCGCTCCCGTCGAGAATGTCCAGCTCGCGCAGATTCTCGCCGGTCCGCCCCCAGGCCACCGCGCGCGGTCCGCAGGCATTGTTGCCGATCATCCCGCCGAGCGTGCACCGGTCCTGCGACGACGGATCCGGGCCGAACCGTAACCCGGACCGACCGGCCGCCCGCTGCAGGTCGGCGAGCACCACCCCCGGTTGCACCACGGCGAGCCGGGTGGCGGCGTCGATCGAGACGATCCGGTTCAGGTGCCGGCTGTAATCGAGCACCAATCCCGGGCCGACCGCGTTGCCGGCCATCGACGTGCCGCCGCCGCGGGCGGTGACCGACGAACCGTGCTCGGCCGCGAACGCGAGGGTCTCGGCGACGTCGTCGGCCGAGCGCGGGAACACGACCGCGGTCGGCGGCACCCGGTAGTTCGAGGCGTCGGTGGCGTACTCGGCTCGCCGCCGGCTCGAGTCGTCCAGCTCACCGGCGAGCCGGGCCCGGAGGCGAGCGAGCGGGAGCGCGGTCACCAGGTCACCGTAGCCTCGATCCCGATATCGAGCGGGGCACCGGATGGAGGAACGCCATGAGCATGGAAGCCGTCGCCTGGGGCCAGATGTACCGGCAATCGCAAGCGCCCGACGAACGCCGGCCGTTCCGCTGGGCAACCGTCCGCCGGATTGCCGGGTTCGCGCGGCCGCACCGGCGGACGCTGGCCGCCTTTCTGGTGCTGTCGGTCGTCTCCGCGGGGCTGGCGGTGGCCACCCCGGTGCTCGCCGGCCGGGTGGTGAACGCGATCGTCGGCCAAAGCCCGACCCGGGTCGTGGTCGGCCTGGCGTCGGCGATCGCCGTGCTGGCGATCTTCGATGCCGCGCTCGGGTTGGTCCTGCGGTGGTTCTCCGCCCGGATCGGCGAGGGATTGATCCTGGATCTGCGCACCACCGTCTTCGACCACGTTCAGACGATGCCGATCGCATTCTTCACCCGCACCCGGACCGGGGCGCTGGTCAGCCGGCTGAACAACGACGTGATCGGCGCCCAACGGGCGTTCAGCGACACCTTGTCCGGGGTGGTCGCGAACCTGGTGCAGTTGGTGCTCACGGCGGCGGTGATGGTCCGGATCTCCTGGCAGGTCACGCTGCTGGCGCTGGTGCTGCTACCGGTGTTCGTGGTTCCGGCGCGCCGGATGGGCAATCGGTTGGCCGGCATCCAGCGCGAAGCCGCCGACCACGACGCGGCGATGAGCACCCAGATGACCGAGCGGTTCTCCGCGCCGGGCGCGACGCTGGTGAAGCTGTTCGGCCGGCCGGACCTGGAGTCCGCCGAGTTCGCCGCACGAGCGCGCCGGGTCCGCGACATCGGGGTGCGGACGGCACTGGTCCAGACGGTGTTCGTGACGTCGTTGACCCTGGTATCGGCGCTGGCCGTCGCCGTGGTCTACGGGTTGGGCGGCTTCTACGCCCTGCGCGGGCAGCTCGACGCCGGCGCGGTCGTCGCGCTGTCGCTGCTGCTCACCCGGCTGTATGCGCCGCTGACCGGGCTCGCCAGCGCTCGGTTGGAGGTGATGTCGGCACTGGTCAGTTTCGAGCGGGTGTTCGAGGTACTGGACCTGCAGCCGTTGATCAGCGATCGGCCGGACGCCCGCAGCGTACCGACCGGGCCGGTGTCGGTCGAGCTGGTCGACGTGCGCTTCGGTTATCCGGCCGCGGACCAGGTTTCGCTCGCCTCGCTGGAGGAGGTGAGCACCCTCGATTCGCGCGCCGGGGTGGAGGTGTTGCACGGAATTTCACTGCGGGCCGAACCCGGAAAGTTGGTCGCGCTGGTCGGTTCTTCGGGCGCCGGCAAGTCGACGATCGCCCAGTTGGTGGCGCGGCTCTACGACGTGGATTCCGGTGCGGTTCGGCTGGCCGGCGTCGACGTCCGCGACCTGACCGCGCGCTCGATCCGCGAGACGGTCGGCATGGTGACCCAGGACGGGCACCTGTTCCACGAGTCGATCCGGGCGAACCTGCTGCTCGCCCGGCCGGAAGCGACCGAGACGCAGCTGTGGGACGCGTTGCGCCGGGCCCGCTTGGCCGAGCTGGTCGCCGGCCTGGCGGACGGGCTGGACACGGTGGTCGGGGAACGTGGCTACCGACTGTCCGGGGGCGAGCGCCAGCGCCTGACCATCGCCCGGCTGCTGCTCAAACAACCGCGGGTGGTGATCCTGGACGAGGCGACCGCCTCCTTGGACTCCACCTCCGAGCTGGCGGTGCAGGAAGCGCTGACCGAAGCGCTGACCGGCCGAACTGCGCTGGTGATCGCCCACCGGCTGTCCACGATTCGCGCGGCCGACGAAATCTTGGTGATCGAGGACGGTCGGGTGGTCGAGCGCGGCACGCATGCGGTGCTGCTCGCCGCGGCCGGCCGGTACGCCGAGCTCTACCGAACCCAGTACGCGACGGCCGTCCCCGCGCCACCCGTCGGGTGAGCGCGGGGACCGGACCTCAGCTGGAGATGATCGGCCGCCGGTTCAAGGCACCGAGCAGGCCGGGGGCCGCACCCGGCTCCGGGCCGCTCGGGTCCATGCCGGCGTCGGCCAGCAGGTCGGCCCTCGCGGCGAAATCATCGTGCTCGTCGTCGGCGTCGGCGTTCGTGCCGGCCATCATCACCGCGGTGATCAGGATGGCCAAGGCGAGCAGGCCGAGAACGAACACCGGGAAAACGAACGAGAACACGTCCAGGCCGGACGGAACCGGAGCGGCCGGGTCCAGCCGCACCTTCACCGCGGCCATCGCGGTCATGTGCATGCCGAGCAAAGCCAAGGCAATCACGAAACCGGCGGCGATCCGAACCGTCGCGCTGTCCACCACCAGGGTGAACCAGAGCGCGGCGGTCGAGCCGACCACCGCGATCACGATCGAGGCCACCACCAGATTGGTTTCGTAGACGAAGCTGCCCTGCACCCGGAATGCCCACATGCCGGTGTAATGCATCAGGCTCACGCCGAGCCCCATCACGAGACCACCGAGCAGCAACCGGGGCAGGATCATCGTCCGCCCGACGATCACCAGGCCGACGAACACCGCCGAGATCGCCAGCACCGCCGAGGCGAACATCCAACCCAAGTCGTACCGCACGGCGCTGCCGGGCACGGTGAAGCCGATCATCGAAATGAAGTGCATCAACCAGATCCCGATACCACCGAACGCCACCGCGGCCGCCGCCAACCAGCGCAACCGCAACGAGTCCGAGTCCACCTTCGCCGACCACCGCGCACACGACAGCCCGACGATCGAACCGGCGAGTGATATCAGGAATGCCAGATACAGCAACCACACACCCATCCCGAAATGGCTCACCGAGACCAAATCTCGATCCTCCTGGGCCAGTAGCGATGTCGTGATCACGGGGGTTCTCCTGTCAGTGGGACGCCTGCGCCGGGGCAGAGCCCAGCTGTTCGAGCGCGTACTTCGTCACCACGATCAGTGCCGACCGAGCCGAAGCCGTCTCGCGAGCATCGATTCCGATGATCGGAATGTCGTCGCGGATTGCCAGCGCTCGACGAATCTCCTCTTCGCGATAGCGAGGAGCCCCGTCGAAGGCATTGACCGCGATGATGAACGGCACGCGGCGATCTTCGAAGAAGTCGATCACCGCGAAGCTGTCCTCGATGCGTCTCGTGTCCACCAGAACGATCGCCCCGACAGCGCCGCGCACCAAGTCGTCCCACATGAACCAAAAACGTCGCTGCCCGGGAGTCCCGAACAGGTACAACACAAAATCGTCGGCCAGCGTGATCCGCCCGAAGTCCATGGCGACGGTCGTCGAGCTTTTGCTCGGCGTCGCCGCCAGGTCGTCCACGCCTTCGGATTCCGCCGTGACCAGAGCTTCGGTCCGCAACGGCAAGATCTCCGACACCGCGCCCACGAAGGTCGTCTTACCGACCCCGAAGCCGCCGGCAATGACGATCTTGGTCGAGGTGAATTCGCGCGCCTGAGCGCCGTTTCCGTCAGAGAGCCTGGAGTCCACGCAGGGTCCTTTCCAGTAGGGCCCGACGATCAGCAACGGTTGCATCGGCGCCGAGCGTGGCGTTCACCCTCAGGTAGCCCGCCATCACCAAGTCACCGATGATCACTCGGATGACACCGAGTGGTCGCTTGAGATGCGCCGCGATTTCGGCAACGGACAGCCGCTGCGTCGAGCAGCGTGCGACGATCTCGGCCCGCACGTCGCCGGATGGCCAATCGACGTGGGACGTGTGCGGCATTGTATCGATAACTGCTTCGATGGGGAGCTCGATGTCCGGCTCGGTCCGACCGGCCGTCAGAGCGTACGGCCGGATCCGAGTCGGTCCTCGTTTCTTCTCCGGTTGTTGATCAGGCATCCGTCATCACTGCGCAGTGCGCGCACTCGCCTGAACGGTCGACCCGACCCGTTCGACCAGCAGCGCCATCTCATAGGCAATCCGGCCGATGTCGTTGGACTTGGTGGCCAACGCGGCGAGATGCGAGCCGTTGCCCACGCCCATGATCAACAGGTAGCCGTGCTGCATCTCGACGATCGACTGCAGTACCGGACCACCCTCGAACAGCTGCGCAGCACCGGCGGACAAGCTGGCCAACCCGGCGGTCACCGCGGCCAGCTGCTCGGCCCGATCGGCGGGCAGCTTGGTGCTGGACGCCATCAACAGGCCGTCGGCCGATACGAGCACGGCGTGGGTGACGCCCGGGACATCATGCGCGAACCTGCTGACAAGCCAGTCCAGGCCACCCTCGGTCCCCTTGCTCATCGGTTTTCTCCTTCTCCGTTGCTGTCCGTCTTGTCGTTGTCGCCCTGATCTCCATCGGTGACGGCGCGCGCCTTGAACACTCCGCTGAAGTGAGCGTTCAAATTGTTGCGCAAAGCCACCGGATCACGGCTACCCGACGTTGCCGTCGCAGCGATCGAACCCGGGACCAGCCGGTTCCCAGGCCGGCGGACCGGCAGTCCGCCCTCGGTTCGTTCGAGCGGCTCGGCCTGCGTGGCCTTCTCCGCCGCCTCCCAGCCCGAATCGGACGGGGACGACCAGGTTTGCGCCGGCTTCGTATCTGTCGGCTCGGCAAACCATTCGGACACCATATTCGCGAAGATGGGGGTCGAACCCTGCGGTGGGGGTACCGGAGCCAACACCGTCGGCCGGCGCGGCGCGGACCGGGCCGGGGTCTGCTGCATCGGGCGACGCACCGGCAGCTCGGTCGAGCCCGGACGGCGGGTCGGCAGCGACCCGTCATCACTGTCGTCGTCGCTGTCGTCGCTCGCCTGGTCCCGGTCGTCACGACCGCGTGCGGCCCGATCGACACCGCCGCGGGTAGCCCGATCGTCACGACCGCGTGCGGCCCGATCGTCACGACCGCGTGCAGCCCGATCGTCGCTCCCCCGGGGCCGGCCGTCACCATCACGTGCGGCCCGGTCGTCAGCACCGGCGGGATCGGCGCCCCCGGCATCGTCGCTGTCCGCGTCGTCGAGCACCGGCAGCGGCGGCGGTGTGACCGGAGCCAGGTTCGGCGCTCGGTGCACCGGCCGCTCGGCGTCGGCCACCCCGATCGGCGCCTGCGGCAACTTGGCCAGCGAGACATCGCGGCCCGATCCGGGTTCCCGACCGGCCGCCGGTTCCCCGGGGGTGACCACCAGGTCCGGCGGCAGGTGCACGCCCGCGGTGACCCCACCACGACGGGTCGCCGCGGAGGTCCGGTGCAGGGTGACCCCGACGTTGTGCCGACCGGCCAGCCGGCCGACCACGAACAGACCCATCCGGCGTGCGGTGTCCGGCGTGACCTCACCACCCGCGGCGAGCGCCTGGTTCGCGCCGGCCAGGTCCGCCTCGGACATCCCGAGGCCGTGATCGACGATCTCGATCAGGTAGCCGGCGTCGGCGGTGCGATGCACGCTGACGTTCACCGTGGTGTCCGGCGGCGAGTACCGCAGTGCGTTGTCCATCAGCTCCGCGACCACGTGCACCACGTCACCCGCGGCGGCCGAACTGACCAGCGCGTCCGGCGCCTGCCCGATCTCGATCCGGGTGTACTCCTCGACCTCGGACTGGGCGCTGTGCAGGATCTCGGTGAACGACATGTCGGCGTCGTCGACCCGGCGCTGCCGGGTACCGGCCAGCACCAGCAGGTTGTCGCCGTTGCGCCGCATCCGGGTGGCCAGGTGGTCCAACCGGTACAGGCTGTCCAACCGCTTCGGATCGTTCTCGTCCCGTTCCAGGCTCTCGATCAGGCCCAGCTGCTTCTCGATCAAGGACTGGCTGCGCCGCGACAGCGTCTCGAACATCCGGCTGACCTGCAGCCGCAGCTGCGCCTGCTCACCGGCGAGCGACACCGCCTGCTCGTGGATGTTGTCGACGGCCCGGGCCAGCTGCCCGATCTCCTCGTTGCTGTGCACCCCGACCGGCTCGATCTGCGGGATCGGCGCACCCCGGCGTACCCGGTCGACCTCGGCCGGCAGCTGATGCTGCGCCACGTTCAGGGCGGCGATCCGCACCTTGCGGATCGGCGCGACCAACGACCGGGCCACGGTGAGCGCCAGGACCAGCGCGAGCAGGACCGCACCGAGGATCAGCGCCATGTCCCGCAACGCCCCGGCGCGGACCTCGCGGGCCTTGTCCACCAGGGTGTTCTCCAGCGAGCTGGACAACGACTCGGTCAGCTGGTTGTAGGTTTCCACGCTGGACCGGACGGACCCGGTGATCGCCGGGCTCTGCGCCGGCTCACCGCCGGGTTGGGCGAAGGTGTCGATCCGCGACTGGGCGTCCTGCCGGAGCGCGATCGCATCCTGGCTGGCCGAGCCGGCGATCCGGTTCATCGCGTCCAGCGAGGACACCTCGCTACCGGTGGCGGCGAGGATCTTCGCCCGGGCCGACGGATTCTCGTCCGCGTCCCGGCCGGCGATCAAGACCCGCTCGGTGGCGAGCGAGCTGCGCGCGGTCAGCGCGGCGACCAGGAGGTCGCGCGGCTTGCGGACATCGGCCTGGTCGACGTCGACCGCCGCGGAGACGATGTCGGCGACCTTGGCGGTCACCGTCTGCGTGCGGTCGGCGAGCTGCGCGGAGGACGCAGATCCGCCGGTGCCGGCATTCTCCTGGAGCGCCGAAGCGGTGGTCACCGCGGTGGCGATCCCGGCGGCGACATCGGGCTGCAGAGCGTTGGTCTTGGCGGACTGTTCCAGCGCCTCGGTGGCATCCCGGAAGCGGGCGGCGGTGGGATCGGTCATCGCGTTGGCAGCGGCAGCCGCGGCAAAATCTTCGGCGGCGGCACCGAAGTCCACCGCGGTCCCGACCACGTCGACCTGGTCGGCGGCCTGCCCGAGCTCGCTGCCCGCGCGCAGCTCGGTGGTGATCCGCAGCGCGCCGATGGCGATGGCGAGCAGCACGGGGACAGCAAGGACCGCGAAGACTTTCCAGCGCACTGGCCAGTCCGACAGTGAGCGGGAAGGCGATGCCGTCCCCGGTCGTGATTTCACGATGCTCCAATCCGTGGTTGCGACGGCAGCGTCGCATACCGACTACTACGTCCTCCGCACCCCGACGTGCACTAGCCGATTTCCGGATATACCCGGCCGAAAGTCCGCCCCTGAACAGACTAATGGTTCGGATTCTCGCCAGGGAACATACCGCATAGCGGGCGAAATGTCAGTTGTGCTGCACAAATAAGGGCTTATCGGTAACCACTCCGAGGCAAAGCACACACCCGGCAACATTACCGCCGTCATGCTCACGACCACCTCGGAAATCAGGCCTGCCGCTGGAGTGTAATTCGGCAGACTGCACCCCGCGCTACGAATGCCCACGAAAATAGGGCTCGCTGTGCGGTCCGCGCAAGTCCGACCCGCAGCTGCCGCCGAAGCCGGGCATCGGGTCTGGTCTACCGAGATCACGTCAGCCCAGCATCTCATCGACGTAGCACCATCGCCACTCCTCCCCGGGCTCCAAGCTCCGCATCACCGGATGGCCGGTCTCGGCGAAGTGCCGACTGGCGTGTGCATGCGGCGACGAATCGCAGCAGGCAACATGTCCGCAATCGAGGCAGAGCCGCAGATGGACCCAGCTCGATTCCTCGGCGACACAGTCTCCGCAGCGCCCGGGCGTATCCGGCACCCGGGTGATCGGCGCGGCCGCGAGGTGTGCGCAGGCGGCGCCGTTACCGGCCAGCACCTCGGGCCGGGCATCGTCGTCCACCTCCTCGATCCGGTCGATCATCGATTCCTCGACGTCCAAGCTGGTCATCACGGCCTGCAGCACCTCGTGGTCCACCCCGCCGGCGGCGCGGACGGCCAGCACTTCGGCCCGTTCGGCGGCCAGCATCGCCAGTCGCAGCCGCCGGTATTCCGCACTCGGCGTGCGGTGATCGGCCTCGGCCGGGCCGAGCCGCTCCCACGAGGCGTTGGAGCGCTGCTCCAACCGAGCCCGCAGCGCCGCCACCACGGCCGGCGGGGTGTCCGGGCCGGCCGCATCGTCCAATGTGCGCAGTCCGGCGGCCCCGGCCCGCTGCAGCAGTTGCGCCTCCTGCAGCGCGTCCTCGATCCGGCTGGGCCCCCGCAAATTGAGCCGGCGAACCAACCAGGGCAGCGACGATCCCTGTGCCAGCAATGTTCCAGCGACCACCACCAGAGCGAACAATTTGAGGACATCCAACTCGGGGGTGTCGGTCGGCAGCAGCAGCACCGCGGCCAAGGTCACCACACCGCGCATCCCGGCCCAGGACACCACCGCGGGAAACTGCCAAGCCGGCGCCGGATCGTTACGCGCCCGAGCCCGCAGCACCAGGAACCGCACCGCCGGAATGATCCAGATCAACCGGGCGAGGACGACCGCCGCCAACACCGCAGCGCACGCGAGGATCAACCGGAGGTGCGACAGATCGCTGGACCACGCGTTCTCCAGGATCGAGCGCAACTGCAACCCGATCACCAGGAACACCGAACTCTCCAGGATGAACTGGACGGTGCGCCAGTTCGTCCGTTCCGCGATCCGCGACGAGGCGTTCTGCAGCTTCGGAGCCGCGTGCCCGAGCATCATGCCGCAGACCACCACCGCGATCACGCCGGAGGCATGCACGTGCTCCGCCGGCAGATAGGCGACGAACGGCGCCAGCAACGACAAGGTGGTGTCGAGGACCGGATCGGTGAGCCGCTTGCGCAGGGCGGCCAGGATGAACGCCGTTGCCAACCCGATCAGCACGCCGCCACCGGCCGCGATCAGGAAGTCCCGGCCCGCGGTCCAGACGCTCACCGCACCTGCCGACGCAGCGATCGCGGTGCGCAGCGTGACCAGGGCGGTGGCGTCGTTGAACAGCGACTCGCCCTCCAGGATGGTGACGATCTGCCGGGGCAGGCCGATCCGGCGGGCCACCGCGGTCGCGGCCACGGCGTCCGGCGGCGCCACCACCGCGCCCAGGGCCACGGCAACCGAGTACGGCACCGGGATCAACAACCAGACCACCGTGGCGACGCAGAACGTGGTGAACAGCACGAGCCCGACCGAGAGCAACAGGATCGGGCGGATGTTGGCCCGGAAGTCGATCAACGAGGTGTTGATCGCCGCGGTATAGAGCAGTGGCGGTAGCACGCCGAGCAGGACCACTTCCGGCTCGATGTGCACCTCGGGCACGAACGACAGATAGGAGCCGATCATGCCGGCGACCGTCAGCGCGAACGGTTCCGAGAGGCCGACGCTCCGAGCGAGCGCCGCGATCGCGGTCGCCGTCGCGACGAGCAAGACGATTCCGCCAGCGTAATCCACCCGCCGCATCCTGCCAGTCGGCGCGCGGGGGTGCCCGTCAGGACGGGGAAAGCTCGTCCGGTGGGATCAGCTCGGCCGGCACGCGACATACCCGGCGACCACCGCCACCTCAAGCCACCCCACACCAGCGCAGCGCGGCGGTGGTGCCCGACGCGGCCACGACCACCAGCACGAACGGCGCTCGACGAACGGCCAGCACGCCACCGACCAACGCCCCGGCCGGACGTGCCCAGCCGGCGAAATGCTGGCCGTCGATCACTGTGGCGGTCGCGATCACCGCCACCAGCAACACCACAGCGGCGGTCCCGACCAACGCCTGGAGGCGAGCCGGCGGCCGGCAGCGGTCGTGCAGCGCCGGCCCGGCCGCACGCAGCGCGAGCGTGCCCACGGCAAGCAGGCCGAGCGCCGCCGGTATGCCGATCATCGCGCCCGCTCGAGCAGCGGCACCAGCACCAACCCGAGCAGCGCGAGCAGCACCGGCACGCCGGCCGGCAGCACCGCGCTCGCCGGCACGGCGATGCCCGCACCGAGCAGCGCAGCGGCCCGCGCGACCGGCTCCCGCAATGCGGGCAGCACCAGCGCGAGGAGTACGGCCGGAAACGCCGCGTCCAACCCCAGCACCGCCGGGTCGGCGAGGCTGGTGCCGGCCAACGCCGTACCGATCGACACCCCGGCCAGCACGCCCGCGTTCCAGCCGACGAACAGGGCGAGACCGCTGAGCCAGAAGACCGCCCGCCGCGTGCCCGGCTCGACCCGGGCCAGAGTGAAGGCGGCCGACTCGTCGGTGATCAGATGCGCGCCGATCAGCCGCTGCCACCGACCCGGGCCGAGCGCGTCGGCGACCGCCAGGCCGAACGGCAGGTGCCGGGCGTTCACCACGACGCCGGCGAGCGCCGCCGCGAGCGGACTTCCGCCGCCGGCCACGACCGCCAGGAAGAGAAACTGTGCCGCACCGGCGAACACCAGGACCGACAACGCCATGGGCAGCCACACCGGGAATCCTTCGGCTACCGCTATCACGCCGAACGACACGCCGACGACCCCATCCGCGAGACAGACCAGGCCGATCTCTTGTACGGTCTGGCGGTCAACTGTTCGTAATATCGAACGCATTGACCTATGGTGCGGCCGCGCGTCACCGTTCGTCAAGACGAACATCCAGCATGACAGAGCGAACAAAAGATGAGGTTCCCGATGACCTTCGACGACAGTGCGCGCCCCGCCGACGGCTCGCCCCTCGACGTCATCGCGGCCTCGATCCGGCGCGAGCGGGACCGGGCCGGGCTGTCGCTGACCGAGCTCGCGCGGCGGGCCGGCATCGCAAAGTCGACCTTGTCCCAACTCGAATCGGGTAACGCGAACCCGAGCGTGGAAACCCTGTGGGCGCTCGGCGTTGCGCTCGGCGTACCGTTCGCCCGGCTGGTCGAGCCGCCGCGCCCGCGGGTCCAGGTCATCCGGGCCGGGCAAGGCCCCACCGTGCAGGCCGAACAGGCCGACTACCGGGCCACCTTGGTCGCGTCCTGCCCGCCGAACGCGCGCCGCGACATCTACCGGATCGCTGCCGAACCCGGCCCACCGCGGCGGGCCGACCCACACCAGCCCGGGGTGATCGAACATGTGATCCTGATGACCGGCCGGGCCCGGGTCGGTCCGGCCGACGAACCGGTCGAACTCGCGCCGGGCGATTACGTCGGATACCCGGGCGACCTGCCGCATGTCTTCGAAGCACTGGTGCCCGACACCCGGGCCGTCCTCGTTTCGGAGTACCTCTGAGCCGTGCGGAACGTGCCGCACTGCCGCGCCGTGCCTAGGCTGGCCGGGTGAGCGCGACCTACGACTTCTGCGTGGTCGGCGGCGGCATCGTCGGCATGGCCACGGCCCGACAGCTCTTGGCCGAACGACCCGGGGCGAGCCTGGTCCTGCTGGAGAAGGAGGCCGCACCGGCCACCCATCAGACCGGACACAACAGCGGAGTGGTGCATTCGGGAATCTACTACCCGCCGGGCAGCCTCAAGGCGCGACTGTGCCGCCGGGGCGCCGAGCTGACCGCCCGGTTCGCCGCCGAACACGACATCCCGCATCGGGTCTGCGGCAAGCTGCTGGTCGCTACCGACACCGTCGAGCTGGCCCGAATGCATGTACTCCACGAGCGGGCCCGGATCAACGGGCCGGCGGTGACCGAACTCGACGCCGCCGAGCTCCACCGCCGCGAACCGCACATCGTCGGGCTCGGCGCCCTGTTCGTTCCGGGCACCGGAATCGTCGACTACCGCCGGATCACCACAACACTGGCCGAGCTCGTCCGCTCGGCCGGCGGCCGGATCCGACTCGATACGCCGATCACGGCGATCGAGGAAAATACCGACCGGGTCACCGTCGCCGGGCCGACCGGGTCGTGGACCGCGCGTCGGCTCGTGGTCTGCGCCGGGCTGCAAGCCGACCGAATGGCCCGGCTCGGCGGCATCCGCACCGACTTCCGAATCCTGCCGTTCCGCGGCGAGTACTACCGGCTGCCGGCCGAACGGAGCGACCTGGTGCGCGCGCTGATCTATCCGATACCCGACCCCGCCCTACCGTTCCTCGGGGTGCACCTGAGCCCGACCATCGACGGGCTGCTCACCGTCGGTCCGAACGCCGTGCTCGGGCTGGCCCGCGAGCGATACCCGAAGGGCAGCGCCACCGCCCGCGATATTCGTGAAATCCTCGATTTTCCCGGCTTCTACCGGGTTGCCCGGGCAAATATCCGAACCGGCGCCCGTGAATTGCGAAATTCTTTTTTCAAGCGGGGCTATCTCGAGCAATGCCGCCGGTACTGCCCCGAACTGACCCGTGCCGATCTCCGCCCGCACCCCGCCGGGATCCGCGCCCAGGCAGTGCTCCGCGACGGGACCCTGGTGCACGACTTCATGATCGAACAAACGCCGCGCTCGGTGCATCTGCTCAATGCGCCCTCCCCGGCGGCAACGTCGGCGCTACCGATCGCCGAGACGGTTGCCGGCTACGTGCTGCGCGGGCAGTGATACGTGCAAGGAAATCGGCTGATAACCTCATCTGCCCCTAAGTCTGCCGGATGGCTCGGGCAACGACGCTGCGATAGCCTTGGAATACCAGGGTGAAACAGGTCGGACTCGAGTATCGGTGGGGGTCGAGCCGTGCGGGGACAGATCGCGGGGGCGCGGGAACCCGGACGCTCCCGGCGGTTGCGGGCGGAATGCAACCGCGATTATGCGATGTACACCGTGGCCTTCACTCCGCTCGGGCGTGGCAGCTCGATGATGACCCGCCACCTGGATTACCCTGCGTCCATCGGCTGGACCGGACGTGCCGGTGCGCGGCTGTCGGGCATTCTCGTGACCGACCGGCCCCGACTTTCGGAGCGTCAGTTACGTAGGGAGACAATTAAATTGCACGGCGACAACCTTGTCGACCGAACGAGCCGGGGCGCGCGATGATCATCGTCAGCACGGACGGCTCCTGTCTGCACAATCCGGGTGGAGCGATCGGCTGGGCCTGGGTGAATCATGCTGGCGGTAGCGCCAGCGGTGGCGCGCCGAGCGGCACCAATCAAATCGCCGAACTGCGCGCCGTCCTGGCGGCGATCGAGGCACATCCCGGCAGCGAGCCACTCTCGGTCGAGAGCGACTCGATCTATGCGATCAAATGTGCCTCCGAGTGGCTGCCGAACTGGCGTCGCAACGGCTGGCGAACCAGCTCCGGCGGCCCGGTCCGCAACCTCGACCTGATCCGACGAATCGATCAGGCGCTGACCGAACGGCCGGGGCCGGTGCGATTCCGCTGGATTCGCGGTCACGTCGGCGACTTCTTCAACGAGCAGGCCGACGCGCTGGCCGGTGCGGCAGCCCGCGAGGCGCGCGCCGCGGCCGCCGGAACCACCGACCCGTCGGCCGAACCCGTGACCGGCCGCTGACCGAAGGTCCTCGGCCGATCTGTGCCCGGGACAGCTCCGCCCGGGACAACTCCGCCCCGGACAACAAAGCCGGGTGACGCTCCGGTCGATCCGGAACGCCACCCGACCCGCAACGACGACGGTCAGCCGGCCGGCGCAGGCGACGGCGTGCTCGATCCCGGAGCGGGCGCCGGCGCGCTCGGCGTGGACTCGGGGGCACCACTCGGCGCCGGCGCGCTACTCGATGCCGGGGCACCGCTGCTGGGCGCCGGGGCACCGCTGCTGGGTGGCGCCGACTCCGGGGCCGCGCCGCCGGCGGTACCGAGGAACGGTGCATCCACCTTCGAGGCGAGCCAGTGACCGTCCACCTTCTGCATCGTCATCACCATGGCCACCTGACCCGGTGCGGACTGGCCCTGGGTCAGCACGCTGCTGATCGACCGGCCGACCGCAACGACCACCTCGGCCCGTTCGGAATCGCCCGACTTGACCGCACACTGCACATCGTTGAGCTGCGACTTCAGCTGGCCCTGGCCGACCAGCTCTCGATATTGCGGCGCGTCCTTGGCGAACTGGTCCTTCCAGTCGCCGGTGGCGCCGGCCAGCACGTCGCTGATGAAGGTATCCATCGTCGCCTGGTCGAAGTTCACCAGCTTCGGCGCGTAGTCACAGGCCGCCTGGCGCGCCTCGTCCCGGGCTTCGTTGTCCGACCGCAGGGTCCAGTACTTCCAGAAGAAGAAGCCGGCCAAGGCGAGGGCCGCGACCAACAACGCCGACAGCACGATCGGCATCACCGGCCGACGTTTGTCACCCGTCGGCGTCGCTCCACCGGCGTCCTGCGGCTCGGCGGACTTGTCTAGCTCGCTCATCGATTCCTCTCTACCAGGGTGTCGAATCCGACGACTGTCGGTCTGCACCCTTTATCGGTTACCCGGACCCCCGACATCACGGTCCGAGGAATGGTGCGTTGAACTTGGCGACCAGCCATCGCCCATCGACATTCTGCATGCTCATCACGACGAAGACCGGCGGGCCCTGCTGCATCTGGCCCTGGGTATCGGTCGCCGACAGCGATTGGGTCACGTAGGTGACGATCTCGGCGTTGCTTTCGTCACCGGACTTCACCCCGCACTCCGGGCTACCGCCTTGTCCCTTCACCTGCTTCTCGGTGAAGTTCTTCCGCATCTCCGGCTCGGCCGAGGCCAGCATCTGCTGCCACTCCCCGGTCGCGCCGTCCTCGGCCGCCTTGAAGAACGGGTCGAGATTGGCCGAGTCGTAGTTGACGAGCGCATTGATATACCGGCAAGCAGCTTCCCGAGCCGACTGCTGGGCTACCAGAATGCCGCTCGCGTCGTCGTTCTTCAGGTTCCGATACTGCAGGTAGAAGAACACGGCACTGACCACCGACGCCAACACGAGCAGGCCCGCGAGGCCCAGTACCAGCGAACGTGAACCCAGCCGCCGGCTCCCGGCGGTCGCGGTATCGCCGGTCGCCGCGGTATCGCCGGTCGCCGCTGTATCGCCGGTCGCCGCCGTGTCGGCGGACCCGGTCTTATCGGGCACTGCGTTGTCCGCCGCTGTGTTGTCCGCTGCTGTGTTGTCCGCCGTTCCTCCCGACTCGTCGGGAACAGGCGTCTTTTCCTCAGGCATCGCTTCGATCGGCACTTCCCCCGGCCGTCGAAGCCGGATCGTCGAGGTGGTCCGGCACCAGCCGGGCCGTGCGTCACCGACTACCCGACGGCAGCGTGACGCACGGCCCCGAGGCTACCGCGGTTGATTCCTGGCCGGATCCGGGTCGGACAGCTGGCCCGGGTCGGCACCGGGCGGCATCGACGCGCCGTTGTTCGGCACGTCCGGCCGCGGCGCATTCGCCGAACCACGAACCTGGATCCGCGGGTTGTCGGTGACGCAGTAGTTCCACAGCGGCACCCGGCCGTCGCCGATCGCCGTCGGCGACACCGGCGCGGTGTTGTAGTAGCAGGTCGGCCGGGAGAACACGTCCGCCACGGTATGGAACTCACCGTCGTGCGCGGGGACACCGACCGCAGTCAGACCCTTCTGCAACGAGGGGAACAGCAGCGACAACGCCGGTGCCCGTAGCTGAGCCGCCTTGCTGACCCGGACGAAATCGTTCGCCAGGCGGGTCAGCGGGTCCATATTGGTCGACACCGTGCCACCCAACGTCGACAGCTGACCCGGCGCCGTGTCGAAGGCTTTCCGCAGTTCGCCGTCGGCCGCCACCGCCTGATCGAAGATCAACTGTGAGCTGCGGGTGAGCGTGCCCAGATCCGGCTGGATCCGGGTGGTCTCGCCGGCGATCAACCGGAGGTTGGTCAACAGCGAAACCGTCTGCGGCAGATAGGCGTCCATGCCGGTCGTGATCAGGCTCAGGCCGTTGATCAGGCGCCGCAACTGGTCCGGCCCACCACCCAGTGCCTTGTCCATCTCGTTCAGGATCACTTCGTAGCGATCCGGATTGATGCTGGCGATCAGCTGGCTGGAGTTGGCCAACACCTCCGGGATCGGCACCGGCAGCGACACCCGGTCACGCGAGATGACCGCGCCATCTTCCAGGAACGGGGCCTGATCGGTATCCGGGCGAAAGTCGATGTACTGCTCACCCGCGGCCGAAAGCGCATGCACCGCAACTGTTCCGCTCGCCGGAATGTGCGCCGAACCGTCGATCTCGACCTCGGCGCGCACCCCCTTCTCGGTCAAGGAGATCGACTTCACCTGACCGACCCGGTAGCCGCGGTAGGTCACGTCGCTGCGCGGCTGCAAGCCGCCGGAGCGGTCCATGTCCACCGTGACCGCGTAGGTCCGCTTGAACGGATTCACCCGCGCGGTGTCGAACACCAGGAAGCTCAGGCCGACCAACAGCAACGCCACCAGCCCCAGATTCGAGACCAGGACCTTATGACGACGAATCCATTTCATCGGGTGCCCCCTTCGCCCGGCTGGATCGGCGGCGGCGCCTGACCGGTAATTCGTGAATAGGCACGCTGCAGTACCTGGACGATGCTGTACGTCATGTCGTTCAACGTCCGCAGATCCGGCAGCTGCTGACCCTCCGGATCATGCAAGGCGCCGATGCTCAGATACCGCAGGGTCGACGCCTGGGTCAGCGCCGTGCCTTCCATACTCGCGTTGACCTTCGGCTTGATCGTCTCGACCGCCTCCAGCGCCGGCCCGAGCGTATCCCGGGCCTGGCCCAATCCGGTCATCAGCCGGTCGGTGCTGTCCAGCAATCCGCTGAGCTGCGGACCGGTGGTCTTGGCGAAGTCGCCGAGCGCCGCACTGGCGGTCGATACCTTGCTGAGCAGGCCGGCGATGTTCTGGTTGTTCTCCGAAATCGTGGAGATCA